>NZ_JBIBGL010000005.1:412633-662248 GCF_042956465.1 Embleya sp. NPDC008237
GCGGCCGGGTTCACCGGGCGGCCGGGTTCACCGGGCGGCCGGGTTCACCGGGCGGCCGGGTTCACCGGGCGGCCGGGTTCACCGGGCGGCCGGGTTCACCGGGCGGCCGGGTCGCGTGGCTCGGGCCGGGGACGCCCATCCGGCAGCGGGGCGTGTCGGGCCCGGTCAGGCGGTCGCGACCGCCGCGGTGAGTTCGGCCAGCAGATCCGGCCCGCTCCACTGCCGGGACTGCCCGGCCGGTGCGGTCTCCGCCTCGCGGATCAGCTCGATCAGGCGCGCATTGGCCGGCGCGGTCAGTCCGTTGCGCTCGGCGATCGCGAGTATCTCGCCCTGCACACTGTCGACCTCGGTCCGCCGACCCCGTTGCAGGTCCTCCCACATCGAGGAGCGTGCCTTCGCGTCGATCCGGAGCGCGGAACCCGCCAACCGACGGAACAGCGGATCGGGCAACCCCAGCAGTTGCCGGTTGCGCGCGGCGGAGCCGGGGCCCAGCTTGGCCGGCCGGATGCCCTCGGCCCGGAACGCGGTGAGCGCCTCGCCCTGGCACAGCGCCAGGCACGCCCGGTAGTCGCGTTGCCCGAGTTGATCGCGCAGCGGCAGGCCGGACAGCGCGTTGATCGCGTTGTTCAGGTTCATCAGCAGCTTCGCGTGCTGCACCTCGGGCATGTCCTCGCGGACCTGCACGGGGATGCCGGCCTCGGCCAGCACGTCCACGAGCGGGATCGCCCGCGGATTCGCGTCGATCATCAACGCACCCGAGGTGCCCTGATGGAACACCGCGGGCTCGGTCCGCACCACGTTGTACGGGACCATGCCGGCCAGCACCGTGTGCCCGGGCAGCGCGGCCCGCAGCACGGCCGGGTTGCGCACGCCGTTCTGCAGGCTGACCACGATCGCGGCCGGGCTGAGCCGACCGGCCAGCTGCCGGCCGGCCTCGGCGGTGGCCGCGGACTTGACGGTGACCAGCACGAAGTCGGCGCCGGCCACCGCGTCCGGCGTCTCGGCCAGGGTCAGCTGCTCCGGTCCGACCACCGTCGCGGGACGGCCCGCGCCGGTGACGGTCAGGCCGTCCGCGAGCGCGTCCAGGACGGCCGGGCGGCCGATCAGGGTGATGTCGGCGAACGCGGCGAGCCGACCACCGAGCTGGCAGCCGACGCTGCCGGCGCCGAAGATCGCGATCCGGGGTCGGGACCGCGAACGTGGAGCGGGTTGGGACATGTACGGCCTCCGCCTGTGGATGGAAGAGCCAGGGAATCAATCCGCAAGCGTACGTCCCCGGGCCCGCATGCGCGTTCGAGGCATCCGACGGCCGGGGCCTGCGCGTCGGGGGCACCGAATTCCGGCCGAGCGCGGCTCCCGGGGCCCGGTCGTCGGGGCCCGATTTCCGACCGGGGCCGGGCCGGCAGACGGCGTTCTTCGCGGTCGGGGCTCGGGCTCCGACTGCGGGCTTTCGGCCTTGGGCTCCGGGCTTTCGGGCTTTCGGCCTTGGGCTCGGGCCCTTGGGCTTCGGGCTTCGGGCTTCGGTCTTGGGATCGGGCCTTGGGCTTCGGGCTTCGGGCTTCACGCCTCGCCGGCTTCGGGCCCCGAACCTCGCGCTTCCGGTGTCGGGCCCCGGCTTACGGCCACGAGCCTCCGGCTTCGGTCCCGGCCTCCAGCTTCGACCTCCGACCTCGGCCTCGGCCTCGGCCTCGGCGCCGAGCCGAAAGCGCGTGCCTGCGACAGCATCCGCGTCGGATCCGCAACCGCCGACCCGTACCCCGCACCCGGCCGCCGCTCCCCGTTCGCCGCCCGCCGGGGGTTGCACACCCCGGGGTCGCCCGCCCGGGGTCGCCCGCGATCGCTTGACCCTGTCGTTGGCGGCAGGGTTGCACGATCGCCGCATGAACCTCGATGACAGCCTCACCGCCCGCTCGCCCCGCGTCGTCGTGATCACCGGCGCGGGTACCGGTATCGGCCGGGCCGCCGCGCACGCCTTCGCCGCCGAGGGCGCGCACGTGATCGCCGTCGGGCGCCGCGCCGAACCGCTCGCCGAGACCGCCGCGGGCCACCACCGGATCACCGCGCTGACCGCCGACATCACCGCCGACGGCGCGGCCGAACACATCGTGCGCACCGTCGCCGACGCCCACGGCCGGCTCGACGTCCTGGTCAACAACGCAGGCATCGTCGGCTCCGGCAACCTGGGCACCTACACCCGCGAGACGATCGACCCGCTGCTCGCCACCAATCTGATCGCCCCGGTCCTGCTCACCCAGACCGCTCTGCCGCTCCTGGAGGCCGCCGGCGGGGTGGTCGTCAACATCACCACCTCCGTCGGGCAGCGCGCCTGGCCGGGCAACTCGCTGTATGCGGCGACCAAGACCGCCCTGGAACTGCTCACCCGCAGCTGGGCCGTCGAACTCGCCCAGCGCGGGGTCCGGGTCGTCGCGATCGCCCCCGGCGCGATCACCACACCGATCGCCGACCACCAGGGCTGGACTCCCGAGCAGCACGCCGCCATCCGCGCCTGGCAACTCGCGCACACGCCGATGGGCCGGATCGGCGCTCCCGAGGAGGTCGCCTGGGCGATCACCACACTCACCGCGCCCGCTGCCTCCTTCGTCACCGGCGTGGTCCTCCCGGTCGACGGCGGCGCGGTCGTGGCGTAGGTCGTGTCGGCATCGCACAGGCCGCATTCGGGGAGCCTGCGGCTTCGACCCCGGGGCGCCGGCACCCGTCTCGGATCCCGCCTCGGGCTCCGCCGCCTCCGGTGCCGCGCATCGGCGTGCCGGGGAAACATCCGCGCGGCGATCCTCCTCGGGCGTTTCGCCGAGCCGGCGAGACGCGCGCAGCCAGGAGCCCGAACGGCGGATGGCCGGGCGTCGCGGTACTCGGCGTGGGATCGAGGACAGGCCCTGGCAGGCACCGGTCGGGCGGGATGCTCGTGATAGGAGTGGTGCGGATCGGAGGTGTCCGGATGCGGATCGGTGAACTGGCGAAGGCGACCGGTACGACGCCGCGTGCGCTGCGCCACTACGAACAGGCGGGGTTGATCGAATCGGTCCGGTCGGCGAACGGCTACCGGGTCTACGACGAGGACGCCGTGGCCCGGGTCCGCTCGATCCGCGACCTGCTCGGCGTCGGGCTCACCCTGGACGACGTGCGTGCCTTCCTCCCGTGCCTGGACGCGGGCGTCGACGTCGCCGCGCAACCGCCCTCTGCCTCCGCCGTCCGGATCGCCGTGGACCGATTGGCCGTCCTGGACGCCCGGATCGCCGCCCAGACCGAGGCCCGGAACAACCTGGCGGCGGCGCTGCGGCGGGCCGGCGTGGACCGCATCCGCCCGGTGGCCTGACCCGGTCCGCCCGGGAAGGTCAAGGCCCGCGTCACCCGACCCACGCGCACCCGGGCGGCGGTGTCGGCGCCGGACGAGCGCCGTCGGGCCGTCCACGACCGGGCGGTAGCCGAGCGGTGCGTGCGTCCGGGGTCACCGGCGCGCTGCGCGCGGTGGCCGGGGCGGGGCATGCCTCCCCGGTCACCCGAAGCGGCAGGCCCCGGACGCACCGTCCCGGTACCGCCGGACGATCTCCACCGCGACCGCGTCGGCCGTCGGGCCGTCGGCCGGTCCGCACCCCCGCCGAACCCGCCCCTCGTGGACCCGTGTTCGTGCCGACCCCGGGTCAGGCCCGGGCGGGGGTCGACCTGGCGCGCTGGGTCAGCACGATGCAGCCGAGCACGGCGAATGCGGCGATCGGCATCGCGGGCGACAACGTCTCGCCCAGGATCAGCACCGCCCACACCAGCGTCAACAGCGGCTGGCCCAGTTGCAGTTGGCCGGCCGCCGACACGCCGATCACCGCCATCCCCCGGTACCAGCCGACGAAGCCGAGGAACTGGGAGACCGCCGCCAGGTAGAACAGCCCACCCATGCCTCGGGCATCGAGGTGAACCGGCTCATTCGCCAGTCCCAGTACCGAGATCAGCGCGGTGGCCGGCGCCGCGAGCACCACGCCCCAGGCGATCACCTGCCATCCGGGCATGTGCCGGGCCAGTCGGCCGCCCTCGGCGTAGCCGGCCGCACACAACACCAGTGCGCCGAACAGGTACACGTCCGCGAGGCCGACCCCGCCGCTGCTCTGTTGCACGGCGAACGCGAACACCGCCGCCGCACCCGCGACCGACGCCGCCCAGAAGGACCGACTCGGCCGTTCACCGACGCGCAGCACCGCGCAGACCGTGGTGGCCAGGGGCAGCAGACCGACCACGACCGCCGAATGCGCCGTCGACGAGCTCTGCAGCGCGAGCGTGGTGAGCAGCGGCCAGCCGAGCACGCAGCCCACGGCGATCACGGCCAACCCGAGCCGGTCCGCCCGCGCGGGCAGCGGGGCCCGCACCGCCAGCAGGCCCGCCCCGGCGAACAGCGCCGCGAGCAGCCCGCGCAGCCCGGTGACCGTCCAGGGGCCGAACCCGTCCAGGGCCCACACGGTCGCCGGGAAGCTGAGCGAGAAGGTCACGATCGCGAGCGCGGCGAGGGTGGTGCCGCCGATCGCTATCGGCATCGGTCGAATAGCGCTATCCTGTACTGTCATGAGTCAGAGTAGCGGTCCCGTCGATCTTGTTGCCACCCTGCGCCGGGAGCTGAACCGCTACTCACCGGGCGAGAAGCTGCCGTCCAGTCGCTCCCTGGTGGACCGGCATCGGGTCAGTCCGGTGACGGTCTCCCGCGCGATCGCCACGCTCGCCGCCGAGGGGCTCGTGATCTCCCGGCCCGGGGCCGGCGTCTACCGCGCCGCGCCGAGCCGCCCGATCGCGCCGACCGGCGACACCTCGTGGCAGGAGGTCGCGCTCAGCGCGGAACCGGGCCTGCCGCCGCAGCGCAGCCCGGACGCATCCGGCGTGTTGTCCTCGCTCGTGGTGGCCCCGCCCGAAGTGGTCGACCTCAACAGCGGTTATCTGCACGCCTCCCTCCAACCCGAACGCGCGCTCGCCGCCGCGCTCTCCCGCGCCGGCCGCCGTCCGGGCGCGTGGGAGCGCCCGCCGCTGGAGGGCCTGCCGGAGTTGCGCGCGTGGTTCGCCCGCGACATCGGCGGCACGGTCGCCACGTCGGACGTACTGATCACCGCCGGCGGCCAGAACGCACTGACCACGGCGCTGCGTTCGCTGGTCGCACCGGGCTCACCGGTGCTGGTCGAATCGCCGACCTACCCCGGCGTACTGGCCGTCGCGCAGGCCGCCGGGCTGCGTCCGGTACCGGTGCCGATGGATGGCGACGGCGTACGTACCGACCTGCTCGCCGACGCGTTCGCGGCCACCCGGGCCCGGGCGTTCGTCTGCCAGCCGGTGTTCCAGAACCCGACCGGCACGGTGCTCTCCGTGGCTCGGCGTGCCGAGGTGCTGCACGTCGCGCACGAGGCGGGCGCGTTCGTCGTGGAGGACGACTTCGCCCGCCGGCTCGTGCACGCGGACGCGCCGCCGCTGCCCGCACCGCTGGCCGCCGACGACCCCAACGGCGTGGTGGTGCACATCCGTTCGCTGACCAAGCCCACCTCACCCAGCCTGCGCGTCGCCGCCCTGACCGCGCACGGCCCGGCCTTCGAACGGCTGCGCGCCGTCCAGACGGTGGACAGCTTCTTCGTTCCGCGCCCCCTCCAAGAGGCCGCCCTGCAACTGGTCGGCGCGCCGGCCTGGCCGCAACACCTGCGCATGCTGAGCGCGGCGCTGCGCGATCGGCGCCGGGTGCTGGCCGGCGCGCTGGAGCGGCGGCTGCCGGAGCTGTTGCCGGGCCGACTGCCGTACGGCGGCTACCACTTCTGGTTGCGGCTGTCCGACGGCCAGGACGTTCCGGCGTTGACCTCGGCCGCGCTGCGCGCCGGTGTCGCGGTGACGCCGGGACCGGCGTACTTCACCGCCGAGCCGCCGGCTCCGTACCTGCGCGTCGCGTACTCCTACCCCGAGGGCCCGGAGCAATTGGTCGAGGGTGTCGAGCGGTTGCACCGGGCGTTCACCGGGCAGGGCTGACCCCGGGTTCCGGGCGTCCACCGGGCCCGGCGGGTCGGCGGCGCGCGGGACTCGGGGCTGGTGGCGATCGCCGAGTCCGGCGCGGACGGCCGGACCGGCGAGATGCTGCGGGTGGCGACCGCGCACGGCCCGCGCACCGCGGTGTTCGCTGCGACGGCGGGCGCCGGGGTGACGCGGGTGAGCGCACCGCGTGGCCGGCGAGCGGGCCCGGCGAGCGTGGCCGACACACGATTGCTCGCCGGGCCGCACTTTCGCCGGGTGGTCGGCGAGGCCGCGGGCACCGTTGCCGCGAGGGGCGTCACGCCTTGAGGATCCGGTCGGCCGGCACCTCGAAGATGATCTCCAGGCCGTCCTCCTCGTCCATCTGCTCGCCGACCTCGACGAAGTGGAAACCCCGGATGGTGGCCAGCGACGCCGCGTTGTCCGGCGCGATGGTCACCCGGACGGTCCTCACCTCGGGCTCGTGGGCGGCCCGCTCCAGCAGTGACTTCAGCATCGCCCGGGCATGACCGCGACGGCGCGCCTCGGGCACCACGGTGTAGCCGATCTCCACCATGCCCACCTCGTCCGGCGGCCCGTGGAAGCCGGCGTACCCCACCACCGCACCGTCCGGCTCGGACACCGCGGCCCGGGCCAGCCACGGAGCACTCTCGGGTTCGGCGGTCACCTGCTCGAAGCGCCGCCGCCACAGCCGGCGGGCCTGATCGGAGACGAAGAATTCGGGCAATTCCAGGCCGGTCTGGTAGCGCGCCTGGGCCAGATCGCCGGCCAGCAGGGCGGTCAGCGGCCGACCGATCAGGTAGACCCAGCGGACCCGCTGCTCGGGAACGACGCCGGGGCGGGCGATGAGTGGGTCGGACGGCGGGGGCGAGGAATCGTCGAGGGGTTCGGTCATCATCGGATCATCGGCGACGACCGACCGGTCGTCCAGCGTATTTCCCGAGACCCCGGGAGGTTCGCCGGATCGGCTCCACAGCTTTCCCACACGACGATCGGCACGCCGCCGGCAGCGGCGTTCGGCACGGTGGTGGGCTCGCCTGCCGATCCGCCGGAAGTCGGCCGATCTGCGAATTCACCCGGTCGACGGCGGTTGTTGGCAGTACGGACAATCTGCGTGGGTTTTCCACCCAATACCGTGCGCATGCCCCCAACCAGCTCGGCGCCGGAGAACCATCATGTGTCAGCAGCACGACGACGACTGCGATCAGCCGCCCGTCACCCCCCTGTCCGGACCCGCACGACGGGCGTTCCTGCGCTCCGCCGCGCTGGCGGGCGCCGGCGTCACCGCGGCGGGTGTGGTGGGTGCCTCCCCGGCCGCCGCCGACGATGCCGCCGGCGCCGCGGCGGCCGACTCCACGGTGGACGCGCAACACCTGCCGGCCTGGCGTCCGGACGGCGACAGCCGTAGGTTCACGCTGGTCGTGATGCCGGACACGCAGTACATGTTCGACGAGCCGAGCATCACCAGCGCCCCGATCGAGGCGTCCTTCCGGTACATCCTGGAGCACGCGCGGGACGACAACATCGTCTTCATGTCGCACCTGGGCGACCTCACGCAGAACGGCCGCAAGGCCGAATTCGACGGAATCGGCCGGGCGTTCGAGATGCTCGACCGCAAGGGTGTCGGCTACAGCGTGCTGGCCGGCAACCACGACATCGATTCCAACACCGACGACCGGCGCGGGCGTTCCCCGTACCTGGACACGTTCGGACCGCAACGCTTCCGCGGCAAGCGTTCCTTCGGCGGGGCGACCGCCGACGGCTACAACACGTACCACCTGTTCCGCGCCGCCGGTCGCGAATGGCTGGTGCTCGCGCTGGACTGGCGGCCCTCGCCGGCCGGTATCGCCTGGGCCAGGAAGGTGATGGCGGATCATCCGCACGCGCCGGTGATCCTGACCAGCCACGAACTCGTCTCGGCCGACCGACCGGGTCAGGAGGCGGAGTTCTCCGAGCACGGCCGGCAGTTGTGGAACGATCTGATCAAGGGCAACGACCAGATCTTCCTCACACTCAACGGCCACTATTGGCCGGCCGGGCGCACGACGCAGAAGAACGATGCGGGCGGTGACGTGCACCTGCACATCACCAACTACCAGAATCGTTACTTCGGCGGGGCCGCGATGATCCGGCTCTACCACTTCGATCTCGACCGCAACACGATCGACGTCGAGACGCTCTCCCCGTGGATCCTCGGCCGCAGCAACCGGGGTCTCAACGAACTGGAGCGCCGCGAGATGGAGTTGACCGGCCCGGAGGACTACTTCTCGGTGCCGATCGACTTCGACCGGCGCTTCGCCCGTTTCGCCCCGATACCGCAGCGTGCGGCCCGCCCCGCCCAGCGCATGGTGGTACCCGGGACGGTCGCCTACTGGCGCTTCGACGGCTCGCACCAGGACGGCGCGCCGATCCCCGGCGCGCAGCGCTTCCCCGACCTGTCCGGGCGCGGCAACGACCTCACCCTCGTGCCCGCTCCGGGCGCCGCGGCCGGTTCGGTCAGCTGGTCCCATCAGTTCCACCCCGATCAGCCGGGTCACGGCAGCATCCGGCTCGCGGGCGGCAAGTCGCCGCTTCGCGGCGGACATCTGCAGACCGCCAACGATGCCCCGCTGAACACCGCGACATTCCGGTCCGGCTACACGATCGAGGCGTTCTTCAAGCTGCCGGCCGACTGGGACGGAGGCCGGGACGGCTGGTCGGCGCTGCTCAGCCGCTGGGGCATGAGCGGCGAGGCGCGCAAGCCGCAAGGCGATCCGCAGGAGCCGCTCGTCACGCTGAGCCTGTCCGGCGGTCGCGAACTCCAGTGGTGCGTCTATCCGTTGAACAGCGACGGCTCGGCGACCAACTGGGGCCACGAACTCGGTCCGGACACGTGGTGGCACGTCGCCGTCGTGAACGACTCCCGGCAGACCACGATGTACGTCGACGGCTGCCCGGTGGTGCGCAACCCGTCGGCCCGCTCGATCGGCCTGACCACGCTCAACCTGCCCTGGATGCTGGGCGGTTACGCGTACGACGGCAAGCTGGACCAGACGCTCAACGCCTGGGTCGGCGACGTGCGGATCGTCGATCGGGCGCTGCGACCCGACGCGTTCATGATCGGCCGCTGAGGGCACCTTCGCCGGACGGTACGCCGGGATCGCGGCAGCCGTGCGAGGAAGGGGCGCGCCGGACCCGAGTCGACATCGGCTCGGGTCCGGGGCGCGGTGTGGCCGGCGTGTGGCCGGCGTGTGGCCGGCGTGTGGCCGGTGTGTGGTCGGTACGGTCGGCGCTCAGTGCACCGAGAGTCCGCCGTCGACGAAGATCGACTGGCCGGTGACGTACGCCGATCCGGCGCCCGCCAGGAACACCGCCGCGGCCTCGAAGTCCTCGGCGAGCCCGTTGCGGCCGACCATGGTGCGCGCGGCCAGCGAGGCGACCCTTTCCGGGTCGGCGGACAGTCGCGCGTTGAGCGGGGTCATCACGAAGCCGGGCACGAGCGTATTGGCGGTGACCCCGTACGGCGACCAGGCCTCGGCCTGGGAGCGGGCCAGTGACTCCAACCCGCCCTTGGACACGCCGTAGGCGCCGCTCTGCACGAATGCCCGATGCGCCTGTTGTGACGAGACGTGGATGATCCGCCCGTAGCCGCGCTCGGCCATGCCGGGCCCGAAGCGCTGCCCCAGCAGGTAGGGCGCCTCCAGGTTCACCGCCATCGTGGCGTCCCAGACATCGTCGCCGAGCTCGCTCATCGGCGGGCGCAGGTTGATGCCCGCGGAGTTGACCAGGATGTCCGGCTCGCCGAACGCCTCCACCGCCGCCTCGGCCGCGGCGCGCACCCCGGCACGGCTGCCCAGATCACCGCTCACCCAGGCCGCCTTGCCACCCCGAGCGGTCAACTCCTCGACGGTCTCGGTCAGTTCCGCCTCCCGTCGGGCCACGACCACCACGCTCGCCCCGGCCCGGGAAAGGGCTCGGGCGATGGCGCGGCCGATACCGGAACTGCCGCCGGTCACCACGGCGACCCGGCCGTCCAGCGAGAACAGTGCGGAGAGGTATGCCTGCGAGCTCATGACGAAAGCCTAATACCGGGATCGATCTCGCCGGCGGGGCGGGTTGACGGCCGGTCTCGCACCCCGCCGGGCATGTTCCGGCGCTCGGCATCCCGCCGATCCGACAACGTCCGAGAACCGAACGGCGCGCCGGCGGCTCGGCGCGCCGGGGCGCTGTCCGTGCGCAGCCGTCGATCAGGCGTCCGCGCCCCGGCGTCGAGCCGGAAAGCCGTGTGCGCGGGCTGCGACGACCACCGCGAGCACCGGGATCAGCAGGACCAGCACGCTCCACGGGAAGGAGCCGGTGCCGAGCAGGTCCAGCAGGATCGCACCGGCCACGCCGCCGCCGGCCATCGCCGCGTTCCACAGGGTGACGAGCATCGCCTGGGCGGCGTCCGCCTCGTCCCCGCCCGCGTCGCCGACGGCGGTCTGCAGGAGGGTGGGCGCACCGCCCCAGCCCAGTCCCCACAGCACGACCGCGGCCAGGACCAGGGCGTGGCTGTCGGAGAATGCCGCAAGGATCGTGGCCGCCGCGGCGAACAGTAGCGTGGCCGCGATGGTCAGCTCGCGCAGCCGTCGGTGGATCGCGGTGCCCACGGCCCAGATGCTCAGCAGCGACGCGCCGCCGAAGACCAGCAACACCACGTCGGTGGAGTCGCCCAGGTCCAGTCGATCCAGGTAGGTGGCGATGTAGGTGTAGAGGATGGTGTGCGCCAGCACGAACACCAGGGTGACGAACAGGACCGGCGCCACACCCGGGATGGCCAGAGTGCGCAGCAGGGGCGTTCGCTCGTCCGCACGTTGTCCGGGCTGATCCGGCACGATCGCGACGATCCAGGCGATCAGGACCAGCGCAAGTACGGTCATCGCCCAGAAGGAGACCCGCCAACCGAACTCGTCGCCGAGGAAGGTCCCGGCGGGCACTCCCAACGACAGGGCGATCGGAATGCCCGCCATCACGATCGCGATCGCCTTGCCCTGGAGGTGCGCCGGCGCCAGGCGACGGGCGTATCCGGCCAGCAGCGCCCACGCCACGCCCGCGGCCACGCCGGCGACGAATCGGGCCACCATGGTCAGCGGGTAGCTGCCGGAAACCGCGGTGACCGTATTGGCCGCCGCAAAGCCGGCCATCGCGGTGAGCAGCAGCCGTTTACGACGCCACCCGGCGGTCGCCGCCGACAGCGGAATCGCGGTGAGCGCCGTGCCGATTGCATAGATCGTCACCGACTGTCCCATCGCCGACTCCCCCACCCCCAGGTCGGCACTCATCGCGGGCAGTACACCGGCAGGCAGCGTCTCGGTCAGACTGGTCACGAACACCGCCGTGGCCAGCGCCAACAGCGCCGCCATCGGCAACTTCCGGTCGTCGATCGTGGTGGGTGAGGGTGTCGGGGTCGCGCTTCGGCTTCTCATGCTGCGTATGCTCGAACCATCACATTGATGTGAGGGTCAAGCGGCGAGACACGAGGTGGATCACATGCGCATCGGCGAGCTGTCCGAACGCACCGGTACTCCGCGCCGGTTGTTGCGCTACTACGAGGAGCAGGGCCTGATCGTCGCCGACCGCTCCCCCAACGGCTACCGCGACTACGACGAGTCCTGCGTCGACCGGGTCCTACAGATCCGCGGCCTGCTCGACGCCGGGCTGCCGACCCGAATCATCAAACAGATCCTGCCCTGCCTCGACAAGCCCCGCATCATCCACTTCCCGGACGCGACACCGGAGATGATCGCCACCCTGGAGCACGAACGCGACCGGATGACCGAACGCGTCAACTGCCTGACCCGCAACCGCGACGCAATCGCCGAATACCTCGACGCGGTACGCAACCCCAACCCCCCGCCCACCTTCGCGGCGTGAAGGCGTGACGGCGCATATTTCCTTGCCCACCCCTGCCGACTCTGTGAGGGTTGCCGAACCCGAACCCGCAAAACGATCCTCGACCGGGATGCTGCATACCGTGCGCGCTGATCCGCCTCTGCGTCCGACTCCGCTCAGCGGATTTCCGGAATGGCTTCCGGAAGTCCGCCTGGTCGAGGGGCAATGGCTCGACCACATCCGGCGCACGTTCGAGTCGTACGGCTTCACCCCGATCGAGACGCCGGCCGTGGAGGCACTCGACGTCCTGCTCAAGAAGGGTGAGACCGCCCAGGAGGTGTACACCCTGCACCGGCTCCAGGCGGACCGGGACGACGACAGCGATGCCCGGCTCGGCCTGCGCTTCGATCTCACCGTGCCGTTCGCGCGCTATACCGCGCAGAATTTCAACGATCTGGTCTTCCCGTTCAAGCGATATCAAATCCAGCGTGTCTGGCGCGGTGAACGCCCGCAGGCGGGCCGGTACCGGGAATTCGTGCAATGCGATATCGACGTGATCAATGTGGACCGGATTCCACTCCACTTCGATGCGGAAATGCCGCGCATCGCCCACGAGATCCTCACCGGGTTGCGAATCGGCCCGTTCACGATCCACCTCAACAATCGCAAGATCCTGGAGGGCTTCTACGCCGGACTCGGCCTCACGGATCCGCCGGCCGCGATCCGGATCCTCGACAAGCTGGACAAGGTCGGCCTCGACCGGGTCGGGAACCTGCTCGTCGAGGAACTCGGCCTGAAACCGGACCTGGTGGCGAACTGCGCGAGGTTGGCCGGGATTCGCGGCACCGACGCATCCGTGGTCGAGGAGATCCGCGCGTTGGGCGTCGAACACCCCCTGCTCGACGAGGGCCTCGCCGAACTGGCCGTCGTACTCGCCGCGTTGGCCGATCTACCGCGCGGTTCGATCGTCGCGGACCTGTCCATCGCGCGCGGACTCGACTACTACACCGGCACCGTCTACGAGGCGAAGTTCGTCGAATTCCCGGACTACGGCAGCATCTGCTCGGGAGGCCGCTACGAGAACCTGGCGGGCTCCTTCATCCGGCGCGACCTGCCGGGTGTGGGCATCTCCATCGGCCTGACCCGGATCTTCGCCAAGCTCGTCGCCGAGGGCCGGCTGCCGATCGGCCCGAAGTGCCCCACGCAGGTGCTGGTCGCGGTGCCCGACGCCGCGTCGTTCGCGCTCGCGCAGCGCACCGGCGCGGCGCTCCGCGCCCGCGGAATCCGCACCGAGGTCTACCACCAGCCGGACAAGTTGCAGAAGCAACTGCGGTACGCGCTGCGCAAGGGCATCGGCCACGTATGGTTCCCGGCAGCCGATCCGGGCGCCGGGGTCGGCGACGGCGGAGCGCACCAGGTGAAGGACCTGGCCTCGGCCGAGCAGGTCGTCGCCGACCCGCACACCTGGCTGCCGCCCGAGCCGCCCGAAACGCTTGCCACCCGGTAGTCCGCCCGGACAAATCGGTGGCGGCCCGGCCCGGCGCGGGTTCAGGATGCGGGGCATGACGCATACCCTCCTGGCGTTCCTGGGCGCCTGCACGCTCATCGCGGCGAGTCCCGGGCCGAGTTCGATCCTGATCATCCGGCACTCGTTGCACAGCCGTCGCGCGGGCTTCCTGGCGGTGCTCGGCAACGAGACCGGGGTCTTCATCTGGGGACTCGCCGCGGCCTTCGGGCTCACCGGCCTGCTGGCCGCATCCCAGCTCGCCTACGACATCATGCGCATCGTCGGCGCCGTCGTCCTGGTCGGCTTCGGCATCCAGGCCATCCGCGCGGCCCGCCGCGACGGCCTGACCGGATTCATCACCGACGAGGCCGGCAACACGACGAACGCCGAGCCCGAGCCGGGCAGCGGTCGGCGCGCCTACCGCGCCGCACTGACCCTGAACCTGGCCAACCCGAAGGCCGCCGTCTTCGCGATGTCCTTCCTCCCCCAGTTCGTTCCGCACGGCTCGCCGCAGCTACCCACGATGGTCGCCCTGGCCACGATCTGGGCGGTGTATGAGGTCGGCTACTACAGCCTGTACGTGTGGTTCGTCGGCCGGATGCGCACGGTGCTCAGCCGCGCCAAGGTCCGCCGCCGGTTGGAGCAGACATCCGGCGGGATCATGGTGGCACTGGGCATCCGGATGGCCGTGGAGTCGTGAACAGCCACCCCACGCCCGGCCCGCAGGCCGAGCCGGTGCGTGAATCGGTCGGCCGGCCGCGATAAACGAACGGGCCTCCACCCCCGCAGGCGCCGAAGACGCCCGACAGGGCCGAAGTCACCCGACCAGACAACTCACAGCCCGAACGCGTCGCGCCGATCCTCCGGGACCAGGTCGACGTACTCCGGGTGCTTGGCGATCCAGTCCTTGATGAACGAGCAGTAAGGCAGCACCGCGAGGCCCCGCTCCCGGACCGCGTCCAGCGCCGCCCGGGCGAGCCGACCGCCCAGACCCCGGCCGCCGAACTTCGGGTCGATCTCGGTGTGTGTGAAGGCGACCTCGTCGCCGCTGACGAAGTACTCGGCGAAACCCACGAGTTCCGTCGCCCGCAACGGCGGGGCGACCGGGCCCGTCGAGGTGTCGGAAGCGGCCTCGGCGGTGGTGAATATCTCGTAGCGGGACTGCGCGGGGTTGTCGCTCACACGCGTTTCCATACCGCTGCCTCCTGGGTCACGATCGGGACCTGCGGCCCGGGCAATGTGGTCCGCGCGCACGCCCTTCGGCCACACCGATCGCCGCGCTCGCGCGTCCCACCGTATCCGGCACCGCCGGCGGCCGTGCCTCCCCCGTCCCCGCACCGCCTGCCGAGGCCCGCCGTCCCGAACGGGCTCGGGCCCACTCGGGCTCGTGCGTCAAGGCTGCCAGGCCCGCGCCGCCGCCGACACCCTTCGCCCGGATCACAAGCCCAGGGCGGCCCGGTGCCGCTCGGGGATCAGGTCGAGGTATTCGGGGTGCTCGATCATCCAGGCGCGCAGGTAGGCACAATTGGGCACCACCCCGACCCGGCGCTCGCGCGCGGTGTCGAGCGCGGACCGCACCAGCACATCGCCCAGACCGTGCTCCGCGAAGCGCGGATCGACCTCGGTGTGGATGAACGCGATCACGTCGTCCTCGCCGGGAAAGTACTCGGCGAATCCGGCGAGTTCGGCCGGATCGCCGCCCACGTGGAGCTCGAATCGGGACTGCGCCGGGTTGTCGATCACGCGCGTGTGCATGGTGCCTCCTGGTCCGGACCGGGACGTACGACCCGGACCCTCAACCGTACCGACCACTCGCAGCCCACCCGACAGGCGCAGCCGCGACCCTCCGGCCCCGGTCGCCCGCGGCCGGTCCGTTGCGTGCCGCCCCGGCCCGGTGCGTGCCCATCCCGCCCGGTGCGTGCCGGCCGGCTCCGCTCACGCGTCGAACGTGGTGGCGCGGGCGACCTTCTCCCACGCCTCGATCTCGGACCGCAGGGTGTCGAGCCGGCCGACGATCGCATCCACCGCGTCCGCGCCCAGCGGCAGGTTCAGCGGGGTGGCCTCGTCGGCGAGCGCGGCCAGGATGGCCGCGGCGGCCTTGGCCGGATCGCCGGGCTGTTGCCCGTCGGCCGCGCCGACCATGCGTCGAGTGGTGCCCACCGCGCCCTCGGAGTACGCGGCGATCTCGGCACTGGCACCGGCGGCGCCCATCAAACCGGTTCGGAACGCACCCGGCTCGACCACCAGCACCTTGATGCCGAACGGCCGCACCTCGTCGGCCAGCGCCTCGGACATGCCCTCCAGGGCGAACTTGGTGCCGCTGTAGGCCGAGAAGCCCGCGAACGACATCCGCCCACCCATACTGCTCAACTGCACGATCGCCCCGGACCGCCGGGCACGCATGTGCGGCAGTACGGCGCGCACCAGCGCGGCCGGGCCGAAGACGTGCACATCGAACAGCGCGCGCAGTTCCGCGTCGGTGGTCTCCTCCAGCGCGCCCACGTGGGTGCGGCCGGCGTTGTTGACCAGGACGTCGACCCGGCCGTGCCGGGCGACCAGTTCGGTGACCACGGTCTCGATCCCGGCCGCGTCGGTCACGTCCAGCCGGACCGCCTCGATGCGATCCGGGTGTGCCGCCACCAGATCGCCCAACGACTCGGGCCGGCGCGCCGCGGCCACCACGGTGTCGCCGGCGGCCACGGCCGCCTCGGTGACGGCCCGTCCGAAGCCACTGTTCGCGCCGGTGACCAACCAGATCCTGCTCATCGTGAGGTTCCCCCTTGTGATCGTCCCCGCCGACTCGGCAAGTCGTCGTCGGCGTGCGTTTCCCGTGCCATCACCCTGCCGTGCCGGCCGACGCCCGGTCCAAGACCACCGGTGATAGCCGATGGTTATCGACGGGGCGCAGTTCCCCGACCACGGACCGGACCCGGGGCCGGCGGGGCGAAGAGCCGCAGGCGCACCCGGAGCGGATCACGGCGGGCCGACGAGCACCGTGTGGTCCGTGGCGCCGGATCGCACCTCGAACACGGTGAATCCGTGCGGGCCGGCCAGGACCTGGTGCACGCAGCCGGACGGGATGAACACGACGTCGCCCACCTTCATGTGCACCCCGCTCGCCAACCCGGCACCGGAGAAGACGTCGCAACTGCCCGCGGTGAGCAGCACGACGGTCTCCTCGCCCTCGTGGTGGTGCACCGCGGTCCGCTCGCCCGGTCCGAGCGTGGCGAAGAAGCCGCACAGGCGTCCGGCGCCCACGGTCGCGGCGGATACACGTTCGCTCATCCGGATGCCCTGCGCACCGACGACGTCGGCACCGGCGGGTACGAGCACGGCTTGGTTCACGGGTTCACGGTCGGCCATGGGTTCAGGGTCGACGCGGGGTCGATGCCGGAAACGCGCGTGCCGCCGAACCACACCGAATGGGCGAGTCCGTGTCCGCCGCCCATAGGCCCGAATCCGGGCCCGGAACGGCTCTTCCGCGATCACCGCCGCGCCGGCACCCTTGGGCCCTGTCCGGCGGATCCCGGTGGGCAGCGCCGCTCTGCCCCGGTTCTGGCCGGGCCCGGCGCGGTCCGGCCGGGTTCGCGCGGCCCGACGACGGGAGCAACGATGGGCAACGGAAGCCGGGCCGGCCACGTCGTGCCGAACCACGATGTGGCCGCGAGTGCCGCACGGGCGATCGTGCGGAACGTGGTGGCCGCGGCGTCGGCGGCCGGTCGCGCGGTGAGCGTCGCGGTGGTGGACGGCGCCGGCGTGCCGGTCGCGTTCGAACGCATGGACGGGGCATTGCGGTTCAGCGCGGATCTGGCCACGGCCAAGGCCCGCACGGCGGCGGCGTTCGGCCGGGCCACCGCGACGATGGAGGAACAACTGGGCGATCGGCCGGTGTTCGCGCAGAGCTTCGTCCAGCAGGGGAGTTGGTACCTGGGCCGCGGCGGCCATCCGCTCCTGGTCGACGGCCGACCGGTGGGCGGGGTCGGAGTCAGCGGGGACGCGGCGCAGTACGAGGACGAACTCGCCCGCGCCGCCGCCGAATCCTTCGGCAGAGACGCGGGTGGGTGAGCCGGTGCCACGCCCGACACCGGGCGGCTTCGCTCCCGATGTCGGGCAACCCACGACCGCACCGGTGCCGCGCCCGACACCCGCCGGCCCCGGCCCCGATCCGGGTTTCGGTCGACCCACCACCGCACCAGACCCGCGCCCCACACCGGGCCGCCCCGATCCCGATGTCGGTCAGCCCACGATGCGCTTCTCCACCGCCACCGTCGCCCGTTCCACCCCGCGAGCCACGTCCCGGACCAGCCCGTTGACGCGAAGCAGCACCGCCGAGGCGACCGTGCTCGCCGCCTCGACCAGGTTCCCCGACGCCGCCGCCGTACTCGCCGCCACCGCCGCGCCGCGTACGCCGCTCGTCGCCGCCGGGAACGGCAGCGGCAGTGGGCCGGCGTGTGAACGCAGGTCGGAGAGTTGGCCGTTCTTCAGCGCCATCACCGCGTCCTCGCCGGACACGTACCCCTCGCAGTGGCCGTACCCCTTCAGCGCCGCGTGCAGGAACGCGGTCGCGTAGACGTTGGTGATCGCGTGTTGTTCGGCGAAGCCGATCCCGGGCTTGCCGTCCCGGGGCAGGCCGGGAAGGTGGATGTCCATGTCGCTCGGATCGAGGAACTGCACGTGGTTGCCGCCGCTGATCTCCACGTACGCCTTGTAGCCCTGCGGAACCAGGTCCAGGTAGTGCACGCCCGATCCGGGGGAGATCTTGTCGTTCTGCCCGGACACGATCAGCGTCGGCGCGCTCACCTTGGCGACGTCGGCGTCGATCAGCGCGTACAGGTCGGGTTCCTTGACGTTGCGGCCGGGCGCGAAGCCCATGACCGCGCGGATGCGCTTGTCCCGGGCCGCCGCGACCAGCGCGCCCGCTCCGCCCAGGGACACCCCGACCGCGGCGAACGCGTCCTGCTTGATCATGCCGCGCAGCGGATTGAACCGGTCGTCGTCGATGTCGATCAGCTTGTCGATGGCATCGCTGATGGTGTCCGCGTGCACGTGCGGGTCGAGCGCGAGGATGTTCTCCGGGAAGTAGCGGAAGACGATGTAGCCGTGCCGCACCACGTAGTCGGTGAACCAGTCGTACATGTTCGAGCCGGTCCAGGTCGCCGGTGCGAGGACGACGGACGGGTACGAGCCCTCGGACTTGTCGGCCGGGGCCAACCAGCCGTCGTGCTCGGCCGGGTAGCTGATCTTGGCGAGGGTGAACCCGGGTCCACCGGTCCAGAACGGGAACTCGATGGTGCCGATGCCGTAGGGGCCCGGCTGGTCCGGGCGTACCGGACTCTCGGGCACGAGTGTGGTTGCCATGAGGCGAGTCAACCCTTCGCCGACTCGCTTTGGCACCGCAATACTTGGCCAAAGTATCGAGACCCCGGTCACAGTCGTGTGGGGGCGGCGACACGAAGGGTGAAATCCGGCCGGCGGGCGGCGGGCGGCACGGTCGGTGTCGCACAGGGTCGTCGACGGGCTGCCGGCGACTATTGATGGACCATCAGCAGCACGGCCCGGTTGTCGTCGGCCAGGCCCCGGTAGACGTGCGGACCGGTCGCGTCGAAGCGGATCGAGTCGCCCGTCGACAACTCCCGACGGTCGGCGAGCGGCCCGGTCTCGATCCGGCCGGCGGTGACCAGCAGGCATTCCTCGACGCCGGGACGATGCGCCGCCGAGACCTGTTCGGCGTCGGTGACGTCGAGTTCGTACAGTTCCACCCAGCCGCGGACATGCACCCGGTGCAGCAGGCGGGCGTGCACCGCCTCGCCGCTCACCTGCGGCCCCTGGTCGGCCCGGACCACCGAGACCGCCGGCGCGCCGCCGTCGAGCAGACCGCCCAGCGGAACGTCCAGCGCGCCCGCGAGGGACCACAGCGTGCTCAGCGTGGGATTGGCCTCGCCCTGCTCGATGCCGTGCAGCGTGGTCTTGCTCAGGCCCGCACTCGCGGCGAGGTCGGCGAGCGAGCGGCCGGCCGCCTCACGCAGCACCCGAATGTTGTGCCCGATTTCCCTTGCGATGGTCATGCCGTTCATTATGCTGGATCACCGTACCAGTTTACCGGTACGCATGAGCCGGTGCTCCTGGACCACGCTCCCGAACACCGTGGGAACGGGCCCGTCGTGCCGGTGCCGCCTGGGCGCTGTGGGACGCTCCCCCGACTCCGTAGGGATGGAAGAACATGGTCATGCGCGTCTCCCGCCTGGAGCACATCCCCGGCATCGGCGTGGACAGGGTCGGCGACGCCGCCGACGCCGCACACGATCCGGACCTGCTGCGTCTGGAGAACCTCGACACCGACATCCGCCCGCCGGCCGTCGCGCTCGCCGCCACCCGGGCCGCGATCGACGACGACGCGGCCAACAGCTACCTGCCGTTCCACGGTTCGCTCGCCCTGCGCGAGGCCGCCGCGGCGCACGTGGGCCGCATCGCGGGACGCGCGTACGACCCGCACGAGGAGGTGATCAACGCGGCCGGCGGGCTCAACGGCATCCTCGACGTGCTGCTCGCCACGGTCGAGCCGGGCCGCGAGGTGGTGCTCGCCGACCCGATCTACGCCGGCCTGGTCAACCGGATCCGCCTCGCCGGGGGCGTTCCGCGCCATGTGCCGTGCACCGCGGGCCCGGACGGCTGGAGCACCGATCCGGACGAACTCGCCGCCGCGGTCGGCCCGAACACCGCCGCCGTGCTGGTGATGTCCCCGGCGATGCCCACCGGCGCGCTGCTCGACCACACGCACTGGGACGCGCTGGCCCGCGCGGTGGCCGAGCACGACTGTTGGGTGATCCACGACGCGGCGATGGAGCGCATCCGGTTCGACGGCAGGGCTCCCGACCATCCGGCGGCGCATCCCGGGCTGGCTCATCGCACCATCACGTGCGGTGCCGCCTCCAAGGAACTGCGGATGATCGGCTGGCGGGTGGGGTGGGTGGTCGGGCCCGCCGAGATCATGGCCGACGTCAAACTCGTCGGCCTGAGCAACGTGGTCTGCCCCGTCGGCATCGGTCAGGCGGCCGTCGCCGCCGCGCTGTCCGCGCCCGACGCGGACGCCGACGTCGCCGCCGCGACCGGGATCTGGCGGGAGCGCTGCGCGACCATCCTGGACGCACTCGCCGACTACCCGTGCATCCGACCGCACGGCGGCTGGTCGCTGCTGATCGACACGGCCGCGATGGGCCTGGCCCCGGAGGTCGCCGCCGAACGGCTGTTCCGGCTCGGCCGGATCGCGGCCACGCCGATGAACGGCTGGGGTCCGCAGGGGAGTACGCACCTGCGTCTGGTCTTCGCCAACGAACCGGTGGAGCGATTGGGCGACGTACGCGCCCGGTTCGCGGCGGCGTTCGGCTGACCGGGCCGACCAGCGGTGCTTTGTGGCGACCGGGGGTGTAGGTGCGCGCGGGCGGCGGTTGGCGGGTGGGCGCCGGCCGGGCGCTGCTGCGGGTGCGCCTGCCGGTGAGCGCGTGCGGGCGGGGCGCTGCCGCGGGTGAGCGCCTGCGTGGGCGCGTGCGGGCGGGCGCCTGCGGGCGGGGCGCTGCCGCGGGTGAGCGTCTGCGGCCGCGCAACCCGAGTGCGCCGGCCTGGGCTGCCGCGCCGACGCGACGCCCCGGGTGCGTCGCGTCGGGCGTCGTCAGGCCAGTCGGTGGCCGGTGGTGCTGTCCACGTGGTCCGGGATCTCGCCCAGGTGCCGGTCCCCCGTGGTCGAGGTTCCCGTGGGCTCGAACATCAGGATGGAGCCGCCCGGCGACGACGGCTTGTGCTCGGTGCCCTTGGGCACCACGAAGGTGTCTCCCTTGCGCAGCACCACCGTGTGTTCGCCGCCGTCCGCTTTCCGCAGTGCGATGTCGAACCGCCCGTCGAGGACGAGGAAGAACTCGTCGGTGTCCTCGTGTACATGCCACACGTGCTCACCCAGAGTGTGGGCGATGCGCACGTCGTAGTCGTTCATTCGGGCCACGATCCGAGGGCTGTACACGTCCTCGAAGGTCGCCAGTGCTTCGGTGAGGTTGACGGGCTTGATCTCCATGACCCGATTCTCGACCATCGCTCGGGCGCGCGTCTTGTACGTTTCCAACCCGCCGACACCCCGCACCCGATCCGCTGCCCACGCGGCGGCCGGCTGCCGTACTCAGCGCCCGGAGCCCCCCTGGACCAGCCGCAACCGCGCCCGTTCACGCGGCTTCTCGGTGGTTCCGCCATCGAGGCCGAGGCGGAGGCGGAGGCCCGGACCGCTACCGATACCCGGACCGTCCGGGCCGTCGGAGCCGTCGTTGAGGAGCCTGCACATCGCTTCCTTGGAGTGGTCGCCCTCGTCGAGCAGTCGACGGATCAGCGGCTCGTCCTCCGGCCGGTCCGCGCGCTCGGGGTCGGCGATGCCCTCGGACAACCGCTGGACCAGGTCGAGGAGCGCGTGGTCCTCGGGTGTCAGGCCGCCGGCCCGCCAACCCTGTGCGGCCGGATGATTGCGGCGCAACGCCGCGCCCGCCGCCACCGCGCGGGCCGAGTTCGCGTCCCGCAGCACGGCTATCGCTCGCGCGGCCCACGCCCGCGGGCTCTGCCGGCGACGGTAGGCGAGCCGATGCTCGGGGGGCGCGACACGGCGTCGCGCGGTGCGCACGGCGGCGACGTGTCCGCGCATACGATCCACCGTCGGGCCGTCGACCCACTCGATGCCCCAGGCCGCGATGCCGTCGACGACGATTCGCACCTCGGTCCCGGCGACCCTGGTCAACTCCCCGTCCAGCCCGACCTCCCGGATCTCGCGATCGCTCACCGCCGCTCCTTCCGATCGCGTGATCACCCGTTCGGCCACCGTTCCGGATCATGCCCATGCCGAAGGGTCCGAACACAAAATACATCTCTGCACCGACCTCGCGGATCGGCTTGCATTTGCGACTCAACAATGGGCATACAGCCGGCAGATGCCACTCCGATCGGCCGGCCGCGTCGACCGCCGACCTCCGACCGTCGACCCGGCCGCCGCCGGACCCGATGTGCCTGCTCAGTACGGGAGTTGCCCGTGCACCCGAAGCAACAGCTCGTTCAGGACGCCCTGTTCGGAGGCGTTCAACGGCTCCAGCAGTCGATCCTGGACCTCGCGCGCATCCGCCTCCAACTCGGCCAGGGCAATGCGGCCGGCCGCAGTGAGACTGACCCGGACGCGACGGCGGTCCGTCGGGTCGCGCACCCGCTCCACCCATTCGGCGACGGCGAGTTCGTCGAGCACCTTGACCACGTCGCTGGGGTGGATGGCCAGCCGGGCGGCCAGGTCACGCTGCGCATGCGGACCGAAGTCGGCCAGCGCGGCGAGCACGGCCATGTGCCACAGGCGCAGCCCCCTGTCGGCGAGGCGGTCGGCGAGCCGGCCTCGGGCGGTCTTGCCGACCCGGGACAGCAGGTAGGTGGTCAGCGCGGTCAGCGTCGGCGGCGCGGTCTCGTTCATGGCGACTACTATAGGCTCCGACCAATGATTGGTTCTCACCTACGAATTTCGGAGTTCGGATGGACGCCCTGCACCCCCGCCTTCTGGTCGACCGCTTCGCCGACTGCTTCCGCTTCTACGACGCCGTCCTGCCCGAACTGATCGGCGCCACCCGCACCCGCGGCGCCGCGCACGGTCCCTACGCGAGCTGGGACGTGGGCGCCGAGGGCGTGCTGATGTTGTTCGACCGCACGGCGATGGCCGAGGTGGTGGGCGCCGGCCACCTGCCCGGCGAGCCCCCCGCGCCGGTGCAGGACCACACGATGTTCGTCAGCCGGGTCGCCGACCTGGACACGGCGTACGCACTGTGTCTGGCGCACGGCGCACAGCCGGTCACCCCGCCCACCCACCGCCCGGCCTGGGGCGAGGGCCTGCACACCGCCCACGTCCGCGATCCGGCCGGCACCCTGCTCGAACTCCAGTCCTACTGAGGCGCGTTCGGCACGGTGACCGGTTCGAGTCGGGCCAATACGGCGCTCGGGGCCTGTTCCCGGGGCAGCGCGGCGCCGCGCTCGTACGCCTCGCGGCAGCCCGCCGTGCCCAGGGTCGCCACGAGCCGGTCCACCGGCAATCGCAGCCGGGCTGCCCGCGTCGAAGATCCCGCGCAACGCCGCACTCAGCCCGAGCACCTCGGCCGCGCCGACCGAATCCCCCTCCCACCGCAACACCGCGGCGAGCAACTCCGCCGTCGGCGCGACGTCGGCCGGATCGCGACGGGCGACCGCCGCGGCGGAGGTGGCGGGCAACAACTTCCGGGCCCGCGCGAGCAGGTCGGTTCGATCCACGCGGGCGGAGGCCCCGGGGTCGGCCCGATCGATGTGCGCGGAGGCCCCGGCGTCGACCCGCGTCGCGGTGCCGAAGGACACCGGGTCGGCCCGATCCGGCGCACCGGACGCCCTCGCGTCGATCTCGTGCATGCCATCCGTCGACGCCGGGTCGAGACCCTCCTCGGCCGCCGAGAGGAGGGTGGCCAACCGCCCCTGGGCGAGCATGTCGCCGACCATCTCGGCGGGCAGCGACAGGCTTTCGGCGAGCGCCTCCAGGCGGTCGAGCATCTTCTCGGCGTCCGGGAACTCCCCGACTCTGCGGTGCAGTTCGGAGCGGCCGGAGAGTACCGCGAGCTCCAGATAGCGATGCCCGCGCGTCCTCGCCTGCCGCTCCGCGGCCGCCAGTTCGCTCCGCGCGCCGGCCAGGTCGCCCGCCCGCATGCGCTCGGCGGCGAGCGTACCCCGGTACAGCGACGCGTCGTCCGCGGCACCCAGTTCGCTCGCCGGCGCGACCGCCCGCTCGAACGCGGCGATCGCCGGCTCGTGTTCGCCGCGAATCGAGTGGTGCGCACCGATGGCCATCAGCGCCGTCGCCAGACCCCACCGATCGCCGACCGCCGCGAACCCGGCCGGCGCCTCGGCCCGCGCACTCGCCCCCGCCTCCCAGTCACCACGATCGGTGTGCACGAAGTCCGTCACCCAGTGCGAGCAGGCCCGGACCCACGGATCCGACCCGGACGCCATCCGGGCCAGTTCGCGCTCGCCCGCCTCGGTGTTCCCGGACAGGAACGCGGCCGGCGGCAGCCCCACCACGAGCGCCGGGTAATGCCCGAACACGTCGGTCCGGGCGCAGGCTTCGAGCAGCGAACGCAGCTCCTCGCCGTCCGCGAGCCGCGGCGCGCCGATCCCGGCCAACAGGCGCATCACACGGCGAACGCGGCCCGCGCGTGCTCGGGCAGCGCGTCACCGAAGCGCAACACCTCGGGCACGATGGTCTCGAACGGCGCACCGATCCCGCGTATCCCCCAGTACCAGAACAACGCATCGGCGAACCCGGCCGCATCCACCGCCTGCCCGGCGTCCACGAACGCCCGCAGCGCGGCCATCAGGTTGTCGTACTCCGCATCCAACAGCGCGAGCGATTCCAACTGCGCGGATGTGCGCAGGAGCGGGTCCTGCTCGTGCGCGAGCGCCAGGAAGTGGCGCTCGAACCGGGCCGCGAACCCGGCCTGTTCACCGGCCGGCAACAACTGCTCGGCCGCATAGGCGCGCACCGTCTCCAACATCCGGTAGCGCGGTTCGCCGTCCCCGACCGCGTCCACGATCGACTTCTCCACCAGCGAGCCGAGGACGTAGAACACATCGTCCACGGGCAGCAGTTCGTCGGCACACACCGTCTCCGGCGCGGCCACCGTCGCGCCGCCCGGGAACACCGACAGTCGCCGGGCGAGCAGTTGTTCCGGCTCGGCCGGCAGATCCCAGCTCCACTCGACCACCGCATGCAACGTGCGCCGACGCGGCGGCCCGGCCCGGCTGCCCGAGGCGAGCAGGCGGAACCTGTCGTCCAGTCACCGGGCGATCTGCTCGACGCTCATCGCGCGCAGCCGCGCGGCGGCCAATTCCAGGGCGAGCGGCATGCCGTCCGGCCGTCGGCAGATCTCCACCACGGGGCCGAGCGTGCCGGCATCGAGCACGAACCCCGGCCACACCGCGCCGGCCCGATCCGGGAACAGCCGCACCGACGCCGCGTCCGCCGCCGCCGCAAGGTCCGCGGCCGAGTCGCCGACCAGGGTCGGCACCGGCAACGGGCCGACCCGGCACAGCGCCTCGCCGGTGATGCCCAGCGGCTCTCGGCTGGTGGCGACGACGGTCAACTGCGGCAACCGGTCCAGGAGCCGGTACGTCAGCTCCGCCGCCGCGTCGACCAGGTGCTCGCAGTTGTCCGGGATCAGCACCGCCGCACCGACGTCGAGCAGTTCGGCGATCCGCTCCAGCGCGGTGCCGGTCCGGCGCGGCCGACCGTCCGAGGAGCGCAGATCCCACGAGCCGAGCGCGGACAACACCGCGTCGGCCACTCCGTCGGGCGTGCCGACGCCGGCCAACGGCACGAACCACACCCGCCCGCGCCGGTACGCCTGATGCCGGGTCACCCCTCAGATCGGCCGGCACCTCGGCATGCCGGCCCAACCGCAGCTCCGCCTCGAAGCGGTCCTCGGCCGCGTCCACCCGCAACCCGTGCAACCGCGCCGCGACCGCCCGGGCGAACGGCGCCTCCGCCAGGTCCGCCGGCGCCGGCCCCCGCCACAACGCGAGGGCCTCGACAAGGGCCGAGGCCGCCTTGTCCGGCCGGTCCGCGGCCAACTCGCGGCGCCCGTGCGCGGCCGGCTCCTCGAACCGATGCGCGTCCACGTCCTCGGCCCGGATGCCGAGCCGATAGCCGCCGCCGACCAGGTCCACCGACACGCCGGCCGGCCGCAACACCTTGCGCAGCCGCGACACCAACGTCTGCACCGCGTTCCCGGCATCCGCGAGCGGCTCCGCCCCCCGCAGCCCGTCCACCAGCGCGTCCACCGACAAGACCCGACCCGCGTCCAACGCCGGCCGGGCCGGCAACATGCGCAACCGCACCCCACCGACCTCGATCGGCACACCGTCATCGCCCCGAGGCCGCACCCCGCCAAGCAACCCAACCTGCATCCGGCCAGGATCGCAGAACCCCGATCCGGGGCCGGTGGGCGGTGGGCTCGCGGAGCGGGATCGGCGTTACTGCGGCCACGACGAACCATCGCGGCGACGACGCGTGATCGAGGTATCGCGGAACGTGCGATCACACGTCGGGGGTGCTGCTTCGTCCGCTCGTCCCACGTCAAGGGTCGGCAGAACGGCCCCTGACGTCGCCGCCACGGACGGGTCCCACGATTCGCCGCCTACCCGGCGGAACCGGCCCTGGCGACCCGGGCGTCCCTACGATCCTCCTTCGCCGACCACGCCGCGGTCGGGCCACGCGGGCGTCCGGCAGAACCTGTGCGACTGGCCGGCCCCGAGCCCCCGGCATCTACCGAGGCGCGTTACCCACCTATCCGCCGAGTAGTGGCCCGAAGAAAGGCGTCACCGGGCATTCCGGTGCGGGAAGGCAGTTCGCGGTCGGGTGCCTCATACCACGGGCGCTGTTCCACCGTGCCGCCGTCCACGGTGACGGTCAGCCCGAATCGCTCTGCCTCCGGTCGGCCGACAGCGGTCCACCAGGCGTGGGCAGCCTCGACCTCGCTCCACAGGTCGCGGGTTCCGGTCTGGTGGACGACGGGAATGCCGTCCTCGGGGAATACCGCCTCGGCCAGGGAGGGTTCGCCGGCGTCGTCCCATCCGTAGAGGTACATCCGGCCGTCGTCCCGGATGTCGGGCATGCAGTCGGGGACCATGAGGCCGATGACGAACTCCGCGGCCCGGTGTGTGGCACCGGCGACGTCGGCGATCGTCAGGGCGGGGGTCGATGCGCGAGCGGTGCGTTTCCAAGTGCCGGGCCAGTGGACGTTCGGGTACTCGGCGCGCTGGGCGCGCAGTTTCATGAAGGACAGCCCACCCCGGAAGCGACCGTGTGCCTGGTTGCCGGTGACGGTCAGGTGGACGACTTGGTCGTGGGGGTTGTAGTCGGTGCCCCAGGGCATCACGACTGTGGCGCCGGACGCGGCCTGATCGATCCACGCGGCAGGGATGCTGCGGACCCCTGCGGTGACGTGGACGCGATCGTACGGGGCGTGCGGGGGGTGGCCGAGTGCACCATCGCCGGTGATGACGGTGATGCTCGCGGCGTATCGAGTGCGGTCGATCGCGTCCCGGGCCCGGGCGGCGAGCACGGGGTCGACTTCGATGGTGGTGACATTGGCGCCGCGCGCGGCCAGAAGCCCGGCCGTCCAGCCGGTCCCGGTGCCGATCTCGAGTACGCGCATGCCGTCGGCCAGGTCGAGCACGGCGAGTTCGAGGGCAACGACGGTGGGCGCGGACGAGGACGAGGTGGCGAGTTCACCGGGTTCGTCGCCGGTGTGGGCGCCGTCGTCCCACTGAGTCACGAGCGGGATGTCGTCCTCGACGGCGGCAAGCCAGGCATCCGGATCACGGTCGCGGTCGATGGCTCGTTCGTAGCCGCCGTCACGGAAGGGCCAGATGCGGTCGGGGACGAAGTCGGCCCGCCGGACGGTGGCGAACGCCTGCTCCCAGCCGGGCGGCATGGTCCCGGCCAGGGTGAGGAGTTCGGCGATCGGCGCCGTCACTTGTCGTCCCTACGATGATCGCCGCCGCCGGGGGCCGGAGGGCTGTCGGGAGTGGGGTTCGAGGGCTTCCGATCCTTGGGGCTGACGGGTCGCTCGTCGTCTGCCGGTGGGCCACCGTGATTTCCCATGCCGTTCCTTCCTCGGTGACGACGTCCCGACTCGGAGCCGCCGCGGTGGGTGAGCCTTGGGCATTGGGCGTGTATCCGCTCTCGCTGCGCCAAGCCCGGAATCGGGCGGGCACGAAGTCGACGCGGCGGACGGTGTCGAAGGCGCTTTTGAGCGCACGTCGCGCCGGTAGTGCTCGCGGGTATGGCCTGATTCGGGGGAGATCTGCTCTCTCACCGTACGGGCGACATACACAACCCGTCAATCACTATCAGTCATGCATAATTGACCCATCGTCACCGATCTCAAAGGTGTCCGCCGGCGTCTATCTCGCCCATCTGACGCCCTCGGACACGGCGCTCCTGCCCGACATGTACGAGCAAGCGATGTCGAACCGGTGGATCGGCGTGGTTGGCGCGTTCGACGCCCGGGCCGCCCACCGCCGCCCATGCCGTCGCGACACCGCGGAGTACCGGCCGACTTGGCGGGGCCTCCGCGTGGCGGCTGCCACGTCGGGACGGAGCCTGCCGGACGGAGCCGCCCGTCGCCGGATCCGTACGAACTGACCCGTCGAACTGGTGGACCCCATCCCGTCTCGGGCTCCATCAACCCGCGATCGCCACGCCGCCCGGGCAGCCCAGGCAACCCAGGCCACAAACGCCCGACATCGACAAGGCCGTTGTCGCGCTACGGAGCACCAGGAGGACCCGGTCCTCACCGACGCCGACACCGTCGACATGACTGACCCGCCCCGGCGCAACAGCGGCGGCGCAGGCGGGCGCCCGGCCGGGGATGTGCATCCCCGGCCGGGCGCCCGCACACGAACTTCGCGGCAGTGGTTACCCGATCAGGGGCAGACGCTCGTGCACGGGGTGCCGAAGGCCGTGGGTGCGGCCAGCGGGATCGTCACCGAGGACGGGTTCGCCGGGCCCGACTTCACCTGCCAGATGCCGGCCAGGAGGCCCGGGGTCTGGGTCAGGGTCGCGGCCAGGTGCGGGGTGTCGGCCGTGGTGATGTTCACCCGGATTCGGTGACCCGGGGCGATCGAGGCGAAGGTCGGGAAGACCTCGATGTCGTAGCGGGTGATCTGGTTCGGCTGTACGGATGTCGTGGTGGTCTGGGTGGACGGGTGGTACGGCATCAGGGTGGTGCCGTCCGGGGCGTACCAGGTGCGGGCCGGGTCCAGGGCGCGGTGGGAGCCGGCCAGGGCACCGGAGCTGAGCGGGACGGAGGAGCCGTCGGGGGCCACGTCGGTGACGGTGACCACCCAGTGCGTCTCGGGAGTGTTGGATTGCGCGTACAGGGTGGCGCCGATCGGGCCGGCGAGCACCTTGGTCTCGGTCAGCGGGGCGGTCGTGTAGACGAGCGAACTCGAACCGGTTTCCCGCGCCGTGTTGCTGTCCGTGCAGGCGGGGTCCTTGATGAAGCCGCCGAGCCATTGTGCGGTCGAGCGGGTGCACGGGCTGTTGTTGGTGGTCCAGCTGATCCACTCGCTGCCGTTGCCGGTCGGCGCGGTCGGGGTGAGCAGGCCGTCGTTCGCGGAGGCCGGGGCGCTGCCGGTGCGACCCCGGTCCAGGTACAGGCGGGTGGGATCGGCGCCGGTGAACGGGTAGTTGCGGGTGTCCAGCCAGCGGTTGCCGCCCAGTTCCTTGACGTGCAGCGGGTTCGGGTTCGCGCTGCCGGTGATGCCGGTGTCGATGCCCTTCAACCACTTGTCGTACCAGCGCAGTTGCAGGGCCGGCAGATCCAGGGTCGGGTCCTGGCGCGGGTCGTGGTACCACGGGCCCATCAGGAGTTGGTAGCGGTCGGTGACCGGCTGGCCGGCGATCATCGGCGCGCCGACCGGACGGCCCGCCCACGCGTTCTGCAGACCGGCGTAGTTCATCAACGCGCCGCGCTGGAACAGGTCGTACCAGCCGCCGACCAGGAACGCGGGTACGCCGTTGGCGACCACGCCCGCGAGCATGTCCGCGGGACGGCGCTGCTGCCAGAACGTGCCGTCGTACGCCTGTTCACCGCCGCCGAGCAGGCCGGTCAGGATCGGCAGGTTGGCCGAGGCGACGCCGCCGAGGTGTTGCAGCTCCAGGGTCAGGGTGTCCAGGATGTTCTGCGTCGAGCCCTGGCGCAGTGCCTCGGCCAGCGGTGCGGTCATGTGCGAGATGCCGGTGTAGGTCAGCCAGAAGGACATGAACTCGGCGTCCGGGATCCCGCCCATGGTGGCCAGTTCGCGGTACAGGTCGTTGCCGGCCACCAGCGGGAAGATCGCCTTGACCGGCGAGTTCGGGCCGACGGACGCGGCGGTCATGATCTGGTTGATGCCGGCGTAGGAGCCGCCGTTGAGGCCGACCTTGCCATCGGAGTGCGGCACCTGGGCGGCCCAGGCGGCGAGTTCGGCGCCGTCCTGGCCCTCCTTGGGCGCCCACGGCGACCAGGAGCCGTTGGAGGTGCCGGTGCCGCGCACGTCCGCGGCGATCGCGATGTAGCCGCGCTGCACGAACCAGGACAGCTCGGCCTCGGTGGAGCCCTTGCCGTACGGGGTCTGGGTCAGCAGCACCGGAAACGAGCCGGCGGCGGGCGTGGTGGTGCCGGCGACGGCCGGTGTGTAGACGTCGACGCGCAGGACCGTGCCGTCGGACATCGTGACCGGCAGGTTCTGCTGCTTGACGATGCCGTACTGCGCGACGCTGCCCTGCACGAGCGGCGTCGCGGCGGCGGGCGTCGAGCTCGCCGGTACCGCGCCGAACAGCGCGGCGAGCAGGGCGAGGGTCGAGGCGAGGGCCACGCCGACGCGTCGGCGGGCCGCTCTGCGTGCCGCTGTTCGTTGCGGGGGGATGTGGACGGGTCTGTGGACGGACACCCTGACCTCCAAGGATCACGCAATGCAAGGGGACGGTGGCGCGAACTGCGTTGGGCGGGATGAGCGGGATAGGCGGGATGGGTCGTGGGATAGGCGGGATGAGTCGTGGGATAGGCGGGATGAGTCGTGGGATGGGTGGGATGGGTCGTGGGATGGATGGGGTCGGTCATCGGGTCGCGTCGGGTCCGGGTGGGCCCGACGGCACAGGGCGGGCACGGCCGCGAGGTGGGCGTGCCGGGATGGCCGCGTGGCGGCACGGCCCGGGGGCCGGCCGGCGGCAGCGTCGGTATCGGGCGTCGGGTGGGCCGTGCCGCCGAGCGCTCCGGTCTTCCGGAGAACGAACTGCGGTAGGGCCACGCGACGTTCGACAACGACCGTTCGAGGGGTGGGTCGGCGGGCCGGCGCCCCGGTCGGGGGCGGGCCCGGGTCTCCGGTTGGCGGACGTGCGCCGCAATCGGGGCACGCACCACGGTCGGCGGACGTGCGCCACGGTCGGGGCACGCACTACGGCCAGCGGACGTGCGCCACGGTCAGGGTGCGAGTGTCCCGGTGAGCGCCCTGCGCACGGAGGCCGCGCGAAGGTCGCCGACGAGGGCGTGCGTGATGGTGCCGGGAATGACCCAACCGCCGTGCAGGTGGGCCAGCACCCGGAATGCCGCGCCCGGAACACCCGCTTCGTGCATCCGGGTCAGGTAGCGTTCGCCCTGGTCGCGGACCGGATCGTATTCGGCGACCGTGATCACGGCCGGCGGCAGGCCGCTCAGGTCGGGTTCGTACAGCGGCGAGACCCGGGGGTCGCGCGGGTCGGTGACGCCGGCCAGGTAGAGGTCGAAGAATTCGTTGCACGCCTCGGGGGTCAGACCACCGAAGTCGAGGATCGCCTCGGGGTCGGCATCGGTGTCCATCTCGGTCAGGTCCAGGCACGGTACGTCGAGCAACTGGGCACACGGCATCGGCAGTTCGCGATCCCGGGCGACCAGGCAGAGCGCGGCGGCCAGGTTGCCGCCGGCGCTGCACCCGCCGACCGCGATGCGCTCGGGGTCCAGGCCGAGTTCGGCATGGTTGGCGTGCAGCCAGGCGTAGCCCGCGACGCAGTCCTCCAGCGGTACGGGATAGGGGTGTTCGGGTGCGAGCCGGTAGTCGACCAGGGCCACCGCGCAGGACACCAGCGAGGTGATCGGTCCGAGTTCGACCTCGGCGGTGTCCAGGTCGCCCTGGAACCAGCCGCCGCCGTGGATGAAGTAGAACATCGGGGCGACGGCGGGAAGCCCGGCCGGTCGCAGGATCCGGACGGTGATCTCGCCGTCCGCGACCGGCACCCGGTGGTCGGTGGCGGTCACGTCGTCGGGCCGGCCGGTGAAGGCCAGCCGCATGGTCGCGTTCGCGAGCTTGCGCCGCTCCTCCAGGGTCCCCGGTGGCTCGTTCGTGTCGCGGTGGGCGGCCAGCAGGTCGATGATGCGCTGAATCGGCGGGTCCAGGGGCATGGGTCAGTTCTCCATCACGGGGTCGGGCACGGGGTGCGACAGGGCGGGGATTGGCTCGGACTTGGCTCCGGGGCCGGGATCGGAGTCGCGATCACGGTCGGGGTCGCGATCACCATGGGGGTCGCGATCACCGTCGGGGTCGGCCCCGGCCGCACGGGAGACCGCGGTACCGCCCCCCGCCGTCGCCGCCCCCGACCGGTCGATCGCGCGGGTGTCGGTGCCGAGGTAGCCGGCGATCACGGCCGGGTCGGTGCGCACCTGTTCCGGCGTACCCTCGCTGATCACCCGTCCGGCGGCCAGGCAGTACAGCCGGTCGCTGATCGACATCATGAACGGCATGTCGTGCTCGATCACGATCATCGCGGCGTCCAGTTCCCGGCGCAGTCGCAGCAGCAGCGGACCCAGTGCCTCGGTCTCGCGTTGCGCAACGCCCGCGGTCGGCTCGTCCAGGCACAACACCCGTGCGTCCAGCGCGATCAGGTTGGCCAGTTCGACGATCCGCCTGGTGCCGGTGGACAGTTGCGCCACCGGTGTGTCCGCGTAGCGGCCCAGGCCGACGAGGTCGATCAGATCGGCCGCCTCGGTCCGTCGGTGTCGTTCCGCGCGAGTGGCGGCTGGCAGGAGCAGTGCGGTGGACAACACCCCGGAGCGGCGGCGCGCTTCCAGTGCGACCAATACCGTCTCCCGCACCGTGAGTTCCGGGAACAGCCGGGCCGCCTGGAAGGTCCGGCCGAGGCCGAGCGCGGCCCGCCGGGCGGGGGCCAGGCGCGAGACGTCCCGGCCGAGCAGCTCGACCGTTCCGGTCGCCGGCGCAAATCCGCCGATCGCGTTGAGCAGTGTGGACTTGCCCGCGCCGTTGGTGCCGATCAGGCCGAGGATCTCGCCGGGACGCAGCTGGATCGACACCGAATCCACCGCGGTGTTGCCGCCGTAGCGCACCGACACCTCGCGGGTGACCAGTACCGGGGCATCGGTCGAGGCCGCGGGCGTCTCGGTCCGCTCGCGAACCCGCAGGGGGCGTTCCGGTTTCGGCGCAGGCGTCGGCGGCCCGGTTTCCGCCGGCAACCGCCCTTCGGCCCAGCGCAGCAGCGCCGCACGTGCCGCGTTCGCGATCTGGGTCAGTCCGCCCGGGAAGTACAGGAGCAATACCAGCAGTCCGATGCTGGAGGCGAAGATCGGCACGAGCGAGTTGCCGGGGAAGAACGCGGGCAGTCCGACCACCCACACCGACCCGATCACCGGGCCGACGGTGGACCCGAGGCCGCCGATCACCACGATGGCCACCAGGGTCAATGAATCCGAGACCTGGAAGAAACGTTCGGTGAGCGGCACACTCTGCACGCTGCCCGCGAGCAGCGCGCCGCCGAGTCCGGCGATCGCCCCGGACAGCGCGAACGCGGTGACCTTGGTACGCAGCGGCGCGACGGTGCAGGCGGCAGCCGCCTCCGGGTTGTCGCGCACCGCGATGGTGCGCCGCCCGGTGCCGTGCGCGCGCAACCGGGCGATCAGCGCCAGGATCACGATCAGGACGGCCAACAGCACGTAGTAGTAGGTGCGTTCGTCGGACAGGTCGAGGCCCAGCAGGTCGCCTCTGGGCAGCGGCACCGAGGACGCGTTGCCGTCGGTGAGGAACGGCCGCCGGTAGAGGTAGCCGGCCGCGGCGACGCCGAGTGCGAAGGTGCTGACGGCGAGCAGCATGCCGTCCACCCGCAGTGCGCCGGCGCCGACGATCGCCGCCAGCGCGGCCGTCACCAGCGCGGCGAGCAGCGCGGAGAGCGCGAACGGCAGGGCCTGGAAGGCGATCGTGCGGTCCGCGCCGATGTCGATCGAGACACCCCGGGTGAGCGCGGCCGTGGTGAGCGCACCCAGACCGGCGAACGCCATCTGGCCGAGCGAGAGTTGCCCCGCCCACCCGGTGAGCACGGTGAGCGAGCAGGCGCAGATCGCGAAGGCCAGGATCGTGCCGTAGAGCAGGTGCCGGGAGGCCTGGGTGACCACGAGCGGCAGCAGTACGGCGACCAGGAGCGGTACGACCAGAACGAGCCGGTTCAGGTGCCGGATCCACCAGATGCCGCGCAGCCGTTCCGGGATCGGGGCCGGACGCGGTCCGGTGGCGAACGCGCGTACGTCGCCGCGACCGTCGGTGCGGGCGTCGCGCCGGGCGCGCACCCACACCGCGGTGACCACCGCGCACAGCAGCAGGAAGTCGACCAGTCCGGTCTGTTCGACGAAGTTGAATCGAACGGCCGCCTGGAGTACGCCGATCAGGACACCGGCCAGCATCGACCAGCGAAACGAGGTCAGGCCCGCGATGACCGCGGCGGCCATCGCCCGGACCATGGTGTTGGGGCCCAGGTCGGCGGTGGCGGCGACCCGGCCGGACTGGCCCGCGATCAGGATCATCGCGAGGGTCGAGAGCAGACCGGCCAGGGTCCAGACCACGGTGGACACGATCTTGGGGCTGATCCCGACCGTACGGGCCAGGTTGGGGTTCTCGGCGGACGCGGTGACCGCGCGGCCCTGGGTGGTCCGGCCGAGGAACCAGGTCAGCGCGCCGGCCACGACCGGGACCACGACCAGGACACAGACCTGGGCGCCGGTCACCCGGACTCCGGCGATCTCCCACTGCGAGGTGATCGCCACCGGGTAGCTCGCACGAACCGCGCCGTCCACGTCGGGCAGCGCCCGCACCGCCGCCACGCAGGCCTGCGCGACGCCGATGGTGGCGATCAGTACGGTCACCCGCGCCGAATGGAACAACCTACGGATCACCGCCAGTTCGACGATGGTGCCGGCGAGCGTACCGACCAGCAGGGCGCCGATCAGGGCGGCCCAGAACGGCACCCCGTAGTTGATCACCGCGAGCGGCAGCAGCGCCGCACCGATCACACCGAGGTTGCCGACCGCGAAGTTGATCACCCTGCCGGCGCGGTACACCAGCACGATGCCCAGTGCGATCAGACCGATCGCGAGGCCGTTGACCAGCCCGTCGAAGGCGATCTGGCGAGTCATCAGGTCAGCCATGGTCGGCGCCCTTTCCGGCGGCTCCGGCAGGTCCGGCAGGTCCGGCGGAATCAACGGGTCCTACGGGTCCGGCGGATCCCACAGCGGGTCCTACGGTCCCGCCGGAACCGGAACCGGAGCCCGACCCGGAAGCGCCGGACCCGGGCCCGGCCCCGGAGCCGACCACGGCACCCGCACCCACACCCACACCATCGCTCTCGCCGGCGGCCTCGTCCGCCCCGTGCGCCCCGTCCGTGTCACCCGCGTCATCCCCGCCCGGGTCCCCCACCCCCGCATCACCACCCAGGAACACCGCCCGAACGAAGTCGCGTTCGGCCAGATCCGCCGCCGCCCCCTCGAACCTGATCCGGCCCTTCTCCAGGAAGATCGCTCGATCGGCGATCGACATCGCCACGTTCAGCGACTGTTCCACCACGATCATCGCGAGGCCCTCGGCCTTCAACCGCTCGATCACCGCGAGCAGTTCGGCCACCATCGCCGGCGCCAGGCCGAGCGAGAGTTCGTCGATCAACAGCACCTCGGGGTCGTGCAACAGCGCCATGGCCAGCGCCAACATCTGTTGTTGCCCGCCGGACAGCGCCGAGGCCGGCTCGTCGGCCCGCTCGATCAGTTGCGGGAACAGCGCGAGCGACCGCTCGATCCGGGTCCGCACCTGTTCGGGATCGCCGCGGTGGATGTACGCGCCCATCTCCAGGTTCTCCCGCACGCTCATCCCGGGGAACACGCCCGCGCCGCCCGCCAAGGACACGATGCCCAGCCGGATGCGCTGCTCCGGCGCGACGAAGGTGACCGTACGGCCCCCCAGTCGGATCACCCCGCGTTCGGGAGTGGCCAGACCGGCGATCGCCCGCAGGATGGTCGATTTGCCGGCGCCGTTGGTACCGAGCAGGGCCAGCACCTCGCCGCGCCGAACCTCGAAGCCGACGTCGAACAGGACCTGGACCTGGCCGTAGGAGAAGTCCACATGGTTGAGCTGGAGCACCGGGATGCGATCGGGTTCGGCCTGCCGGCGTTCGTGCTCCTCGTGTTCCTCGTGCAGTTCGGCCACGATCAGCGCGAGGTCGTCGCGCACGTACCCGGCGCCGCGCATGATCAGCAGGCCGCCGATCACGGTCGCCGGAACCAGGGTGATCAGCACCGCGGTGCGCGGGCCGAAGCTGTCGATCAGCGGCGCGGAGACCAGCCCACCGCCGGTGGCACCGATGAAGAACACGTAGATGGACGCCATCGCGGTGCCCAGGCCGCGCAGCCGATAGGGCACGATCGTCTGCATCAGCGGGCCCATCAGCGCGAACGCACACGACAGCAGCACGATCTGCGGCACGCCGAAGACGGTGTAGAGCACCGGGTTGGGCGAGAAGTACTGCAGCGGCGCGAACAGCGCCGAGGGCACGATCAACAACCCGATCAGGCGCAGCGCCTGCGCCGGGTCCTCGCGGAAGCGGCGGTCGTAGTAGCGGCCGATGAACGGCAGTACGAGCAGTCCGCCGATGCCGCCGGCGGTGCCGACCAGGCCGCGGTCGAACGCGTCCAGGCCGTACTCCTGTTCCAGGAACAGGTTTCCCAGCACGGGTGTGGTGAACAGGCCGAAGCCCATCGCCGCAAAGGCCAGGATCACCGTCTTGAGGGTGCGGATCCGCCCCAGCCGGGCGAACGCCGCCTCGATCGAGATCGGCGGCGGGTTCTCGTCCTCGATCACCTCGCCGAGCACTTCGGTCTTCTCCCATTGCCCACGCGGGGGTTCGGGCAGGAAGAACGCGAACGCGGCGAAGATCACGACCGGCAGGCCGAGCAGGTAGTACGCCCATCGCCAGCCGTCGGGCCCGCCGACCGCCGCGGCGATGCCGCCGACCACCAGCGGACTGAGCACCGCGCACAGCCGACCGGACACGCCGATCGAGGCACCGAGTCGGCCGCGGATCCCGATCGGGTAGGTGTCGGCCAACAACGATCCCTGCACGGGACCGCTGTTGGACTTGGCCACGCCCGCGCCGAACCGGGTCCAGAAGAACATGAACGCGTTCGTCGCGAAGCCGGACAGGAACACCATCAGGGCAAAGAACGCGGTGGATATGCCGATCACCGGACCGCGCCGGAAGCGGTCCGCGATCCAGCCCATCGGCACCGCGCCGAGCACGGTGAACGCTCCCGCGGCGACGCCGAGGAAGACGATGGTGCCGTTGCCCACGCCCAGGCTGTCCCGGATGTCGGGGGCGAGCACGGCGAGCGCGGCGCCTTCGAGTTCGTCGAGCGCGGTCAGGATCAGCAGCACCGTGAACACGGACGTGCCGCCCCGGCGCAGCCCTTGCCGCAGGGTCGTTTGTTCGGTGGCCGGCTTCCCGCCGGCCGGGCCGGGACCGCCGCCGACGCCGGGGACGGCGGTGTCGGCGTCGGCGGCGGGGCTCTGCGGGGCCGGCGGCGACTTCCGGCCGCCGGGCGACGTGCGCCCGCCGGCCCGAGGTGATTCGTCCAGGACCGCACCGGCGAGGTCCGCCAGGTTGCCCGGCTCGCCTGCGGTGTCGTCGCGCTGGGGTGCGGCGGTGCCGCCGTCCATATGTGATCGGCCTTTCTCGTGGTTCGCGTGCCGTCACTTCGTGCCGTGCGGGTGGTTGCCGCCACGTCCGGCCCGTGATTCGGCGCCTCGTGCCTCGGCCCTCGTCACGTCGTCACGCCGTGGCGGGGAGTCGTCACTTCGTGGCGGAGATCGGTGGCCCCGCCGGCAGCATCTGGTTCTGAGCCGCGTCCCAGCGGTACACGCCCACCGCGTCGCCGGCGCTGTGCTTGCCGGGGGCGAGCGAGGCGAGCGGCATGCCGGGCAGTGCGAGCTTGGTCAACGATTCGGCGCCGCGCTGCCAGGATGCGGCGGTCAGATCGCGGCCGGCGGCGTCCGCGGCCTGGACGAACAGCCGGAACGCGGCGCACGAGTTGGCCACCGCGCTCAGACTCTCCCGGCTCGCCGCCGCCGCGTCGAAGCGCTCGCCGCCGCCCGCGTTGTACTCGTCCACGCACGTCGTCACCGCCGGATCGGCGAGCAGTTCCGCCTTGGTCGGGATGTACGGCGCGGCCACCGTCACCCGCTGCATCGTCGCCGGCTTGATCCCGGTGGTCTTGACCACGGCCGGGCTCAGTGCCTGGGCCGAGGTCGCGTACACCTGCTCGGGCAGCCAGTTCGCACGTTGCAGCGCGATCATCAGGTTGGAGAAGTTGGACGTGTTGAGGATCGTGTCGGCGCCCGACGAGCGCATCTTCTGGACCAGGGTGTCCAACGCCTGGTCACCGGCGGCCTGGTCGGTGCCGTAGTCGTCCAGCGGGGTCTGCGTGACCACCTCGACACCGGCCGCGTCCAGGAGCGGTTTGACGGTGTTCTTGGTGACGGCGGCGTCCTGGGCCTCCCAGTAGAGCGCAACCTTCTTGCCCTGGAGCAGCTTCTGGTCGAGCAGTGCCTTGACCGCTGCGGCGCGCTGGCGGTCGTCGGCCATCTCCAGGGCGACGAAGGGTGCCTTGGAGCGGCGATCGCGTTCGGCGGACTGGCCCCACTGGCCGAGGTACGGCGTGCCGTGCGTCTCGGTGAAGCACAGCGGGGTGTCCCCGGTGAGGATGCCGATGGCCAGGAAGACCTTCTTGTCCTCGCTCAGTTCCACGCACGCGGCCTGCGCCTCGGCCGGCCCGGTGGGCAGGAACGGGCGGAAGGCGAGTTCGATGGTGCGGCCCTGGACGCCGCCGCGCTTGTTCTGCGCGGCGACCCAGGCGGCGTACAGGTCCTTGCTCGCCGGGCCCTCGCTCGGTACACCGAACGCCTTGAGCTGGGCCGGATCGGTGGCGGCGACGCCGAGCCTGACGGTGGTGTCGGTAACGCCTCGCGCCGGGCCGCTCGGGGCGGCGGCCGGGCCGGCGGGCTTCTTGTCGTCCGATTTCTTCTCGACCGAACAGCCGACCGAAGCGGTCAGGCCGAAGGCGGCGAGCAGGACGCCTACTGCGATACGTCGCGCCGGAGCGGGTCCATCTCCTCGGAGCAACACAACGGCTCACCTGTCCTTCGAAGGAAGCAGTGGATCACGGGTGGTTCGGAAGTGGGACGGCGGTGGAGTCGACGAGCACGGGGTCGGCCCGATCGGGTGGGCGGCGCCGGGAGTGCCGTCGTGCGAGGGCGGATCCGTGGCGGGCATGGCGGCCGGAGGCCCTGGCTCCGACGAATCCGGGGGGATTTGTGTGTCACATCACGTCGGCGGGACGCTAACATCGAATACATGCCAGATGGAAGGCTTTCGTGGACGGCATCATCCCGACTCCTCGCCGGCGGTACACCCGGCGGGGCCGAATCGCACCATTCCGACCCCCCTCGACCACCCTTTTCCGCGGCGGATCTGCGCTACTGCGACCTGCCCTCGACCGAGCCCGACCCGAGCGCGGCCCCGCTGCTCCTGCTGCACGGATTCGCCGGCAGCCTGGCCGACTGGGACGGTGTCGCGCCGCTGCTGGCGCGGGATCGACGGGTGCTCGCGTACGACCATCGCGGGCACGGTGACAGCACCAAGTTCGCCGACCGATCCGCCTACACCTTCGATCACCTCTCCGCCGATCTGGAGGGGTTCGTCGAGCGCATGTTGCCCGAGCCGTTCGATCTGCTCGGCCACTCGATGGGCGGCGTCCTGGCGCTGCGGTACACGCTGGCCCACCCGGACCGGGTGCGCTCGCTCGTGCTGATGGACACCGCCGCCGAGCCCACCTCCACGCCGCTGCTGCGGGTGCTCGGCGCGGGCATGAACGCGGTGGTGGGCCGGTTCGGCCTGGCCCCGCTGCTGAGGGTGCTCAAGCCGTTCACCCGCACACCGGCGGACGCCACGCCCGAGGTGCCGGCCCAGCGCGAGCGGCAGACCCGCGCGATCACCGGGATGGACCCGGCCGCCTTCGTGGGCTGCGCTCGGGCGCTGGGCGCGTACCCGTCGCTGGCCGGCCGGCTGGCCGAACTCTCCTGCCCGGTCACCGTCGTCGTCGGCGAACACGACCGCCGGCTTCGCGGCGCGGCCGAACAGTTCGCCGCGGGCATCCGGGGGGCGCAGCTTCGCGTCGTCGCGGGAGCCAAGCACAGTCCGCAAACGGAGCGCCCGGACGCCTGGTTGGCCGCGGTCCGGGAGCACCTGGCCCGGTAGCGGCACGGCCCCTTTCCCCACCCTCACCTCGCTCGCCCGCGGATCGTCCGCCCCCAGGGGCCGTTCGCAGGCCGGCCCCGGTTTCCCTGTTTTCCGACACGAAAGGACGATCGCGTGATCGTCAGTACCGACTTTCCGCCCGGGCGGTGGCGGGCCCGGTGGATTTGGGCCGAGCCGGAGGGTGGGCGACCACAGGGGCGGCATGCCGTCGCGTTGCGGGCCGTGCTCGATCTGGAGCGGGTGCCCGAGCGGGTGCCCACGCGCGTGGTTGCGCTGTCCGGGTACGCCCTGGCGGTGAACGGGGTCGAGGTGGCGCGCGGGCCGGTGCGCGCGAATCCGCGCATCCGACCGTACGACGATCTCGATCTGGCAGCCCATCTGCGGCCGGGCGCCAACGTGGTGACCGCGCTCGCCTGGATCCACGACGGGCCGACTCCGTGGTGGTTGCCGCCGTCGCCGTTCGGCAACGACCTGGTACACGGGGCGTTCGTGCTGGAGGCCCGGCTCGGTCCGGACGCGTGGTTCGTCACCGACGAGCGCTGGCAGGGCCGCGTCCTGGACGGGTGGACCGCGACCCCCGGCGGCGGCACCGTCTCCGGGCGCGGTCGCGAGTTGCTCGACGCCCGTACGCTGCCCGCCGATTGGCAGCACCCCGACCACGATCCCGGTTGGCCGGCGGCCGTACTGCGGCGCGCGATGACCACCGGCGAGCCGGGTCGGCCCGAGCCGCCCAGCTACCCGGGCGGCCCGTTCGGCGGCCGGCCGATCACCTGGGCACACCCGCGCGAGACGATCCTGACCCCGGGCCCGGCAGGTGCGTACACGGCGGAGCAGGTGCTCTCCGGCACCCTGGTCGTCGACGCCCACGGCCCGGCCGGCGCCGAAATCGTGGTGCACACCGCCGAGTTCGTGGACCCGAGCGGCAGGCCCGCGCCCGGCGAGCACGACGCGAGCCTGGCGGTGACCGCCGACGGCACCCGCCGCGTACTGGAATCGTTCGACTCCTACGGTCTGCGCGGCGTCCTGGTCGAGGCCCCGAACGGCGTCACCGTGCACCGCGTGGCGGTCCGCGAACGCACCTATCCGGTCACCGGCGACGCCTGGTTCGCCTGCTCGGATCCGCGGCTGGAACACATCTGGCGGGTCGGCCGGCGCACCGTGACGCTGTGCTCGGCGGATGCCTACGTCGACTGTCCCACCCGCGAGCAGCGGGCCTGGACCGGCGACGCGGTGGTGCACCAGATGGTCGACCTGACCACCAACTCCGACTGGCGACTGGCTCGTTGGCATCCCCGGCTGGCCGCGTCACCGCGCTCGGACGGGATGTTGCCGATGGCGGTGGCCGGGGACGCCGAGTGGGCCGACTTCACGGTCATCCCGGACTGGGCGCTGCACTGGGTGCACTCGGTGTGGAACCTGTACCGCTACGTCGGCGATCGGGAGGAGATCGCCGAACTGCTGCCGGTGGCCGAGCGGGTGCTGCGCTGGTTCGTGCCGTTCCTGGACGACACCGGCGTGCCCACCGACGTGTTCGGCTGGGTGATCATCGACTGGTCGGCCGTGCACACCGAGGGCATCTCGGCGGCGCTGTGCGGCCTGTGGGGCCGGGCGCTGCTGGAATTCGCCGAACTGGCGGACTGGCTCGGCGATGGGGGCCGGGCGCAGTGGGCGCGTGCCGCGCATGCCCAGCTCGCCGCGGGCTTCGAACGCCTGTGGGATCCGGAACGGGAGCGCTACGCCGACTCGATCGCGGACGGCGAGCGCCGCCCGATGGCGTCCCAGCACGGCCAGGCGGCGGCGATCGTGGGCGGTCTGGTGCCGGCCGAGCGGATCGAGCGGTTGGTGGAGGTGCTCACCACCGAGAAGGACCTCGTACACGCCGCGTTCAGCGCCCCGGACGGGCCCGCCGAACCGGGCTCGGACACCGAGGTCGGCGGCGCACACCTGCGGGCCGGGCCGCCCGCGCCGTGGTGGGACGCCGATCGTCAAGTGGTGCGCGCCCAGCCGTTCTTCCGCTACGTGGTGCACGACGCGCTGGCCCGGGCGGGCCGGGCCGATCTGATCGCCGGCCTATGCCTGGACTGGGCGGCGCTGCTCGCGCGCAGCGACACCTCGTGGAGCGAAACCTGGTACGGCGGCACGATCAGCCACGGCTGGTCCGCCACGCCCACCCGCGATCTGATGACGCGCGTACTCGGCGTCGAACCGGCCGAACCGGGCTTCGCGGTGGCCCGGATCGAACCCGCGCTCGGCGACCTGACCCGGGCCTCGGGCGCGGTGCCCTGCCCGGCGGGCCCGATCGAGGTGGCGGTGACGCCGACGCTGCTGAGCGTGCACAGCCCGGTGCCGTTCGTGCACGCCGGCCGGTCCTACCCCGCCGGCCGACACGACATCCGCCGAACCGACCGGCGGCGGCTCACCTCCGACGGGACGCACTGACCGGGACGTACCTCCTGCCCGCCGCACCGACGGGGGCCCGTCTCCCGGTCACCGCTTCGCCGTTCCGCCGCCCTCGGGCAGCGGGACGGCGAGCACCGCCAGGAAGCGGTCCAGGAACTGTCCGTAGGCGGCCACCATGTCCACCCGGTCGGGTTCGAGCAGCCACTGCACCTGGAGGCCGTCCATCGCGGCCAGCATCAGCTCGGCGCAGTGCTCGGCGTCCACGTCGGCGGCGATGTCGCCGTCGTCCCGGGCCTGCGCGAGATGCCCGGCGGCGATCTCGCGCGCGATCCGGTAGCGCTCGACGAAGTACGCGTGGGCCGGATGCGCGGGATCGGTGGCCTGTACGGACAACGTCGCGAACAGCCGGATCAGCAGCGGTTGCCGGGCGTTGAGCGCGACCACGTCCCGGCTGGCCCGCACCCAGGCGATGCCGGAGACGTCCACCGGCTCGTCCGGGGTCAGGGTCAGTTCGTCCTTGTAGCGCAGTACCGCGGTGAGCAGGTCCTCCTTCGAGGCGAAGTGGTGCCGCAGGCCGGTATGCGACAGGCCCACCTGGGCGGCGATCTCGCGCAGCGAGACCGCGTCGTACCCGCGCGTGGCGAACACCTCCAGCGCCGCGTGCACGATCTCCTGCCGCCGCGCGACACCTCGCGCGTACGGGCCCCGTGCCCCCGTGCGATCCGACATCCGTCCGGCTCCCCTCGTGAAAGCATTCCACCTGGAATGTATTGAATGTAGTCTGCCCCGCGTGTCGCAGGCCAACGGTCATGATGACCGCACCCTTCCCCCGTCCTCGGCCGAAGAGCCGTCCGGCGCCTTCGAGTCGCCGGAAACCACCCCTACGCCCACGCTCGTCCCGACGCCCACACCCACTCCCGTGTACAGCCCGAGGGCACCGGACGCCCGCACCCGTGAACTCGTCGACGCGGCCCTGGCCCGCCTCGATCTCGAAGCCAGGGTCCGCCTGCTCACCGGGTCGGGATTCTGGCGAACCGCCGCCGAACCCGCCATCGGGCTGCGCGAGATGGTGCTGTGCGACGGACCGGCGGGCGTGCGGGGCGAGCGCTTCGACGAGCGCGAGCCGTCCGCGTCGCTGCCCTGCCCGACCGCGCTCGCCGCGTCCTGGGACGAGGAACTGGTCGAGCGGCTCGGCGGCCTGCTCGCGATCGAGGCGCGCCGCAAACACGTGGACGTCGTACTCGGCCCGACCGTCAACCTCCAGCGCAGCCCGTACGCCGGCCGCCACTTCGAGTGTTACTCGGAGGAGCCGCTCCTGTCCGGTCGGATCGGAGCGGCGCTGGTGCGCGGCATCCAGGCCGGCGGCGTGGCGGCCACCGTCAAGCACTTCACCGCCAACGACTCGGAGACCGAGCGCTACTCGGTCGACGTACGGATGTGCGAGCGCACGCTGCACGAGATCCACCTCGCACCGTTCGAGGAGATCGTGCGCGCGGGCGGGGTCTGGGCGCTGATGGCCGCATACAACAGCGTGGACGGCATCACCATGACCGAAAGTCCGCTGCTGGAAACGCCGTTGCGCAGCGAGTGGGGCTTCGACGGGCTGGTCGTCTCGGACTGGTTCGCGACCCGCTCCACCGAGGGCGCCGGGCGCGCCGAACTGGACCTGGCGATGCCGGGTCCGGGGCCGGACCGGCCGTGGGGCGCCGCGCTGGTGGCCGCGGTACACGCGGGCCTGGTCGCGGAGGAGGCGGTGGAGCGCAAGGTACGCCGGCTGTTGCTGCTCGCGGCCCGCGTCGGCGCGCTCCCCGCGATCGCACCACCGCCCGCGCCCGCGCGACCGGTGCCGGACCCCGCCGCGCTGCTGCGCGAGTCGGCCGCGGCGGGCATGGTGCTGCTGCGCGACACCGGGACGGCACTGCCGCTGGCCCCGGACACGCTCCGCCGGGTCGCGGTGCTCGGTCCCAATGCCGACACCCCGCGCATCCAGGGCGGCGGCAGCGCGACGGTCGTCCCGCCGTACGCGATCAGCCCGCTGGCCGGGCTGCGCGCGGCGCTGGGGCCCGACGTGGCGGTCACCCATGCCGTCGGCGCGCGCATCCGGCACCGGCTGCCCGCGGTCACCGGCGCCGACGTGCACGATCCCAAATCCGGCGACCCCGGCCTGTGGGTGCGCTTCATCGGCCCGGGCGGCGAGTTGCTGCACGAGGAACTGCGGGGCGGCGGACGGCTGTTGTGGCTCGACGATCCGATCGTGGCGCGAGCCGTGGCGATCGAGGCGGTCGGCGTGCTCCGGGTCCGCGCGGACGGGCCGCATCGGATCGGGGTGGCCGGCGTGGGCCTCTTCCGGCTGCTCGCGGACGGTGTCCCGCTCGTGGACGACGACCTGGTGACCGAGGATCCGCTCGGCGGCATCCTCACCCCGCCCGAACGCTGGGCCGTACTGGAGCTGACCGCCGGTCGGGAGGTCGAGCTGCACCTGCGCCACGAGTTCGCCGCGGAGCGTCCCGGGACCGGGTTCGTGCTCGGCGTGGACCCGCCGCCGGTGCACGAGGACGCGGACCTTGCGCACGCCGTCGCGGTCGCCGCCGACGCCGAGGTCGCCGTGGTCGTGGTGGGCAGCACCGAGGAGAGCGACAGCGAGGGCCGCGACCGCTCGCATCTGTGCCTGCCGGGCCGGCAGGACGAGTTGATCCGCCGGGTCGCGGCGGTCAACCCGAACACGGTGGTGGTGGTCAACAGCGGCTCCCCCGTGCTGCTGCCGTGGCGGGCGGACGTCGCGGCGATCCTGGTCGCGTGGTTTCCCGGTCAGGAGTTCGGCGCGGCGCTGGCGGACGTCCTGCTCGGGCGCAGCGAGCCGGGCGGCCGGTTGCCGATGACCTGGCCCGAACACGAGGACGATCCGGCGGTGTTGTCCACCACGCCGATCGCGGGCCGGCTCGACTACGCCGAGGGCATCCACATCGGCTATCGCGGCTGGGCCCGGGCGGGCGCGACGCCGGCCTATCCGTTCGGCCACGGCCTGGGGTGGACCACGTGGGAGCACGTCGGGATCGAAACGGCCGCCTCCGGCGCCGACTTCGTGGCCCGGGTGACGATGCGCAACACCGGCCCGCGGGCGGGCCGGCAGCTGCTCCAGGCGTACCTGAGCCGCGCCGAGGGCATCGTGGAGCGGCCCGCGTTGTGGCTGGCCGGCTACACGTGGGCGAGCGCACCCGCCGGCGCCGAGGTCACCGTCGACCTGCCGATCCCGGCTCGCGCCTTCGAGCACTGGTCCGCGGAGGCCGGCTGCCGCGAGACCGAACCGGGTCGCTACACACTGCACGTGGGCGCCTCCAGCGCCGACCTGCCGCTGACGGCGACCCTGGAGGTGGACCCGGGTCCGCGGCCCTGAACCTCGCTCGCGGTCGGCCGGTCCATCCCGGGCCGGTCGACCGCGCGCGGTGCGGGCGCGGCACCGAACGCCGCGTCCGCACCGTGCGTGTGCCCCCGATCAGGTCGCCGGCCCGCCCACCTCACCCACGCGGGTCAACTGCCGGTCGGCCTGCGCCTGGATCGTGTCCTTGTCACCGATCTCCACGTCCGGGATCGCATCCGGCAGCGCGTCCTCCATCCGGCTCAGCGGCCGATACGACAGCCCCACCAGGCCCCAGACGCCCAGTACCAGACCGACCAGGACCAGCAACAGGCCGGTGCCGCGCCCGGGTCCGGTACCCAGCACCACGCCCACCGAACCGGCGAGCGCGCCGTCGGGGCGCAGCAGCGGCTCGAACACCCGGTCCGCGAGCGGTCCGGCGGTCACGAAGCCCAGCGGCATCATCGACATCGCCAACATCTGATTGGTGGCCAACACCCGCCCCTGCAACTCCATCCCGACCTTGGTCTGGATCAGGGCCATCCAGTGCGAGTTCAGGATCATCAGCGCCGCCCACAACACGAACAACCCGAGCGCGACGAACACCGGTTCGGGCCGACTGCCCGCGAACACCGCGGCCAGGCCGACCACCGAGGTGAAGCCGATCATGCCGGTGGCCCGCCGCGCGGTCCCACCCCACAGCGCCATCACCAGCGCGCCCAGCACCGCACCGACCCCGCCGAACGCGGTGACCACGCCCAGCGTCACCGCCGAGCCGTCGGCCAGCACCATCGGGGTGACCAGCACGGTGGCCACCGCGAAGAGGTAGTTGAACACCACGAAGAAGACCACCATCGCCACCAGGCCGCGCCGGCGCACGATGTACCGCCAACCGGTGACCACTTCGCGCAACAGCGGCTCCTCGCGCTTCTCGAACAGGGTGTCCGGGAAACGTACTCGCAGCAGTACGGTCACCCCGATCAGGAACGTGGCCATGTCGAACAACACCACGCCGTGCAATCCGACCGCCGCCACCAGCACGCCGCCGGCCAGCGCGGCGAGCATGTCACCGGATCCGGTGCCCAGTTGAGCCAGCCCGTTGGCCTGGCCCAGATAACGTTTGGGCACCAGCTGGGCGATCGCCGCGATGTAGGCGGGCCGTTGGAAGGCGTTGCAGATCGAGCCGACGCACGCCACCACGTAGACATGCCACAGGTGCAGGTGGCCGGTCCACAACAGCACGCCCAGCGACAACATCGCGGCGGCGGCCACGGTATCGGTGGCGATCATGATCCGCCGCCGGTCCACCCGGTCCGCGACCGCACCCGCGATCGGCAACAACAACACCGCGGGCAGCACCGCCGCGACCGAGATCATCGCGAAGTCGAAGGCCGAGCCGGTCCGGAGATAGACCCACACCCCGAGCGCGAACGTGGACAGCGCGGTGCCGATCATCGACACGAACTGCCCGCCCGCCACCTTCGCGAAGGTGGCCAGGTCCGGCCGCGCCGAGGCCGGTCGCGCGCTCGGCCGCTCGGCCGCCGGTGTCGGACCCGCCGACCAACGGCTCAACACCCGGGCCAGTTCGCCGGCCTGATGCTTGAGGAAGTAGTGCCCGGCGCGCGGGATCACCGCCAGCTCGACCCGCGGGCCGAAGTGCTCCCATTCGGCGTAGCGTTCCTCGTACAGCAGCGTCGCCCGGTCCTTTTCGCCCACCACGCACAGGATCGGCGCGGCCACCGGCGCGGGCCGCTCGTCACCGTAGGCGCGCGTGTAGAAGTCCTCGGCCTGGCGCACGTCGTGCCGCAGCGCCCGGATCAGGAACCGCTGTTCGGCCTCGTCGTAGACGTCGGTGAAGCCGCCCATCGCGCGCAGGTAGTCGAGGTAGGCACGGTCGGAGAGCAGCCGGTCGCCGGGCAACCGCCTGGCCACCCACTCGGCGAACCGGCCCGGCAGCCGTGCGGCCGGGAAGGTCCCGCCCAGGGCGACGCCGCGCAGTTCGGCGCCGGCCGCCTCCAACCGCCCGGCCAGCGCGGTCGCCAGCGCACCGCCCAGGCAGTGCCCGTAGAGCAGGATCGGACCGTTGATCCGCTCGGTGATCTGCGCGGTCAGCCGATCGGCGAGCAGCTCCAGTGACTCGGGCTCGTCCTCGGGCCGACTGGGGTCGTGTCCGGGCAACTCCACCGCATACAGGCCATGTTCGGGTGGCAGGGCGTCGGCCAGCGGCTGGAAGGTGATCGGACTGCCACCGCCGTACGGCACACAGACCAGGGTCAGCGTGGTCGGCCCGGCATCCCTGGTGAGGCGGTGCAGCAGCGTGCGCGGGCGCTCGGCCGGGTCCGGGTCGCCGGCACGTTGGTCGAGCAGGGCGGCGAGTTCGCGCACGGTGGGCCGTTGGAACAGGTCGATGATGGACAGCCCGCGGCCGATCGTGCGGACCGCGCGGACGGCGGAGAAGCTGTCGCCGCCCAGCGCGAAGAAGTCGTCCGCCGCACCGACCCCGGTCGTGCCCAACACCTCGGCGAACGCCGCGGCCACCGCCGCCTCGGTCGCGGTGTCGGGCTCGACGTGGCCGGTCTCGACCGGTGCGAGCTCGGGCGCAGGCAGCGCCGCCCGGTCCACCTTGCCCGCGTCGGTCAGCGGCAGTGCGTCCAGCACGAGCACCGCCGAGGGCACCATGTAGTCGGGCAGGCGGGTCCGGCTGGCGGCCCGGATCGCGGCGCCGTCCACCGCGGCGTTCGGGTCGGCGACCACATAGCCGACCAGTTTGCGCGCGGCACCCTCGCCGCGGGCCACCACGATCGCCTCGCGAACCCCCGGCTGCCCGGCCAGTTCGACCTCGACCTCGCCGATCTCGACCCGGAAGCCGCGGATCTTGACCTGGTGATCGGTCCGGCCGAGGAACTCGATCAGGCCGTCCGGACGACGCCGGACCAGGTCCCCGGTGCGATACGCGCGTCGACCGGCCCACTCGACGAAGCGCTCCGCGGTCGTCTCCCGCCGACCCAGATAGCCGCGGGCCAGCCCGGCCCCGGTCACGTACAACTCGCCCGGCACACCCACCGGCAACACGCGACCGCGCCCGTCCACCACGTGCGCGCCCACGTTGCCGAACGGCAGTCCCAGCGGGGCACTCGACGCCCCGGCCGGCACGCCGGTCACCGGCGCGCCGAGCATCGAGACGGTGGTCTCGGTCGGGCCGTAGTGGTTGTGCAGGGTCAACTCCGGCCGGGCCGTCCGGATCCGGTTCACCAGATCGGCGCGCAGCGGTTCGCCCGCGCAGATCAGCAGCTCGCGCGGAAGCACCTCGGCGAGCCGATCGCCGAGCGCGGCCAGCCCCTCCAGGTGGCTGGGCACCAGCTTCATCGCATCGATGCGATGGGCGCCCAGATACCGGGCGAACGCGTCCGGATCGGTGGCCTGGTCCCGGGTCAACAGGTGCAGGCAACCGCCACCGGTGAGCGCGCCGAACACATTGGTGGTGCCCAGGTCGGCGGCGAACGTGGAGACCAGCGCCCAGTTCCAGGGCCGCCCGTCGGCCGCCCGCCCCGGGCCCACCCGCTCGCGCAGACCGGCCAGGTAGTTGCGGTAGTTGCGGTGCTCGACGGCTACCGCCTTGGGCGTGCCGGTGGAGCCGGACGTGAACAACACGTAGCAGAGGTTCCCGGGCCCCGCCTCCGCGCCCGAGCCGGCTGGGGCGGCTGGGTCACCCGGCGCGGACGGATCGGCCGGGGTGGTCGGCGTGGCCGAGCCGAGCAGGCCGGACGCCTCGCGATCCGCGACCCCCTGCCCATCGCCCTCCGACCCCGCGGGCCCCGCCTCGACCGGCACGATCGGCACCGAACCGGCCACCCGCCCCCGTAGGTCCTCGGTCGTGACCACGGCGACCGCATCGGCCGCGCCCAGCAACGCCCGCACCCTCTCGTCCGGATACACCGGATCCAGCGGCAGATAGGCACCGCCGGCCTTGAGGATGCCCAGCATGCCCACGATCAGCGCGCTCGAACGCTCCACGAACAGCCCGACGACCCGATCCGGGGCGACTCCCTCGCCGCGCAGCCGATCCGCCAACGCCATCGCCCGCGCATCGAGTTCCGCGTAGCTCAGCTCCCCGTCGGCGCCGCGCACGGCGGGTGCGTCCGGGGTGCGCCGAGCCTGCTCCTCGACCAGGGCATGCAGCGTGCCCTCGGTGTCCCACTCCCGAGCGGTGTCGTTCCAGCCGGCGAGTCGGCGTTCCTCGACGGCCGTCAGCAGCGGCAGGTCGTCCACCGGCCGGTCCGGATCGGCGATCATCGCGTCCAACACGGTGGTCAGGTGGCCGAACACCCGCCGGATGGTCGCCTCGTCGTAGAGCACGCTGCGCCAGACCAGGTCGGCGACCAGCTGATCGCCGGGTCCGGTGTCCAGCACGGCGACCGCCAGGTCGAACTTGGCCGCGCCGGTGTGCGTATCGCACCACTCGACCTCGACGCCGGGCAGCACGGGACGGGCGGGCGCCTGGTTGTGCACGTTCAGCAGGACCTGGAACAGCGGCGTGTAGGCGAGTTCCCGCTCCGGACCGAGGGCGTCGATCAGCCGGTCGAAGGGGAGTTCCTGCCGCGCGAACGCGGCCAGGGTGTGCTCCCGCACCCGGCCCAGCAACTCCCGCACGGTCGGCTCGCCGGACAGGTCGGTACGCATCGCCAACGTGTTCACGAAGCAGCCGAGTAGGGCGTCCGTGCTGCTGTGCGTGCGCCCGGCGACCGGACTGCCCACCGTGACGTCCGTGGTCCCGTTGTACCGGCCCAGCACGATTTGCAGAGCGGTCAGCAGCACCATGTACGTGGTGCCGCCGGTGCGTTCGGCCAGGGCCCGGATCCCCCGCGAGCGCTCCGCCCCGAAGGCGACCTGGATCCGCTCGCCGCGGGTGTCCGCGACGGCCGGGCGCGGGCGGTCCTCCGGCACGGTCACCGTGCCCGACGCGCCTCGCAGCCGGGCCAGCCACCAGGCCGTCTGCCGGTCGAGTTCGGCCGCGAGCGTGGTTTGCTGCCGGTACGCGAAGTCCGCGTACTGCACCGGCAGCGGCGGGAGTTCGGGCGGATGGCCGGCGCATCGCGCGGTGTACGCGGCGGTCAGGTCCCGGAACAGCACGCCCACCGACCACGCGTCGGCCGCGATGTGGTGCAGCACCACGCTCAGCACGTACCGCTCGGCCGAACGCAACAGCGTCACCCGGATCGGCAGTTCGCCGGCGAGGTCGAACGGGCGGCGGGCCTCGGCGGCGAGCAGCCCGGCCACCTCCGGCTCGGGCCGGTCGAGCACGGACACCCGGAACTGCTCGATGTCGTGCACGGTCGGCAGCACGTGCCCGTCCACGCTGGGATACACCGTGCGCAGCACCTCGTGCCGGGCGACCACGTCGGTCAGCGCGGCCACCAGCGCGCCCTCGTCCGGCCGTCCGGTCAGGCGCAGCACGAGCGGCATGTTGTAGGCGGCGCCGTCGGGTTCGTACTGGGCGAGGAACCACATTCGGCGCTGCGCCGCGGACAGCGGCGCGGGCACGTCCGCGGGCCTGGGCATCAGGTCGGTGCGGGGTGTCGCCACGCGGGCCCGGGCCAGTCGGCGGCGGAGCAGCTCGCGGCGGGCCTGCTCCGGGTCGGGCTCGGGGCGGGTGGTCAGAATCTCCTCGGAGTCGGTCATCCCACGTCCAGGTCGGTCGAGGTGTCGGTGGTGGCGTGGCCGGTGTGGTTGCTCGACGGGCTCGGGGCGCCGAGGGCGGCGGGCCCTGCGGGGACACCGAGCCCGTCGAAGCCGCCGGGCTCGTCGAGTTCGCCGAGCAGGATGTCCTCGATCCGCCGGGCCATCGCGGCCAGCGTCGGCGCCTCGAAGACCACGCGCAGCGGGAAGTCGATCTCGAAGCGTTCGCTCACCACGGCCATCAGGCGCAGCGCGAGCAGTGAATTGCCGCCCAGCGCGAGGAATCCGTCGTCGCGGCCGATCCGGTGCGGGCCGAGCAGCTCGTGCCAGATCTCGGCCAGAATCTCCTCGCAGTCGCCCTCGGGCGGGGCGCCGCTGCCGCCGGGCCGGGGTTCGGGCAGGGCGGCCCGATCGATCTTGCCCGCCGGGGTCAGCGGCAGCGCGTCGAGCGGGACCAGTACGCCCGGAACCAGGTGCCGGGGCAACCGTTCGGCGAGCGCGGCACTCAGGTCCGCGGCGTCGAAGGCGGCCTCGGTCACGACGTAGCCGACCAGGGTCGGTCCGGCCGGTCCCTGCCACAGTCGCGCGACCGCGCCGGTGACGCCCGGGAGCGCGGTCAATCCGGCCTCGATCTCGCCGAGTTCGATCCGGAAGCCGCGCAGCTTGACCTGGTGGTCGGCGCGTCCGTGGTATTCGAGCGTGCCGTCGCGTCGGCGGCAGGCGAGGTCGCCGGTGCGGTACATCAGCGCGCCGGGCGGCCCCAGCGGGTCGCGGACGAAGCGCTCGGCGGTCTGTTCGGCCCGGCCCAGGTAGCCCAGCGCGACTCCGGCGCCGGCGATGCACAACTCGCCGGGCGCGTTGATCGGCGCGGGCCGTCCGGCCGCATCCAGCACGTACACCCGGGTATTGGCGATCGGTGTGCCGAGCGGGACCACGCGTCGCGCGGCATGCGTGCGGTCCACCCGCAGGACGGTGGACCAGACGGTGGTCTCGGTGGGGCCGTACATGTTCCATACCCGCGCACAGCGGTCGAGCAGGGCGCCGGCCAGGTCTCCGGTCAGTGCCTCGCCGCCGCAGAGCGCCACCAGGTCGGGCCGGCCCGGCCAGTTCGCGTCGAGCAGCATGCGCCAGGTGGCCGGGGTGGCCTGGCACACCGTCACCTCGCGGCGGGCGAGCCACTCGGCGAGCCTGCGGCCGTCGCCGGCGGTCTCCCGGGAGGCGATCTCGACCCGGGCGCCGACCACCAGCGGCAACCACAGTTCCAGCGCGGCGATGTCGAACGTGAGCGTGGTGACGGCGGCCATCGTGTCGGCGGGGCCGAGTCCGGGCCGGTCGGCCATCGAGAGCAGGAAGTTGACGATCGCCCGGTGCGGTACGACCACCGCCTTGGGCCGGCCGGTGGAGCCGGAGGTGTGGATCAGGTAGGCCGGATCCTCGCTCTCGGCCCGTCCGGGCAGCGCAGCAGAGGAGGCGGCGGCGACCTCCGGGCCGTCCACCAGGACCACTTCGTAGCCGGGATCGGCCAGGAGCGGGGTGCCGGCCGCGTGCGCCCGCTCGCCGACGATCAGGGTGACCTTGGCGTCGTCGAGCAGCGCCCGGTTGCGGGTGACGGGTTGCTCGGTGTCGATGGGCAGGTAGGCGGCGCCGGTGCGCAGTACGCCCAGCAGGGCTGCGGGCAGCAGGTGGGAGCGCGGCATCGCGATCGCCACGAGGGTGCCGCGTTCGGCGCCGCGGGCGCGTAGGGCATGGGCCAATCGGTGTGCGATCGCGTCGAGTTCGGCGTAGGTGAGCGTGCCGGAGTCGGCCGAGACGGCGATCCGGTGCGGGGTGCGGGCGATCTGCGCCGCGACCAGATCGGCCAGGCCCAGGTCGGGCCGCGCGGTCGGGGCCGGGTTGTCCGCCTGGATCAGGCGTTCGCGTTCGGCCGGATCGAGCATGATCGTTTCCGCGATCGCTCGGTCCGGCGCGGCCAGCACCTCGGCCAATACGGCCATCAGATGGTCGATGATCGTCTCGATCGAGGCCGGGTCGTAGCGTCCGGTGCGGTACTCCACGGACAACAACGGTCCGGAGGCCGGGAACTCGAGGAACATCGACAGGTCGGTCTTGGCCCCGCCGTTGCACACCTCGTTCAGGAACTCCAGTTTCAGTCCCGGAAGTTCGACCGAGGCACCCGGGTGGTTCTGGACCGCGAGCAACATCTGCGACACCGGGGTCGAGGATTCCGCGCCGGTCACGCCCGCGAGGCGCAGCTGCTCCAGGTAGGGCAGTGCGCAGTGATCGAGCGCGTCGAACACCACCGGACGCAGCCGGTGCACCACCTCACGGAACGTGTCGGTGCCCTCGATCCGAAAGCGCAGCGGCACGGTGTTGAGCAACGGGCCGACCACGTCCTCCAGTTCGGGCACCGGGCGGACCGCGAACGGGGTCAGCACCGCCTGATCGGTGCGGCCGGTGACGCGGTGCACGAGCGTGCCGAGCGCGGCGAGCAGGGTCATGTACAGGCTGGCACCTTCGCCTGCCGCCCATTCCTCGGCGGCGCGCAGGAGTTCGGGATCCAGGCGACGGGCCAGTCGGGCTCCGCTCGGGTCGAACGGGTCGGGGTGGTCGCGGTCGCCGGGCAGGTGCTGCTCGCCTCCCAGGCTCTTGAGCCGACCGGCCCAGCGCTGCGCCTCCTCGTGTTGGGCGTTCGCGTAGCGCCGCTCCCATTCGGCCACGTCGCGGTATTGCAGGGTCGGTTCGGCCAGTGGCAGCCCCTGGTAGGCGCAGGCCAGGTCGCGCAGCAGCAGGCCGATCGACCAGCCGTCCATCGCGATGTGGTGCACGGTGAGCAGCAGTTCGTGCCGGTCCGGGCGGACCCGCACCACCAGGGCGCGCAGCAGTCGGCCCTCGGCCCGGTCCAGTGGCCGCATCGCCTCGGCGCGCAGCACGGCATCCAGGCGTTCCTCGTGCGCGTCCTCGTCGCCGTCCGCGCCGGGCAGGTCGAGCACCGGCACCTCGACGGGGTAGGGCGGGCGGATCTCGGCCGCCCATTCGCCGGTCCGGTGCAACAGCGCCGTGCGCAGCACCTCGTGTCGGCGCACCACCTCGCCCAGCGCCCGGCCCAGCGCGGCCACGTCCAGGGCGCCGGTGGCCCGGATCCGCAGCGGCACGTTGTACAACCCGCTGCCCGACATGACCAGCTCGTGCATCGCGTACTCACGTTGCACGGTGCCCACCAGCGCGGGCCCGTTCAAAGTGCGGTGCGGTGGTTCGACCATCGGGGCGGCGGTGGAACTCTCCGCCCGATCCACCCGCTCGGCCACGGCGGCCGGCGTGGGGCCGGCGAAGAACGCGTCCAGCGTGATCCGCACCCCGCAGGCCCGCTCGATCCGGGCCAGCAGGCCCACGGCGAGCAGCGAGTTGCCGCCCGAGTCCAGGAACGGGTCGTGCACGCCGATCCGGGACGCGTCGAGCACGTCGCGGAAGATTTCGGTGATCCGGGTCTCGGTCGGCGTCCGCGGCGCGACGAACTCGACGTCCCGAATCCGGGATCGGGCCGCGGCGGGCAGCGCGTTGCGGTCGATCTTGCCGTTGAGGGTGAGCGGCAGGTCGGGCAGCACGGTCACCGCGTCGGGCACCATGTAGGTCGGAATCCTGGTCAGGCAGTGCGCGCGCAGCTCGGCCGGAGTGGGTTCCGGAATCCGGTCGGCGCACTGCACGAACGCCGCCAGATAGGGTCCCGCCGCGTCCTCGCGCAGCACCACGGCGGCGGCCTGCACGCCCGGGTGGCCGGTCAACACCGCCTCGATCTCGCCCAGTTCGATCCGGAACCCGCGCAGCTTGACCTGGTGGTCCACGCGCCCGTGATACTCCAGCGCGCCGTCGGGCCGGCGGCGGACCAGGTCGCCGGTGCGGTACCGGCGCTCCCCCGCCACCGTGACGAACCGCTCGGCGGTCAGGTCGGGGCGCCCGTGATAGCCCTGCGCGAGGCCCTCGCCCGCGAGGTAGAGCTCGCCGAGTTCGCCGGGCGCGGCGAGCTCGCCGTGTTCGTCGTGCACGTGCACGGTGGTGCCGGGCAGCGGTATACCGATCAGCGGCTCGGCCCGGTCGGTGCGATCCACCACTGCCCAGGTGGAGTACACGGTGTCCTCGGTCGGCCCGTACAGGTTGTACAACCGCTCGATCTGCGGACATGCGTACACCTGATCCGCGACCCGACGCGAGAGCGCCTCGCCCACCAGGTTGATCGTGCGCACCGCGCGCGGCAGTCCGGGCCCGCGTAACAGCGCGGCCATCGCACTGGGCACGGTGTTGATCAGGGTGACCTCGTCCCGGGCGGGCGCGTCCGCGAGCGCGAGCACGTTCTCCACCAGGATCACCGTGCGGCCGACGGCGAGCGGGAAGAACATCTCGAAGACCGAGATGTCGAAGCACACGGAGGTGGCGAACAGCACCCCCCGGGCCTGGTCCGGCCGGTAGGTGTCGGCCGCCCAGCGCAGCATCGCGGTGACGCCCCGGTGAAGCACCCGCACACCCTTGGGCCGGCCGGTGGAGCCGGAGGTGTACAGCACGTAGGCGAGATCGTCCGGGCCGGTGTGCGCACGGGCCGGTCGCAGGTCCGCGGGCGGTTCGGCATCGACGTACACGAGGCCGGCCGTGGCGCCGGCGAGCAGGTGCTCGTGCGAGCGGTCGGTGACCACGACGGGAGCCTGTGCGTCGCCGATCACCCACTCCAGGCGCTCCCGTGGGTACTCCGGATCCAGCGGGACGTACGCGGCACCCGCACGCAGCACGGCGATCAGCGTCGCGAGCAGGTGCGGGGTACGCGGCAGGCAGACGCCGACCAGATCGCCGTGCCGCACCCCGGCCGCCGCCAGGCGCGCCCCGACCAGGTCGGCCTGCTCCCCCAACTCCTGGTAGGAGAGCCGGTGTTCGCCGGCGATCAAGGCAATCGAGCCGGGCGAGTGATCGATCCGGGTATCGACCAGAGCGGCCAGGGATGCGGCCGGATCCAGTGCTGGGAAAGCGGTTGGACTCATCGACTCTCCTGAGGTGTCCTGGTGCCGATTCGTGGTCGGCGGCGCAGACGATGTGCTCCCGGAGAGATCGTGGAGGAAAGCGTTGACTGTGCCTAGCATCTGCCCCTCACTACTTCGGGTTGGCTGAAAGCCGCCGTCGCGGCCGGTCGTCGTCGGCGTGCCGACGACTCCGAGGCACCCGAACGGTTGCGGCGGACCGGCCGCGACACCGCGTGGGCGCGGCCGGGTGTGCTCGGTGGCTCGGCGGTCGATCGCCGGGTGGTGCTGCGCCGATCATTCGGGCGGTGGGTCCGTCGGTCCGGCGACCGGTCCGTCGAACCTCGGGCCGGTCGGCGGTCGACCGCTCCGTCCAAGTGTCGCGTCGGCCCGTCGGTCCGTCGTCGCGTTGCTCAAGAAGTACCGCCCGGGCCTTGCACCGCGCTTGGTGCGCGCCGGATCCCGAAGCCGAATACGCGCTCTCCGCCGCGCGGATGCTCCGCCCCGCCGACCCTCCCCCGCCCGGCGCGCCCCGTCCCGCCACGGGTACGGCAACGGGCGCGGTTGGGGAAACGCTCTCGGCGATGCTCGCGCGCGGCGATCCGTCCGGCGACGCTCGCCCGTATCCAACCGTTGAGCAGAGCTTCGCCCTCGTGTGTTCGGGGGTTCGTTCGCGCTTCCTACCGTTTCGACCATGTTCTCGCGAACGTCTTCGTCCCCGTTCCGGCTGCCTCGGCGGCATCGCTCCCGACTCCGGGCCGGCGCCCTGGTCGCAACTCTCGGCATCGGCGCCGGCGCCGGCCTGATCGACGTCTCACTCGCGGCCGCCGAACCCGCCGCCGCACCGACCGCCGGCGACGTGGTGGTGTCGGAGGACTTCGCCGGCTCCGCACTACCCGAGGGGTGGCGGGCCGTCGAGGGCGATTGGCAGGTGCAGAACGGCCGACTGGTCGGCACCTCCGCGAACTCCGGCCAACAGAGCCGGATCACCTTCGGCCGGCACCTGGCGGACTTCCGCTTCGAGGCGGTGGTGCGCTTCGAGAGCGCCACCGACAGCGCCCGCTGGACCGCCTTCGGCCTGGACGTGCCCACCGCCGGAACGACCCCGTGGTCGATCGCAACCATGCGTACCGGTACCACCGCGGCCAACGGCCTGGAGTTCGCCCAGCGCACGACCGCCAATACCTGGAACGTGACCGACACCGGCTCGGCGCCCACCGCCGCCGGGACCGGTCGGGACGTGCGGGTCGCGGTCGAGGTGCACGGCAGCCGGGCCCGCCTGCTGGTGGACGGCCGCGAGGCGTTGCGCACCACCCGGCTCCAGCGGTCCACCGACGGCGCGCAGGCGCTGCTCGTCAACGGTGCGCGGGTCTCCTTCGACGACGTCCGGATCACCCGACTGGACCCGGAGGCGAACGCCTACCTGCGCGCGCCCGGAGCCCCGCCGACCGTGATCGCACACCGCGGTGCCTCCTCGGCCGCGCCGGAGAACACGCTCGTCTCGGACGAGACCGCCCGCCGGGCCGGCACCGACTGGATCGAGAACGACGTCCAGCCCAGCAGGGACGGCATCCCGCACATCCTGCACGACGACACGGTCGACCGGACCACCGACGGCAAGGGCCGCATCCGCGACCTGACGGCCGCTCAACTCGCGGGCCTGGACGCCGGTTCGTGGTTCTCCCCGCTGCACGCCGGGGCCCGGGTGCCGACGTTGCGCGCCCAACTCGACGACCTGCGCACGCGCGGCGGCAACCTGCTCCTGGAGATCAAGGGCAGGCACACCAGGGACGAGGTCGCCCGGATCGTCAAGGACATCCGGGACACCGGGATGAGCGGACGGGTCTTCGTCCAGAGCTTCGAGGTCGACGCGCTCGTGTTCACCCACGAGGTGGCGCCCGACCTTCCGCTCGGCCTGCTCCGCAGCACGCTGGACGCGGACCCGGTCGCCCTCGCCCGGCAGCTCGACCTCAGGGCCTACAACCCCTCGGCCGCCGCCCTGGCCACCCGCCCCGGCCTGGTCGCCGACCTGCATCGGGCCGGCGTCGCCGTGATGGCGTGGACGGTGGACGACGCGGCCGGCTGGAAGACCCTGGACGCGGGCGGCGTGGACGCGTTCATCACCAACCGCCCCGCCGAACTGGCCGGCTGGATCGCCGCGTGGCGACAGATCGGCCCGCCCGTGTCGCCCGCCGCACCGACGGTCAAGGTACTCGCGCCCGCGCCCGGCGCCCGGGTGGAGCGCGCGAGCAACCCGGTGCCCGCGCTGCACACCACAGGCGCCGAGACGGTCCGACTCACCCTGGACGGACGGGAGTTGCCGCCCGGTGTGCCGATCGACTCCGGCACGCTGCCGCTCGGCTCGCACACGCTGCGCGCCGAGGCCAAGGGCCCGGGCGGCAGCACGGCGGTCGAGGCCGGCTTCACGCTCACCGCGTCCAGGACCGGCCTGGCGCACCTGATCCTGACCTCCGCCGCGGACCACAACGCGATCGCCACGCTCACCACCATGCTCGCCCACGACCAGTACGACGCCCTCGCCCGGTGGGCGGACAACCAGGCCGGGCGCACCATCCCGGCGGATCGCGCCCGGTTGATCGCCGGCGACGCCCGCGCACTGCTCTGACGGCGGCACCGGCGCCGCGAGGCCGCGAGGCGCGGAAGCGCGGACTCCGGGACCGCCCGCGTCGACCGGTGCCGGTCGAGCACGACGGGCAGGGGCAAGCGCAGGGACAGGACAGGACGGGACGGGGCTGCTCGGCAACCGGGCGCCCCGTCTCGGCCCGTCACTACCACCCGTGACCCTTCAGCTCGGGATGCGCGCGCCAGTAGTCGACGAGTTCGACGAAGGACGGGTCGGTCACCAGCCCGAGCCACTGCTCGCCGGTGATCGGAGCGACCGTGCGGGACGGTTCGTGCGCGAGGATCCCGAGGGCGACCGTGCCGTTCCGATACCGGAAGGACGAGAACGGGCCGCCCTTTCCCGGGTCGGCGACCGGGAGGTCGGTCCGTTCGGGAAAGTGGACGGCGGCGAACTCACCGTCGGGCAGCGCCCCGTCGACGCAGCCGGAGCCGGCGGGTCGGGCGGCCGGAGGCTTGCACCCGGGGTCGTACGTGTCCGCGCCGAGCCGCGGGCCGAGTTCGCCGGCCATCGGGACCGCTCCCTCCGGCAGTCGTCCGCCCGTCCGGCTCGGGTCGATGTACAACACGACCCGGTACTCCTTGCCCCCGACGGTGACCCGGTAGTCGCCGAACGAGAGTTCGCTGACGGCCACCGCCGCTCCCGGCGGCAGATGTCGTTGCAGCACATCGGCCACGCTCTGCCGGAACGCCTGCCGCTGTCGGATCAGCCGGGCGGACAGCCCGGCGTCGTAGCGGTCGCCGAAGGGGTCCGGAAGCACCGGATAGGCCCGGCTCGCCGGAGCCAGGGTCGGCCCCGCGTGCGCTCGGTCCACGTCGTCGGTCCACGGCTGCCAGGCACACAGCACCGCCGCGGCGAGCACAACCGGCGTCCCGGCGGCGAGCACGGCCCGGACCACGACCCGGCGGCGCCGGCCCGGGTCACCTGCTCCGCCTGCCCGACCCGGCAGGACCGGCTCGATGGCGCGTGCGGTCACAGGCACCTCCCCGTCATCGCCGGCGCGTTCCGCTGCGGGCACGCCCCCGTCGTCCCTGGCGCCTTGCGTTTCGGGGACGTCCCCGTCATCCGTCGAAGTCACGCCGCTTCGATGGTCGCCGGCCGGTATCGGTTCCCGGCGACGCCGCGGAGGCATCCGCGCGGTGCGCCGCCGACCCGCCGGGGGTGCGGGCGCCCCGGGTCAGTGGCCGGGCACCAGGTCGGCAAGCCGGTGGGCCGCGCCGGTCGAGGCAGTGGTCGCCTCGGCGGTTCGGCGCGCCAGGGTCGAGTCGTGGCGCAGCGCGTGTGCCCCGTGGCGGGTGCGCCAGGCGAGGGAGGGTTTGCCGCCGGTGTCCGCGGCGGCGATCAGCAGACCACCGAACATCGACACGTTCTTGAGGAAGTGAATGCGCTGCCCGGCACGTTCCTGCTCGGTCTCGGCCCCCCAGAACCGATGCCCGGCGAGCGTGGTCGGCACCAGCGTGACCGCGAGCGCGAGCGCGGACAGACGCGGCACCCGGCCGAGCGCGAGCAGCGTGCCGGCAACCAACTGCACGCCGCCGTTCAGCCGTACCGCCGTGCGAATATCGGCCGGCACCACCGGCACCCATGCGGCGATACGGCGCACCACGGGTTCCGCGGCGGGCACCACCCGGTCCGGACGCACCACGGCGTCGTAGCCCTGGAGCACGTAGATCGAGGCGAGCATGGGACGCGCGAAGGTTCTCAACACAGCCATGCCCGGACGAGTGCCCCCGGAACGGGCGCCTCGAACCCACCCGAACACCTCGCCCCGCCCCGGCGGTCGAAACACTCCGGCGGCGTTCCGACGATCGGCCGGTATACCCGGTGACGGACCGTACACTGCGGGAATGGCCGAACGGAACGCGGCGAGTGCCCTGGTATTGCTGGTCCCCGACGTCGAACAGGTCGTCGAGCCCTGGCGCGAACGCTACGACCCGCGCACCGCCGACGGGATCCCCGCGCATGTCACCGTGCTCTACCCGTGGCTCCCGCCCGCGGACATCGGCCCCGCGGACCTCGCGGCGCTCGCCGACATCGCCGCCGCGCAGCCCGCGCTGGACCTGGTCTTCAACCGGGTCGGCCAATTCCATCGGGGGTTGTGGCTGGCACCCGATCCGGCCGAGCCGGTGCTGCGCCTGATCGAGGCGGTGACCGGCCGCTGGCCGGACTACCTCCCCTACGGCGGCGCATATCTGGACGACGCCGACGACGTCGGTCCGCACCTGACCGTCGCGCTGGGCCAGGGCCCCGACGAACTGCGGGCCCTGGCACAGGAGGTGACGGGCCGTCTGCCGCTGCCCACCCGGGTCGACCGACTCGACCTGGTGGTCTGCGACGACGACGGCGACTGGGCCGTCCGGGACTCGTTCGCCTTCGCGCCGCGCACCGCCGACGATGCGACCGGTGGGGGCCGACCCTAGGTCCCGCGCCGAGCACCACGGCGCGGGACGAAGACGGACCCTAGCCGGCCGCGCGGGCCCGCCGTTGGCGCTTGGACAGGGCCGCCTGGGAGAGGTCCTCGGCCTGGGCCTTGAGGTTCTTGTAGCCGTAGCCCCGCTCGGTCAGCCACGCCTCGGCTCCGGCGACCGCCCGGGCGGTCGCCGGCACGATGTCCTCCTCCGCCTCCCCGGAGTCCAGGAAACGAAAGGTGAAGAAGGGCCGCGCGGCCACGTCGTAGGTCAGGTGCCCTTCCGCCGTGAAGGCGGCCCGCAGGACGTCGTGCTCGGCCGCCTCGGCCGCCAACGCCGCCCGCTGCTCGTCACTCAGGCCGTCGAAGGCGCCCCGGACGGTGATCCGAAAGGTACGTTCACTCATACGCAAACCCTAGGCACCGCCTCAAGCGAATTTGCCGGCCGCGACGTCGTGCCGGGGCGGCGGCGAAGGCGCGGGCCGGCGGGTCAGCTCTCCTTGGTCCAGGAGCCCAGGACCATGAGGGTTTTGGTGCCGGTGACGTTGCCGTTGCGGCGGAGGTGGTCGATCACCTGTTGCAGATGGGTGATGTCGCGGACGCGGACGTGGATCAGCGCGTCGGGGTCGCCCGCGATCGTGTAGACCGCCTGTACCTCGGGCGTGTCCGATGCGGTGCGCACGATCTCGCCGACCGGCATGCTGCCCGGGTAGCGCAGTTCGGTGAACGCCTCGACGCCCCAGCCCAGTTTGGCGTGGTCGATCTGGACGGTGAAGCCGGTGATCACGCCCTCCTCGCGCATGCGGTCCACCCGACGCTTGACCGCCGCGACGGACAGGCCGATCTGGCCCGCCATCTCGGAGAAGGTCCGCCGTCCGTCCTCGCGCAGCATGCGCAGGATGGTGTGGTCGATGCTGTCGATCTCGGCCATGCTCGACGCTCCACTCTTCGGCGCTGCCACGCAAAACGCCAGGCCATGAACCGGACCGGCAGGCAAGAATCTTGCGCCCCGAGGGCGATCCACCGCAAGTTGCTTGCGCGGGTGCCGCGAACCTCCGGCGCGCGCCGATCCCCGTGAGCGCCCGCGGGGCGGGGGCCTCGGCCCGATACGCTTCCGCCGAGGTCCGCCGGAACGCGTCGACCGGATCGGGAGGGGCTGGGCCATGGGCAGGACACGGGCGGATCAGGGCGCTACGGACGAGGTCCCCGGTACATCCGATCCCGCGCCGGGCCACGCACACCACGCGGCCGGCCATGGCGGCCACGTACCCGGTCACGGCCACGCGCACGGGCCGCCGTCGCCCGCGTCGGCCCGGCTGCGGCGCCTGGTGGCCGCCGTCCTGATCCCGTTCGCGGCGGCCGTGGTGGTGGGCCTGGTGGTGCTGTGGCCGGGCGGCACCCCGGCGCACCCGCGTACCGGAGTCGGCTTCGACCAGGAGACCCGGGACGGACGGGTCACCCGGGTCGAGGAGTTGCCCTGCGCGCAGGCGGACGCCGAGGTCTTCGGCGGCCCGGCCGACGCCGGCGGCCCACCCGGCGGCAACGGGACCTCCGGTGCGGACGGGCAACCCGGCAGCACCGCCCCGCCCGACCACCCCGGCGGTATCCCCTGGCCGCCGCCCTCGCTCGGCGCCTCCGGCGCACCCGGCACACCGGGCTCCGCGGCGGCGCCCGCCGAGTGCCACCGGGCCACGATCGAGGTCACCTCCGGCGCGGACAAGGGCCGGCGGATCTCCCAGCTGGTCCGTCCCGGTGAACTGCGCCGATTCTCGGTCGGCCAGGGAGTCGTGCTCGCGTACTCCCCCGGTGCCCCGGAGGACCTGCGGTATTCGGTGATCGACGTCCGGCGCGGCCCGCCAATGTTGCTGCTCGCGGGCCTGTTCGCGGTCGCGGTGATCGTGGTGGGTCGACTGCGCGGACTGACCGCACTGATCGCGCTCGCGATCAGCTTCGCGGTGTTGTCGTTCTTCATCCTGCCCGCCATCCTGCAGGGTTCCGATCCGCTCCTGGTCGCGGTCGTGGGCGGCAGCGCGATCATGTTCGTGGCGCTGTACCTGTGCCACGGCCCGTCCGCACGTACCTCGGTCGCGGTGGTCGGCACGCTCGTGTCGTTGTCCCTGATCGGCGTGCTCGGGTCGCTGTTCATCGGGTGGGCGCACCTGACCGGCAACACCTCCGACGAGACCGGCCTGGTCCACGCGCTGTATCCGGACATCGAGTTGCACGGCCTGTTGTTGGCCGGGTTCATCATCGGATCGCTGGGCGTGCTCGACGACGTGACCGTCACCCAGACCTCGGCGGTGTGGGAACTCAAGCAGGCCGACCCGACCATGACGGCCCGTCGGCTCTACCGGGCCGGCATCCGGATCGGCCGCGACCACATCGCATCCACGGTCAACACCCTCGTCCTGGCCTACGCGGGCGCGGCGTTGCCGCTGATGTTGCTGTTCTCCATCGCCCGTCGGGACGTCCTGGACGTGGCCACCAGCGAGATCGTCGCCGAGGAGATCGCCCGCACCCTGGTGGGCAGCATCGGCCTGGTCGCCTCGGTCCCGGTGACCACCGGCCTGGCGGCGATCCTGGCCGCGGCCGACCACGGCAAGCCCGCGCGGGGCAGGCCCGCCCCGGCTTCGGTGCCCGCGGCCCGGGGCCGACACCGAGGGCGCTGACCGCGCATCCGGCGTGAGAGCGCGGGGCACGGGGTGAGCCCGGGCACTCCGCTGCGCCCCCCTTCCGCCGTGTCTCGGATTCGGGATATCCTCCCTGATATGAGAAACACCTCTGATCCGAGAAGCCCGGGTGCCCACGCCGAGGCGGCGCCCGGCGGCGGCACTCCCGAGGAGGTGGAGGCTCGGTTGGCCGGACGGCTGGCCGGGCTTCGGGCGGAGCACGGGTGGTCGTTGGACGAGTTGGCACACCGCGCGGATGTGAGTCGATCCACGCTGTCCCGGTTGGAGCGCGGCGAGATCAGCCCGACGGCGGCCCTGCTCGGCCGGCTGTGCGCGGTGTACGGACGGACGATGTCGCAGTTGCTCGCCGAAGTGGAGTCGGAGCCCTCGCAGTTGGTACGGGCCGACCGGCAGGAGGTGTGGGTGGACCGCGCCTCGGGCTTCACCCGGCGCTCGGTGTCGCCGCCGCACCCGGGACTGCGCGGCGAGGTGGTCGAGGGTGTCCTGCGGGCCGGTGCGGACATCTCCTACGACGGGCCGCCCGTGCCGGGGCTGGAGCAGCACATCTGGGTGCTGGAGGGCGTCCTGGAGATGACCGCGGACGGTCGCGTGCACGAGGTGCGCGCCGGGGACTGTCTGCGCCTTCGACTGTGGGGCCGCTCGCGCCTGCGCTGCCCCGGCCCGGATCCGGTCCGCTACGCCCTGCTGATCGTGCTGCCGTGATGGAGACCTCGATGCACACCGTCACCCGGCTGACCGCCGAAGACTTCCGAAGCAGCGTGCCGGGCCTGGCCGGCCTCCTTGCGGACGTCGTGGCCGACGGCTCCTCGCTCGGCTTCGTGGCGCCGTTCGACGCGACCGAGGCGGCGAGGTGGTGGCACGAACGGGAGTCGGCCGTCGCCGACGGCAGCCTGCACGTGTGGATCGCCCGCGGCGCCGACGGCGTCGCGGGCACCGTGAGTCTGGCCCTGGAGCGCAAGCCCAACGGCCGGCACCGCGCCGAGGTGGTCAAGCTCATGGTGCACCGCGACGCGCGCGGTCGCGGCCTGGGCCGGGCCCTGCTCACGACCGCCGAACGGGCCGCCGCCCGAGCGGGCGCCACCCTTCTGCTGCTCGACACCGAGACCGAGAGTACGGCGGACCACCTCTACCGCGCGGCCGGCTGGACCCGCTACGGCGTGGTCCCGCACTACGCGGCCGACCCGGCCGGCGCGCTGCGGGATTGCAGCTTCTACTACAAGCAACTGGCCTGACCCACGCACCGATCCACCCCTGCCCGCCCTGCTCGCCGCGCCGGCAGGCACCACATCGGGGCGGGGGCCTGCACCAGCGCCGGGCCTGGGGGTCGCCGGATACTGCCCGCAGGCGAACTTCCCTACCTTCGGGGGGAGTCAGTCATCCACCCGAGGCAAGGGACGATCACCGTGGACCGCAGCAGAAACCGCAAGTTGGCCAGGGCCGCCGCATGCGCCGGCCTCGCGCTCGGCGCCGTGGGACTGTGCACCGCACCGGCCCTGGCGGACGGTCCGCCGACAGCCCGCACCGCCTCGGCCCCAGCCGCCGCACCACTACCCGACTTCGACTTCACCGACTGCCCCGCGCTGCCGGCCGACGCGGACCCGGACAAGTGGCGCTGCGAAGTGCACGTCGCCACCGGTGAGATGCGACTCGGCGGACTCACCGTCCCGCTCCGCCCGATGACCATCACCCATGCCGAGGGCCCACTGCCCGACGGCTCGACCGGACAGGTGTTCGGCGCGATGCACGCCACGCCGAGCCCGGCGACCGGCGGCCTGCTCGGCGTCCCCGGACTGCCCGAGCGGGCACCGGTGTTGGGGGTGAACGTCGAGACGAGGTACGGCGGTTGGTTCGACTTCCTCTCCCACGGCACCGCCGCCGGCGGCCTGGATGTGACCCTCGCGCTGAGCGGTCCCCTGCTGCCGCAGGGGTGTTCGATCGGCACCGAAGAGCACCCGATCCGGCTGACCATGATGCGCAAGGGTCCCAACGAATGGGTGTCCAAGGACCCGCCCGTCCTCAAGGGCACCTTGTGGGACAACACCGTCGCGATCCCCGCCGCCACGAACTGCGGCCCGCTCGGCACCGTCCTCAACCACCGCAACGCGCTGCCCTCGCCCGCCGGCTCGAACTCGGTGACCCTGGACGGCCTGTACACGTTCAAGACCTACACCCAGCTGGGCCGCTGAGCCCACCCGACGACGAACAGCCCGCCCCGGACGGCCCCGCCGTCCGGGGCGGAGCCGTTTCCGGACCCGGATCACGCATGCGGACGACGCCCACTTTCTAATGGCTACTCATGTGTGTAATCATTAGACCAAGCGGGGGACGCACCGGCTTCCCAGCCACCGGCATGCGCCCACGCCGCGTGTACCCCCGCCGTTTCGATCAGCCCGCCCAGCACCCGGCACCCAGGAGCAACGATGAGCAACCTCAAGACACTTCAGACCGGCCACGTCGGACTGAACGTGACCGATCTGGACCGCTCCGCGGCCTTCTACCGGGCCGTATTCGGATTCGAGGTGATGGCCGAGGGCAACGAGGCGAACCGCCGGTTCGCCTTCCTCGGCCGGGACGGCAGGCTCCTGGTCACCCTGTGGCAGCAGAGCGAGGGCGGTTTCCCGGTCGATCGCCCGGGCCTGCACCACCTGTCCTTCCAGGTGGAGACCATCGACGAGGTCAAGGCCGCCGAGCAGGTCCTGCGTGGGCTCGACGCGCGCTTCGGCTACGAGGGAGTGGTGCCGCACGGCGAGCACGGGACCTCCGGCGGGATCTTCTTCACCGACCCCGACGGCATCCGCCTGGAGATCTACGCCCCCTCCGGCGCCGACCCCGCGGACGCGCCCACCGCCGGTGCCCCGACCTGCGGCTTCTTCTAGACCCGACCTGCGGCTTCTTCCAAGCCCCGTCCTGCGGGGACCCGGGTCGACATCCCGTTCCCCGCACGCTCCCGATCCGTGATTCCGACCCCGACCCACACCCACGAGGCGCTGGCCCCGTCGGCGTGACCCGCACGACCACCTTCGGAGGGAATGCCGTGGCAACCCGATATCACCGCGGAGAACGCGCGGTGCAGGACCGTGCCGACCTGACCCGTCAGGCGTCGTTCGCACTCGGCGGCATCGGGGAGTCCATCCCACCGGTTGCCGCGGCATTCCTCACCGAGCAACCCATGATCATCGTCGGCGGCACCGACGCCGCCGGCCGGATCTGGTCCTCGCAACTGGTCGGCGACCCCGGCTTCCTGCGGGTTCCCGACCCGCGTACCCTCCTCGTCGACGCACTGCCGCTCGCCGAGGACCCGCTCGCCGAAGTCCTCGCCGGACCGGCCACGGTCGGCATGATCGCCATCGAGCCCACCTCGCGACGCAGGATGCGGATCAACGGCCGCTCCACGCCGACGACCGGCGGCCTGCGCGTCGACCTCGACCAGGTGATCTCCAACTGCCCCAAGTACATCCAGAAACGCGAATTCCGCTTCCTCTCCGACTCGGGGTCCGCCCCGGCACCGGGAGGCACCCGGCACGTCACCCGGGGCACCGCCCTGACGCCGGCGCAACAGCGGACCCTGCGGGCCACCGACACGTTCTTCGTGGCCAGTTCGGACGAGTCGGGCAATACCGACGCATCGCACCGGGGAGGCAATCCGGGCTTCGTCCAGGTGTTGTCCCCGAGCGTGCTGCGCTGGCCGGACTACCTCGGCAACGCCATGTTCCTCACCCTGGGAAACCTCGAACTGCACCCGGCCGCAGGGTTGTTGGTGCCCGGCTGGGACACCGGCTCGACCCTGCACCTGACCGGCGCGGCCCGCACCCTCTGGGACGCGGACGAGACAGCCCGGGTGCCCGGCGCCCAGCGCCTGGTCGAGTTCACCGTCACCGGCGTGGTGGAGATCGCCGACGCCGTCCCCCTGCGCTGGAGTGCGCCGAACTACTCCCGCTTCAACCCGCCCGTCTCCTGAACCATCGCACTTGCCAAAGGAGTTGCCGTATGCACATCACCGTGGACATGAACCTGTGCCAGAGCCACGGCCAGTGCGTCTTCGCCGCGCCCGACGTCTTCTCCTTCGACGAGGACGACTACCTGGTCCACGACGCGAACCCCTCGGACGCGTACGCCGCACACGTGCGCACCGCCGCCTCGATGTGCCCGGTCCGCGCGATCACGATCGATCCTTCCGCATAACCGATCCCGTCGGACCTCGAAGTTTCGATCTCGCCCAAGGCCGGTTCGTCGGTCGTCCCAGCATCCTGCGGATCACCGCGCACGGCTCTCCCCCGCACGTGGAGCGGGTCACCGTCGACGGCACGGTCTCGATGGTGGGCGTCGGAACCCTGTACACCCTGCCACCGGGCCGGCTCGCATGAGCGAGCAGGGCGAGGTCGAGTCGGGCGCGCGCAGCCGGTGCGGTTGCGGTGTCCCGCACCCCGACACACCCCGCTCAGCGAAAAAGCCCGATGTTCTCGTCGAGGTAGGCCGCCAAGGTGCGGGGCGGCCTGCCGAGCAGGCGCGCGACCGTGTCGGTGGGCTCCTCCGGCCGGTTCACCGCCAGTTGCCGTATCTCCACCACGTGGGCGGCGAGCCAGTCCGGCAGGCCGCCGCGTTCGATCAGGTTGTGCCGCATTGCCTCGGGTGACAGGTCGACGTAGCGGATCGGCCGGCCGAGGAGGCGCCCCAGCAGCTCGACCAGTTGCGGGTGGCTGAAGGTTCGGCTCCCGGTGAGCGTGTACGTACGCCCGCGAAGTTCCGGTCGGATCAGCACCTCGGCGGCCACGTCGCCGATGTCGCGACAGTCGACGTAGTTGCAGACCGCGTCCCCCATCGTCCCGTGCACGACGCTCTGCGCCGCGACCATCGGCGCGAGCGTCGACAACTTCTGCATGAACGCGTACGGGCGCAGCACCGTGTGCGGCACACCGCTCTGGCGGAGGGTCTCCTCGATGGCGTGGTGCCATCGGGAGATCGCAACCGGGGAGTCCGCCGTGGCGGCCGGGGCGGAGAGTTTGACGATGTGCTCGATGCCGACGGCTGCGGCCACCCGGATGGCGCACCGCTCCTGTTCCTGCTGCGCGGGGCTGTTGGCCATCGTGAGGAACAATTGGTGCGCGCCTTGGAAGGCGGCGTGCAGCGACGACGGGTCGTCCGCGTCGGCGGCCCGGACGTCGACCAGGCGACGCGACGCGTCGTCCAGGCCTGCCCGCAACCGTTCAGGGTCGCGGCCGAGCGCCCGGCTCGGGATGCCCAGGGTGACGAGGCGGTGCAGGAGGGCACTTCCGGTGGCGCCGGTGGCGCCCATGACGACGATCATGTGGGTCCTGTCTTTCCGGTGAGTGGTGCTGGGGTCGGATCCGGCCACTCGGCCGATCCGGACTGTGTGGCCATGACGGCCTATGCGGCCGGTCGTCGCCCCCGCATCGCCCCGCGCCAGCGCCACGTGACGATGGTGGCGGCCAGGGCCGCCGAGAGCGGCAGGTCCAGGCGGAGGCGGGCGGGCCACGGGCCGTGGTGCGGGATGATGCTCTCGGGGACGTGGCCGGCGACGAACCAGCCGATCAGGGCCGCCGGCGCGGTGATCCAGGTCGCCAGGACCAGGGTCGGGACCACACGCGGCGTCGAGGTCAGCCAGGTGCGCCGAGCACCGGCCCGGCGCAGCCGGCCGCCGACCAGCGCTGCCACGAGCGCCGAGGTGCCCGCGATCGAGGTGCAGGCCGCGACGACCAGATCCGGTTGCCCGGTGGCCACTCCGCCGGCGCCGGCCATGAGTGCGGGAGCCAGGTACGCCACGAGCACCTCCCGCCACAGCGTGAACGCCGGTGGGCCGGAGCCCCCGGCGGACGAACGGCCTTGTCCCATGTGGTTTCCGGCCTCCATTTCTGTCATGTAGTTAGCTCCCTAATTATATGGTCAAGCAAATGCCGCCCCGGCGACACCCCGCGCGGACGCGACGTGCCGCCGAGGGGGCGGCGACCAAAACGGATCGTGCGGAACTACTCCTCGGGCGCCGAACGCTCGCGCGTCAACGCCGGGATCCCACGGACGAGCCGACCGAGCAGGTCCAGGAAAACGGTGCGCTCCTCCGGATCGAGCGCGCCCACCATCTCCTGCAATCGACCGAAGTGCTCCGGGGCCAACTCGCGCATCCGGCGCGCCCCCCGGGCGGTCAGCACCACCACGGCCGAGCGGCCGTCCTCGGCGGACGGTCGGCGAAGCACCAGACCCTCCCGCTCCAAACCGCCGATCAGTCCCGTCACGGTGGCCCGGGACACCCCGAGAACGTCCGCCAGCCCCGAAGGGGACATCTCCCCGTCGGCATCCTCCAACGCGGCCAGCAGCCGGTAGCGCCCGGCGGACAGACCGAACCGGGAGAAGTGCACCTCGACCGCCTGGCCGAGCCGCGCCCCGGCCGCCATCAGACGCACCGCGACCAATACGGCCTGTGGGTCGACATCGAGCCCGTAGCGCCGGATCTGGTACGCCGCCTGGTCGAGCGTGGGGGTGTCCTCAGGCATCGGTTCATGTTCCACAACATTTAGTATGGTCCCTAATCACTTCTCCGGTCAACCCGCCGGGCCGGAGCGGACCGGGCTCCAAGTCGCTTCCATGAGACTTCCAGGACTCCCCGGCGAGAGTTCTTCCAGGACGACCAAGACCGCCTCCCGGACCGACGGTTCGCTCACGAACCGCCCGACCGGAGCATCGCCTCACGGGGAGACCACCATGAACATCAGGAACCTCACCACCACCCTGGCCGCACTCGGCGGCCTGTTCATCATGTACATCGGCATCGCCTACCTGGTCGCCCCGCAGTCGACCGCGTCCGGGTTCGGCCTGCCGAGTTGGCCGGAGCACGAGGGCACCGCATTCCTGGCGGTCAAGGGCGTACGGGATCTGGGCAGCGGGCTGATCCTCTTCGCACTCCTGCTGACCGGCCACCGGCGGGCACTGGGTTGGGCGCTGCTCGCCATGTCCTTCATCCCTGCCGGCGACATGGTGATCGTGCTGAGCAACGAGGGCTCGACCGCCAAGGCCCTCGGCATCCACGGCCTCACCGCCGTCCTGGTCGCCCTGGCCGCCGCCCTGCTGCTCCGTGAGCGCCCCGCGGCCCCGGCAACCACGCTCACGACCGTCTCCCCCGCCCCGAGCCGCGTCCCCGCCCCGGCGGCGCACTGACCCCCTCCCTCCCGGGCTCGCTCGGCCCGACACAGGCCCCGGCCGTCGGCCACCGGGTCGGCCCAAGCTCCACCCCGCTCACCCCGCTCACCCCGCTCACCCAAAGTGATCATCCTGTTACCATTCGAATGCTCGGGGTCTCGTTGCACGCCATCCACCCAGAGGAGCCAGGCCGCATGCACGCCACCAAGGGCGATCGCCTTCTCATCCACGGCCGAGTCGTCGGCCGACAGGACCACTTCGTGGAGATCATCGAGGTCCTCGGCCCCGACGGCACTCCGCCGTATCGGGTACGCGCCGCCGACGGACACGAATCGATCATGTCGCCGGGCCCGGACTCGGTGGTCGAACACCGCAAGGCCGCCGACTCCGACTAGTGCCGCGCCCGGCGACGTTCACCCCGTCGCCGGGCGCGGCACCAGCCCATCGAGCGACCCGCCGCACTTCCCGAGGAGCCCTCGTGACCAGCCCCGCCCCGCCGCCGACGTTCGAACTCGGTACGGACGGGCCACGGGCCGTACTGGTCGGCGTCGACGGCTCCCGGACCTCGCTCCGCGCCGCCGACTACGCCCTGGGCCAGGCCCGGCGCGGCGGCGCGGAGTTGGTCGTGGTGTACGTCCGCGCTCCCCTCGGGCTCGCCGCCACCACGCCCGAGGGCGCCGAGGTGATGGAGCAGGCGCACGAGGACGCGGTGCGCGACATCGCGAGCTACATCGGCCGCCGGGCCGACGAGGTGCGGGTACGACACCGCTTCGTCGAGGCGCGCGGCGATGTCGCGCACGAGATCGCCAAGGTGGCCGACGAGGTGCGCGCCGACGCGGTCGTGGTCGGCGCCTCCGAACGCTTCGGCCACCGGCTGATCGGCTCGCTCGCGATCCGCCTGGTCCGCTCGGCCCGTTGGCCGGTCACCGTCATCCCCTGAGCGCGACGCCCGGGGCAACCGACGCCCGGGGGCCTGGCGCCGCTTTGAGCGCGCGGGTCACCCGTACGGCGCAGGAACGACGACACCCCGGGCCGGCGCCGCGCTCTTGCCGGCCCGGCGTCGGTTCCCGGAGTCAGACTGGACAAGTCAGAACGACTTATGTCATTCGGGTCGGAATCGACCCGGCGAAGGAGCGACGTGCTCAGCACCGACTTTGTGAAGGGTTCGCCGAACTGGCTGGACCTCGGCAGCCCCGACACCGCCGCGGCGGCCGAGTTCTACCGTGCCGTCTTCGAATGGGACTTCCGATCCGCCGGGCCCGACGCCGGCGGCTACGGGCTCTTCCAACAGGAGGGCAAGACCATCGCCGGGCTCGGTCCGCTCACCGAGGAGGGCGCCTCGTCCGCCTGGACGGTGTACTTCGAGACTCCCGACGCCGACGCGACCGCCGCGGCCGTCAAGAACAGCGGCGGCACGGTTCGGGTGGAGCCGTTCGATGTCATGGAGATGGGTCGGATGTCCCCGCTGACCGACCCGGCCGGCGCCGATTTCGCCGTCTGGCAGCCAGGTACCTTCCGGGGCTCGGAGCTGCTGGGCGAGCCCACCTCACTGGCCTGGGTCGAGCTGCACGGCGTGGAACTGGACACGGCGCTCACCTTCTACGGCGGGCTGTTCGGTTGGCGTTCGCAGGAGTTCCAGATGCCCGGGATGACCTACACCGTGTTGTCCACGGCCGAGGGCGACCCCCAGGAGGCCTCCTTCGGCGGCATCGTGCCGGACCCGAACGGCCAGGAGCCGCACTGGATCGCGTACTTCGAGGTTGCCGACCCCGACGACGTCGTGCAGCGGGCCCAGGGCCACGGCGGCTCGGTGCTCATGCCCGCCGCCGACGTCCCGGAGGTCGGCCGCCTCGGCTGGTTGGCCGACCCCTTCGGCGCCCCCTTCGCGATCATCCGGAGCGCACCCCAGCCCGGGTAGTCGCCCACCGACGAACACCCCGGCGGCCCGGTCGTTCCGCCCGGAGGACGCACCTCGCGCCGACGGGGCGACCCCGGGCACGGCGATCGGTACCCCGGGGGCCGGCGGCTCCGCGCCGCCCGGCGGGTGTTCGGGCGGCTTCACCTGTTCGGCGGGTGCCGCGAACCGACGCGTCGCCGCCTTCCCCACGATCATGGACGCAACAATGAGCAACCTGGCACCGCAGCGTGGGGTCGGGGCGGCGACCCGGTCGCTGGTCCGGCAGGTCGGGCTGCCCGTGGGCATCCTCGTCGTCGTCACGGCAGTGGATCTGGCGACCGGATCCTCGGCGGTCTACTACCCGTTCCTGCTCCTGGCGCCGACCCTGGCCGCCGCCACCGCGCCTCCCCCGGCGATCCTCGTCATCGGCGGCATCTCGCTGCCGCTGCGCTACTGGCTGGCCTCGCGGGACGGCTACCTGGGCCCCGCGTACGACGACCTCTTCCAGGTCAGTACCTGGATGTACGTCATGGCGACCGCGCTGGCCATGTACCTGTCCGCCGCCCGCATCCGTCGCGAACGGGCCCTGGTGGCCGTCTCCGAGGTGGCCGTCGCCGCGCAGCGGGCGATCCTGCTGCCGCCGAGCGACAAACTGGGCGGTCTGCGCCTGGCGGTGCGCTACTTCGCGGTGGCCGAGGAGGCCGAACTCGGCGGTGATCTCTACATCGCGCTGGACACGCCGTTCGGGGTGCGGCTGATCATCGGCGACGTGCTCGGCAAGGGCCTGGGCGCGGTCCGCACGGCCGCGATCACGATCGGCGCGTTTCGCGAGGCCGCGTACGACGAACCCGAACTGAGCACCGTGGCGCACCGCATCGACACCAGCGTGAGCCGGAACGCGCCCGCGGACCGGTTCGTCACCGCGCTCCTGGTCGAAGTCCGCCCCGAACACGTGGCCTTCACCCATCGCGGGCACGAGGAGCCGGTGGCGATCCGGGCGGACGGCGCCGTGCACGTGCTCGAACCTCCCGATCCCGGCGTGCCGTTGGGTCTGGGCGACCTGGATCCGGCGCCGCCGCGCCCCTGGGTGGTGCCGTTTCACGAGGGCGATCTGCTGCTGTTGATGACCGACGGGTTCGCGGACGCGCGGGATGTGGCCGGCCGGCACTATCCGCTGGTCGACCGGATCCGGGCACTGTTCTGCGAGGCGCGTCCGGCCGTCGCCGACCCGGTCGTGGCGGTGGAACGGTTGGGCGACGACCTGTTGCGGCACGTCGGCCTGCTGCGGCTCGCCGACGACGCCCTGGTCCTGGCGCTCGCGCGCGCCCCCGAGCCGCCGAAGCACCCTCCCGCGCCCTGACCCCGGCACGGCGGGTCGGGCGACGCGCGGTCGGCGGTCGGCTGCGCCGGGGCCGGTCGGCGGCCCGGTCGCCGTGCTCGGCAACCGTTCGGCCGCCGGCGGGCTACTCCTCGATCGCGCCGCCGGTGCTGCGCAGGTGGCGGCGGAACGTGTACGTCGGGTCGGTCGCGCGACGGGCCAGGTAGTCGTCGAAGGTGGTCTGTCGGCGCAGCGTCTCGCCGGCCCGGATCCGGCGGGCCTGTTCGCGCTCGGTGTCGCGGATGCGGTGGGCCGTCGCGAGCACCTCGTCGGCCCGATCGGCGGCCAGGAACAACACGCCGTCCGCGTCGCCGAAGACCAGGTCGTCGGTGCTCAGTAGGTGCGGCCCGAACCGGGCGGTGGTCAGCGCCTCGGGCTCGCGCTCGTCCAACCGCGTCGGGCCGGGCGGGTAGCTGCCGTAGCTGAACACCGGCAGGCCGATCTCCACCAGTTCCGGTGTATCGCGGTGCAGCCCCCACACCACCAGCGCCGCCACCCCCGCCGCCTCGGCCTCCAGGACGGCCAGGTCGCCGATGCACGCCTCGTCGGTACGGCCGCCGTTGTCGATCACCAACACGTCGTCCGGCTCGGCCGCACCGAACGCCTCCAGGAACACGTCCACGCTGCCGTAGTGCCGAACCGGCAACACCCGACCGGCGATGCGCTGCCCGGGCACCACGGCGCCGATCCCCGGCGGGGCGACCCGAAGCGGCACACCGTGTCGCACACACGCGTCCGCCACCAACGGCGTGGAGAGTTCGGCGAAGGTCTTCAACATGGCGTTCTCCGTGGCTCGGCGTCGCCCCACAGGACGCACGCGCGGATGCATCGAGACAGCCCTGCGATGCTAACCGCGCCCGATTCCACCCGTCGACGCCCGCCCGTACCGGACCCGTTCCGGCGATCCCACCGCAACCGAGCACGGCGCCGCGGGGATTCACCCGCGCCCGGGCGCGTCCGGGTGCGTCCGGGGCGGCGTCCCGGGGTCGGAAAGGTACCGGTTCGGGTCACCGTGTGTAGTCGTCCGGGTGGTAGCCGAAGCCATTGTGACCATGTTGGTCATGATGGCTTCACAGCTGGGCCGGTTCGTGCCAAGGTGCACCAGGCGCCGAACCGGAGCCTGATCCACCGGGGTTCGCCCGGCCTCGGGCTCGGGCCCGGCGCGCCTTCCGGTGGACCCGTTGGTTGCCGTAGATGCAGGTCAGCACGTGTCGAGTCGGCCGGGGAACAGTCGCCGGTCGGCCTCGACGTGAACGACTCGGAAGCGGAGCATCCGGTTCCGATCCGTATGCCGTACGCCATCCGCCAGGCCGCACCGGCCATCACCGAGCGCGCCGCCGTCGGGCGACGCCGTGTTCGGGAGGTAATCGCGTGACCGAGACCATCGACAGCACCCCGCCACCGGAACAGCCGCCCCGGTCCGCACCCACCGACGGCGCCGACCCGGGCCGACTCGAAGGCGCTTCCAAGCTCCGGATCTTCTCGGTGCTCGGCGTGATCGTGCTCTTCTCCGAGGTGGTACCGCTCCAGTACACGATGATCGGCACCGCCGTACAAAAGATCGGCCTGGATTTCCCGTCGGCCGGCAACAACATCGGCTGGATGATCATCATCCTCGGCCTGGTCGGCGGCGCCACCACGCCGATCATCGGCAAACTCGCCGACCTGTACGGCAAGAAGCTGATCCTGCTCGCGTGCAGCGTCTCGTTCCTGGCCGGCTCGATCCTGTGTGCGCTCACCCACTCGTGGGCGATGTTCCTGGTCGGCCGCGGCCTCCAGGCGGTCGCGTTCGCGATGGCGGCGGTGGCCGCCGGACTGATCCGCGACCTGATGCCACGCCGGATGGTGCCGATGGCAATCGGCGTGATCGCCACCGGATTCGGCGTGTCCGCACTGACCGCGCCCCTGCTCAGCGGTTGGCTGACCGACCACTGGAGCTGGCGGTCGCTGTTCTGGTTTCTGATGATCTACATGCTCGTGTTGATCCCGATCTTCTGGCTCGTGGTCCCCGAGTCGAAACTGAGGACGCGTCAGCGGCTGGACTGGCTCGGCTCGGTATTGATCGGCGCGGGCGTCGCCCTCGCCCTGATCTACATCAGCAACGGGCAACAGTGGGGCTGGGGCCGGTTCACCGCCTGGATCTACCTGGTCCTCGGCATCGCCCTGCTGATCGCCTTCTACGTCTGGGAGCACCGCGCCGCCGACCCGATCATGGATCCGAAACTGCTGCGCGCACCCCGGGTGTCCATCGTGCTGGCCATCGGGCTGTTCGCCAACATGATCATCGGCGTGCAGTTCTACGCCGTGTCCTACATGGCCCAGATCGACGAGAAGGTGGTCAAGGAGAGCACCATCGCCGGCTTCGCCGCCAAGGCCGGCATCCCGGTGGACACGATGCGCCAAGGGCTGATCTTCCAGGGCGACATCGGCTACGCGCTCGGCTTCAGCCTGATGGCGCTGGCCGTGCACCTCACCACGTGGCAGTCCATCCCGGGCATGCTCACCGGACCGGCGGCCGGCCAGTGGGCCACCAGGGTGGGGCTGCGTCGCCCGTACATCGCGTGTCTGGCGGTGATGACGCTGTCGATGGCGCTGTACGCGATGTTCCACGGCTCGTGGGGCGTGCTGCTGATCATCGGCATCGTCTACGGGCTCGCGTTCGGCGTGTACTACGCCTGCGCCAACAACCTGGTGATCGAGGCGGTGCCGCAGGAGCAGCAGGGCATCGGCGCGAGCATGCTGGCGCTGACCCAGTCGTTCGGCAGCGCGGTGGGTACGGCGATCCTGACCGCGATCCTGTCCGCGCACACCTACCGGGTCTCCACCGTCGCCCAACCCGGGGCGCCCGCGCAGACGTTCGACATCCCGCAGGTGTACACCGACGACGGCTGGACGATCGGATTCTGGGCGGTGGCCGCCGCCGGCGTGGTGTGCGTGGCGCTGGCCGTGGTGATGAAGGCGGGCCGCACCCCGGCCACCGGCGGCACGCTGCACTGAACCGGGCCGCCGAGCCCGACCGGGTCCGGGGTCCGGTCCGGGGGTCGGGCCCGGCGGCGTGGAATCCGCCGGCGCCCGCGACGGGTCGGGACGTACCGACCCGTCGCGGCGCCGGGGCTCACAACGGCTGCACCAGGCGGCTCTCGTACGCGACGACGACCGCCTGCACCCGGTCGCGGACGCCGAGTTTGGCCAGCACCCGGCTCACATGCGTCTTGATCGTGGCGTCCGACAGGTGCAGGCGCGCGGCGATCTCCGCGTTGGACAGACCGCGTGCGACCTCGATCAGCACGCCACGTTCGCGCTCGGTCAACTGGGCGAGCCGCGGGTCCTCCGCGCCGGGTGTGACGTCGTGGTGCGGCAGGCGGTGCGCGAAGGTCTCCAACAGGCGGCGGGTGATCCGTGGCGCGACCACCGCATCGCCCGCCGCCACCGAGCGGATCGCGCCCAGGAGTTCGGCGGGCAGCGCGTTCTTGAGCAGGAAACCGGAGGCGCCCGCGCGCAGCCCGGCGAAGGCGTACTCGTCCAGGTCGAACGTGGTCAGGATGAGCACCTTGGTCTCCGGGCAGCGCTCGCTGATCAGCCGGGTCGCCTCGATGCCGTCCATGCCGGGCATCCGTACGTCCATCAGCACCACGTCCGGGCGCAACCGCTCGGCCAGCCGGACCGCCTCCTCGCCGCAGTCGGCCTCGCCGGCGAGGGTCATGTCGTCCTGGGCGTCCAGGACCATCGTGAACGCCATGCGCAACAACGGCTGGTCGTCCACCACCAATACGTCGATGGCCACGTCAGGATCCTCCCGGATCGGTCAGGTGCAGCAGCGCCGACACTCGCCAGCCGCCCCCGGGCAGCGGCCCGGCCTCCACATCGCCACCGTAGACGGCGGCCCGCTCCCGCATGCCGGCGAGTCCTCGTCCGCCGCGCGGTTCGTCCCGCTCGCCCATGCCGCTCGGGCGCGGGCGGCCGTCGTCGATCACGCTCAGTTCCAATCGATCGGCCGAACTGGAGACCCGGATCCGCGCGTTCGCACCGGGCTGGGCGTGCTTGAGGGTGTTGGTCAGCGCCTCCTGGGCGAGCCGGTACACGGCCAACTGCGCACCGGGCGGCACGTTGCGGGTGTCGCCCTGCACGGTGAGCGTGGTCGGCAGGCCCGCCGCGCGCACCTGCTCGGCGAGCGCGCCGAGGCGGGCCAGGTCCGGCTGCGGGTGCCGGGCGGCGTCGGGTTCGTCCTCGTGCAGCACACCCAGGAAGCGGCGCATCTCGGTGAGCGCCTGCCGACCGGTACCGGAAACCTGCTCCATCGCCGCGGCGGAGCGTTCCGGCTTGGTGTGCACCGTCATCGAGGCGGCATCCGCGAGAGCCACCATCACCGACAGGTTGTGCGTGACGATGTCGTGCATCTCCCGGGCGATCCGCGAGCGTTCGGCCGCCACCGCAAGCTCGGCCTGCTGTTCCTGGTCGCGTTCCAGGCGTTGGGCACGTTCCTCCAGGGCGACCAGGTAGCGCCGCCGGGTGCGCAGGTTGGCGCCGAGCACCGCCGCGGTCAGGGCCATCGCGCTGAGTCCGACGAAGGCGCCGAACCGATACCCCTCGACGGTCCAGCGCACGACGGCCAGCACGATGCCCGTCTCGACCACGACGAGCGCGTACACCGTCCGACGCCGGTCGCAACTCGCGGCCACGGTGTACAACGCGATCAGCAGGCTCGCGTCCGCGCCGGTCCGCGCGTCGATCACCCACTGGCCCAGGGCCACGACGGCGATCACCGCGAACACCGCGACCGGGGCCCGGCGGCGCAGCGCGAGCGGCAGCGTCAACGCCGCCCCGATCAGCACCCAGCCGGACGACCGCAGCAGGTTTCCGACCTCGAACAACAGCAGCACGGCCACCGCGAGGGTGGTGTCGGCCCAGATCGGATGGCTGCGGGTGAAGGTCACCACACGTGCCGGTACGGCGGCGAGCCCGTGCTCGCCGCCGTACCGTCGAAGCAGCGTGTTCACGCGTCACGCTTCCGGAGCAACACCGCCGCCACCGCGAGCGTCACCGCGGCGTACAACACGAACACCGTGATGCCGGCTGCCGGGGACAGTGCGCCCTCGCCGGGATGCCATCGGCTGAGCGCCTGACCGGCTTCGCTGGGCAGGTACTTGGTGATGCGGTCCTGCCAGTCGGAGGGCAGCGCGCGGACCACCTCGGGCAGTACCAGCAGCAGCCCGAACACGATCGCGATGCCGCCGGCGGCGTGCCGCACGATCGCGCCGATGCCGATCGCCAGGACACCGGTGAGGGCGAGGTAGACCGCGACGCCCACGACCACGCGCGGCACGCCCGGATCGCCGAGCGAGACGTCGATGTGCTCCTTGGCCAACACCGCCTGCCCGCTCAGGAACGCGACCAGGCAGGTGCCGAGCATCAGAACGAAGGTGACCGCCCCGAACACCGCGGTCTTGGCCCACAACACCGGCAGCCGGTGCGGTACCGCCGCCATGGTGGCCCGGATCGAGCCGGTGGCGTACTCGCCGCTGACCACCAGGACACCGAGCACACCGATGGCCAGTTGGGCCAGGTAGAGCCCGGTCAGGCTCGCGTTCGGCGCGGAGAACCGGGCCCGCTCGCCGGCGCTCATGTCCGGCCAGCGGCTGACCGTGCCCACGCACACCAGCAGACCCAGCGAGATCACCAGGAAAACCGCGGTGACCAGCACCCAGAAGGTCGAGCGCAGACTGCGCAGCTTGATCCACTCGGCGTGGAGCACCCGGACGAAGGTGACCCGGCCGCGGTCGGCGGCCCGGGAGGTGAACCGGGGGCCGGTGGCGCCGGCGGCGACGGTACGGGTCGACATCAGGCGACCTCGCCGTTTCGCCGGCGGTCGGCACGGGCCGCCCGCGCCGGTCCCGTCTCGTCCTCGGATACTCGGTACTCGACCGCGTCGCGGGTCGATTCCATGAACGCCTCCTCCAGCGAAGCCTGCTGCGGGACCAGTTCGAACAGGGTGATGCCGTGGGCCGACGCGAGCCGGCCGATGTCGTCGCTGGACACGCCGGTGACCTCCAGGACGTCGCGCTCGTGGCCGATGACCCGCACCTCGGGGCCGAACAGCAGCGCGCGCAGCCGATCGGCGTCCGGTGTGCGCACCCGGACCTGGTCGGGCGCGGCGCCGTGGATGAAGTCCGCGACCGAGGTGTCGGCGATCAGCCGACCCCGACCGACCACGATCAGGTGCTCCGCGGTGAGCGCCATCTCGCTCATCAGGTGCGAGGACAGGAAGACCGTGCGGCCCTCGGCGGCGAGCGACTTGAGCAGTGTCCGGATCCACAGGACACCCTCCGGGTCGAGCCCGTTGACCGGCTCGTCCAGCACCAGCGTGGCCGGGTCGCCCAGCAGCGCGGTGGCGATGCCCAACCGCTGGCCCATGCCCAGCGAGAAGCCGCCGACCCGCTTGCGGGCCACCTCGTCCAGGCCGACCATCTCGATCACCTCGCGCACCCGCCGGGTGCGGATCCCGGTGGTGGCGGCCATGGAGAGCAGGTGGTTGTACGCGGAGCGCCCGGTGTGCACCGCCTTCGCCTCCAACAGCGCGCCGACCTCGTGCAACGGGGCGGGGTGGTCGGCGTAGCGGCGGCCGTTGACGGTGACCGTGCCCGAGCTGGGGTGGTCCAGGCCCAGGATCATCCGCATGGTGGTCGACTTGCCCGCGCCGTTGGGGCCCAGAAAGCCGGTGACGATGCCGGGACGGACGGTGAAGGTCAGCCGGTCGACGGCGTTCTTGGACCCGTAACGCTTGGTGAGTGCGTCGGCTTTGATCATCGCTGCCGTCTCCGTGGCTCCGGTGCCTCGGCGCCTCCGAACGAAGGGCCGTCGGGCGAACGCCCGATCTGCCCTCAACGCTAGCCGGCAACCCGAGCCCCGACGATCGCCGCACGGCCGAACCTCACCCCGACACCCATGCGCCCTGCGGGTGAGCGCATACGTCGCTGGGATGACACGCCCCCAACCACCCACCCCCGACACCACCGAACCCAACGCCACTCGGCCGGGGCTCCGACACCCGCGCCCGGTTCGCCTTTCGGTTCAGCCCGCGATGGTGAGCTGCATCAGGGCCTTGGCAGTGTGCATGCGGTTCTCGGATTGGTCGAAGACGCGGCTTCGGGGGCCCTCGAAGACGTCGTCGTGCACTTCGAGGATGTCCGGGTGGGTGCGCGCCGTCTCGGTGTCGAGGTCGTGAAAGGCCGGGAGGCAGTGCAGGTAGATGGTGTCCGCTCGACCGGTCGCCGCCATCGACTCCGGAGTGACCTTCAAGTCGCGCAGCAGGTCGATGCGTTGCCGGGTTTGCTCCTCCTCGCCCATGGAGACCCAGACGTCGCCGTAGACCGCGGCCGAGTCGGCCAGAGCCCGATGCGGGGACGCGGTGACGGTGATCGAGGCATGCGGCGACTCGGCGCCGGCCGACAGTTCGGCGATGCTCTCGGGCGCCGGCTGCAACGGCTCGGGAGCCAGGATGCGCAGGTCGAGACCGAGTTTGGCGGCGGCGATGGCCAGCGTGCCGGCCACGTTGTTGCGACCGTCGCCGACGTACGTCACGGGCAGGCCCTCCAGCCGGCCGAAGTTCTCCCGGAGGGTGAGCAGGTCGGCGAGGATCTGGGTGGGGTGGTATTCGTCGCACAGACCGTTCCACACCGGCACGCCCGCGTAGCGGGCGAACTCCGCGATCGTCGCATGCTCGAAACCACGGAACATCACCCCGTCGAAGACCCGGCCGAACACCCGGGCGATGTCCCGGACGGACTCCTTGACACCGAAGCGGATGTCCTCGCGGCCGAAGATCTCCGGATGCGCGCCGGACTGCGTCGCGGCGACGACGAACGAGACCCGCGTACGACACGAGGGTTTGAGGAAGATCAGCGCGATGTTGCGACCGGCCAGGACCGGAACCCGTTCGCCGTGCGCGGCCCGCTTCTTGGTGTCCGCGGCCCGGTCGAGCAACTCGATGATCTCGTCGGGGGAAACGTCGCGCAGGGAGAGCAGGCTGCGGCCTCTGAGGGTGGAATACCCCATGGGTCGACCTCGATTCGAAGCTCGGCGATATTGCATGAATATTCTGTGGTCGGCATCATCATGCAGTATCGAGATCGAGGAGCGGTACGGATTTTCCGGTGCGGAAACGGGTGGAGGGGTGGTGGGGGTGGCTGGTAGGTTCTCGGGCGTGTCCAGCCCCGAATCGGACAGACGGCGGCCGCCGGTGTTGCGGTGGCCGATCTCTCGTTGACGAGCCGATGAAAGCGAGCCGCCCGGCCTGATCAGGTCAGGGGCGTGTTCGGGCTCGGCCTGGCCACCGGCAGCACCGGAATCGCGAAGCGTGGGCCTGCGCCCCTTCGTTCCGGCATCCTGGGTGGCTTCCCGGCGTGTTGCGCGGAACCTGTGTGCGGCCCACCCCTGCCCAGTCGGATCCATCCCGGATCCATCGCACGTCCATGGGGTTTCGTCATGCCATTTGCTGTCTACGTGCTCGGGCTCGCGGTCTTCGCCCAGGGCACTTCGGAATTCATGTTGTCCGGCCTGCTCTCGGACATCGCCGCCGACCTGCATGTGTCCGTCCCCACCGCCGGGTTGCTGACCTCGGCGTTCGCGATCGGGATGGTGATCGGCGCGCCCGCGATGGCGCTGCTGAGCCGGAACCGGCCGCGTCGGCGGGCGCTGTTGTTCTTCCTGGGTGTGTTCGTCGCCGTGCATGTGGTCGGCGCACTCACCCCGAACTACCCGATCCTGCTGGTCACCCGCGTGCTCGGCGCCCTGGCCAACGCCGGGTTCTGGGCGGTCGCCCTGGTCACCGCGATCGACCTGGTCGGGCCCGAACGACGGGCCCGGGCCACCTCCGTGGTGGTCGGTGGCGTCACCCTCGCGTGCGTGGTGGGTGTGCCTGCGGGTGCCGTGCTCGGCAGTTGGTGGGGATGGCGGGCGGCGTTCTGGGCGGTGGCCCTGGTGTCACTGCCGGCCGTCTTCGCGATCGCCCGGACGGTGCCGAACCGGGCAACCGAGTCGACCGAGGCGGGCGGCACGGGCGCGGCGACCGGATCGGACCGGGCGGGCAACGCGACCGGCCACGACGGCACGGGCGGAGTGACCGGCGGCATGAGCGCGTGTCGGGAACTGCGAGCCCTCGCCACGCCGTCGCTGCTGCGCACGCTGCTGCTGAGCGCCCTCGTGCAAGGCGCCACCTTCGGTTCCTTCGCCTACCTCGAACCCATCGTCACCGAGGTCGGCGGCCTCGATGACGGCTGGGTCCCGCTCACCCTCGCGCTGTTCGGGGCGGGCTCGTTCGTCGGCGTCACCATCGCGGGCCGGATCGTCGACGCCCGCCCGAACACACTGATCACCGTCGGATCGGCGGCCCTGGCCACGGGATGGGCCGCACTCGCCCTGACCGCCGACCGCCCGGCCGTCCTGCTCGTGCTCGTCCCGATCCAGGGAATGCTGGCGTTCGGCACCGGAACGGCCCTGATCGCCCGAGTACTTCGCCTCGCCCCGCCCACCTCCGCACTGGCCGGCGCGGCCGCCACAGCCGCCTTCAACGTAGGCGCCGCCCTCGGCCCCTGGTTCGGCGGCCTGGCCATCGACGCCGACCTCGGCTACCGCGCGCCCCTATGGGTGAGCACAGCCCTGATGCTCGCGGCCTTGGCCACGACCCTGCTGCCCGACAGCCGAACCACCCGTGCTTCGGCGGCGCCCGAGCTCCCCGAGGCACACCAGCGCACCTGACCCCCGACCCCACCACCCGAACGCCCCGAAGCAGAAGCAGTACCGGGGCCTCTCGGGCTCCGGCGGCGGTGGTCGTCCCCGGCCACCGCCGCCGCTCCCGCACGCAACCGTCGGACGGCGCAAGGTTCGCGTCGGGCCGGCGGAGGCGGCCCGGGTCAGCCCGTCCCGATCCGGGCCAGGGTTCGCATGGTTGCGGGAGACAGGCGGCTGAGCAGTCGGCCCAGCTTCGCCTCGGGCGTGACCGGGACCACCGGGCGGTGTCGGCGGATGGCGTCGACGATGTGGTCGGCGACCTTTTCCGGGGGGTAGTTGCGCCTTGCGTAGAGTCGGGAGAAGCGCTCGCGGCGGGCATTCTGCTCGGTGTCGTCCGTGTCGGAGAAGGTGGTGGTGCGGGTGATGCCGGTGTTCACAATGCCCGGGCAGATCGTGCTCACCCGGACGCCGGAACCGGCGAGTTCGGCGCGCAGGCAGTCGGACAACATCGCCACCGCGGCCTTGCTCGTCGCATAGGCGGCCAGTTGTTTGGACGGCGTGTAGGCCGCCGCCGAGGCGAGGTTGACGATGTGACCGCCGGTGCCACGCTCGGCCATCAACGTGCCGAACGCGCGGCAGCCGTGGATCACCCCCCACAGGTTGACGTCCAGGACCCGCTTCCACTCGGCGGCGGTCGTGGCCAGGAACGTGCCCGAGTGGCCGACGCCCGCGTTGTTGACCACGATGTCCGGGACACCGTGGGCCTGGACGACCTCCACCGCGAAGGCGTCCATGGCCGCGCCGTCGGCCACGTCCATGCGATACGCGTGCGCCGTTCGCCCGTACAGTCGGGCCAATTCGGCCGTGCGCTCGACGGCGGTGAGGTTCAGGTCGCACAGCACCAGGTCCGCGCCCTGCTCGGCGAACGCGACCGCGGTGGCTCGCCCGATCCCGCCGCCCGCGCCGGTGATCAGCGCCAGCCGGCCCACGAACGGGCCCTTGTCGAGCGGGCGTTCCGGTTGCCGAGCCAGGTCCAGGGCCGGTGTCGTGGTGCCGTGCTCGATGTGCTCGACGAACTCGCGGGTCATCCCGGCCACGGTCGGTCCCTTCTCCAGCAGGGCGGACCAGTGGCCGGCGGCGATGGATCGCCGCCAGAGTCGGGGTACCCAGCGCTCCAGGCCCTCGGACAGCGCCGCGCCGACGTAGCGGTCGCCGGTGAGGGTGATCAGCTGTACCGGCACGGTGGTTTCGCGTCGGCCCGGCAGCAACATCCGGGGCAGCATATTGGCCCGGTAGAGCGCGATTCCGCGCACCGCGTCGTCGCCGAGGGTGGGCCGCGGATGGCCGGCGCGCGGCCGGATCCCCTCCGCCCGCGCCAGCACCCGGCCCCAGTTCGCGGCCAGGCCCAGCTTCCAGGCCGCCGGCGCCAGCACCGGCAGGTGGAACGCGGTGATGTACCACGAGCGCGCGGACTGCGCCGCGAGTTGACGCACGTGCCGGGGGGTGGGCCGGGCGAACCGGCTGCGGGCCCAGTGCCCGACGTGGTCCAGGCACGGTCCGGAGATCGAGGTGTACGAGGCGATGCGGCGCGGACCGGCCCGGTCGGTGACCGCCTCCCAGGCCTGGATCGAGCCCCAGTCGTGGGCCAGCACGTGTGCGGCCCGATCCGGGGCGACCGCGGCCAACACCGCGAACAGGTCGGCGGCCAGCTGTTCGAGCCGGTAGCCGTACCGGTTCCCGGGCGCGCCCGAGGCCCCCGCGCCGCGGACGTCGTAGCGAACCACCCGATGATCGCGCTCCAGGTCCGCGGCCACCTCGTCCCACACGTGATGGGTGTCCGGATAGCCGTGCACCAGCAGCACCAACGGATCCCCTTCCGGGCCCTGTTCGTACACCGCGAGGGAGACCCCGCCGGAGACCACCGTACGGGTGGGCAGCCCCTCGACCACGTCCACGACGCGCTTGGCGGGCATCGCGGCCGGGGCCGTCATCGGCCGGCCGCCGCACGCGCGCGGCGCACATGCGGCACGTCGTCGTCCAGCCAGTACGCGTCGTCGTCGGTGACCACCAGCAACTCCTCGAATTTGGCGCCCACTCCGCGCAGCGCGATATGCGGCTCGACCGCCCACAACCCCGGCGTCGGCGCGTGCCGCGAGGCCCGGCCGTCCGCCCACAGCGGCGAACGCCCGTGCAGTCGCGCACCGATCAGCTCCCGACCCAGGGTGCGCAGTGTGCGCACGCCGAAGCCCAGGACATTCACCCCGACCGGCCCGCGCAGCGTCACCCGGGTGACCCGATGGCCGATCACCCGGCCGGGGTAGACCCGATGTCGGTTGTCGTAGCCGTGTTCGACGATCAGCTCGTCCACCGCGCGGTACACCTCGTCGAGCGGTCTGCGCGCCTTGACCTCGCGCAGGATCAGGTCGCGGTAGGCGCCGAGGTCGGCGACGAGGCGATCCCACACCGCGTTCTCGCCGACCTTGCCGGCGTAGCCGATGTCGGCGGTGTACCCGTCCACGATCGGCGCGCAGTCCAGCACGTACGGCGTGCCCTCGGTGAGTACCCGGCCGGTGGCGAAGAACTGGAGCGGGGTGCGGAAGTTGCGGAACGCGGTGCGGTCGCCGAACCACGCGAACGGGATGTGGAAGAAGTCCTGGACACCCTCCGCCACCAGTTCCCGGCGCAGCCGTGCGGCGGCCTGACGCTCCGTCACGCCCGGTTCGATCCAGGCGGCGACGCGTTCGGCGCACCGGTACGCCAACCGTTGCACGTCGCGGAAACGATCCAGGTCCACCTCGTCGAAGGCGAATACCGGGATCCCCCGGGGCGGCCGCACCGCCGGAACCTGTAGCCGTGTGCTCATGAACTCCGCCTTCGTGGGGGTGGGATGACACCGAGTCGAACAACGCCGAGTCGGACGACGCCGAGTGGGTGGGCGGCGGCCGTTCGCGGCCGCGCCCGGCCGGTCAGAGATCCAGCACGAGCCGCTCGCCCGCCGCGGCCCGCGACACGCACACCAACATCGCCCCCGCCGCCCGCTCGTGGTCGGTCAGGCGCAGATCACGATGCTCGACGGCACCGGCCGATACCCGGACCCGGCACACGCCGCAGAACCCCTGCCGGCACGAGTAGGCGGTATCCGGCCGGGCCTCGCGCAGCACGTCGAGGGCGGATCGATCGGCGGGCACCGAAAGGTCGATCCCGCTGCGGCCCAAGCGCAATTCGAAGGCGTGCCCGTCGAGCACGGGCGCCGGCGCGAACCGCTCGAAGTGCAGCCCGTCGGCCGGACTCGCGTCGATCGCCGCCCGGATCCCGGCCAACATCGGCGCGGGTCCGCAGCAGTACACCGCGGCCCCGGCAGGTGCTCGCCCGAGCAGCTCGGCGCCATCGGGCGGCCCTTCCTCGTTGTCCGCGCGCACCTCGAACCGACCCTCCGAACCGCTTAGTTCGTCCAGTTCGAGGCCGAACGGCAGCGACGCGCGGGTGCGCCCGAGGTGGATCAGCCGCCAGTCCAGGCCGGATCGGGCGGCCTGGCGCACCATCGGCAGAATCGGGGTGATGCCGATGCCGCCGGCCAGGAACAGCACGGCCGGTTCGGCGGCGAACGGGAAGGCGTTGCGCGGTCCCGCCGTGCGCAACGTCGCGCCGACCGGCAGGGCGTCGTGCATCTCCACCGATCCGCCGCCGCCCGCGGCCAGTCGGCGGATCGCGATCCGGTAGGTGTAGCGGTCCTGCGGGTCGCCGCACAGCGAGTAGTGTCGGCGGCGTCCGGAGGGCAGTTCCAGGAGCAGGTGGGCACCGGGTTGCCAGCCGGGCAGTCGGCCGCCGGCCGGTGCGCTCAACCGCAGCGAGAGCACGTCCTCGGCCTCGACGACCCGTTCGCGGACCACGAGTTCGAGCGGCCCGGGGGTGGGGTCGAGCGGCCCGGCGGAGCGGGCTCGACGTCGTCCCCGATGGGCCACCGCCTCGGTGTGCAGCCGGCCGAGCACGGTCAGCGCGCGCATCATCCGGTCGCCGCGCTCGCGACCGTACAGATCCGGCGGTGCGGTGGTCGGCGGTATCGCGGAAGTCGGCGGCGTGGACGGGCTCATGGGCATCCTCGGCATCCTCGGCGTCCGGTGCGGATGGCGGCGGCCGGTGCTGGGCTCACCGGGCCGCGGCTCGGGCAGCGGGCGAACGGGCCAGGTATGCGACGGCCTGGCTCGTGCAACCCTCCTGGGTGGGGTGGTAGCGCGGCTTGACGTAGCGCGCGGCGGACCGGACGGCTCCGGTCAGCCCTGGCAACAGCCCGCGCCGCGACGCCTGTACGTACGCCCGCCAGGTCGGCTTGCTCCGGTCCGTCGCCTCGGGGTCGGCGAGCATCAGGAAGCGCACCCCGCGCACCCACAGCCAGGTCAGCACCGGCCCGGTGACCGCCATCGTGCGCATCCGGCGCAGGTAGCCGGGGTCCAGGTGCACGAGCAGGTCGTAGGCGACGCTGCGGTGTTCCACCTCCTCGGCGCCGTGCCAGCGCAGCAGGTCGAGCATCACCGGATCCACCTCGGCCCGGTCCAGGCCGGGTGCGTTGAGCACCCAGTCGCCCAGGAACGCGGTGAAGTGCTCGATCGCGGCGATGATCGCGACCCGCTCGACCAGGTGCTCGCGGCCGGCCGCGCCGGAGAGGTCGGCCCGGGCGCCGAGCACACGATGGAAGAGCCACTCGACCTGGCGCACGAAGGGTGCCGGGTCCAGCCCCTTGGCGAGCAGCAGGTCCAGCACACCCTGGTGGGCCTCGGCGTGCACGGACTCCTGGCCGATGAAGCCGATCACGTCCTCGCGCAGCCGCTCGTCGGCGATCAGCGGCAACGCCTCCTGGAACGTGCGCACGAACCAGCGCTCGCCCTCGGGCAGCAGCAGGTGCAACACGTTCATGGTGTGCGTGGCCATCGGCTCCCCCGGCACCCAGTGCATCGGCAGACACGACCAGTCGAATCGCACGTCGCGCGGATCGAGCGCCAAGTCGCGGTGCTCATCGGCACGAACCGCCGGGCTGTTGACAGGAGTTCGGGTCGAGCGCCGGACGATCCGGGGGACCGCTGCGGCAGGGGGAGCCGAGGACATGGCGGTGCTCCTTCGTCGGAAGGACTCTTGTTACTCCACAGTAGGGAGTGTTGAATAAAAGTCAATACTCCGATCGTCCGTCTCCCGCGTCCGCTCTGGCGGAACGGCGATCAGAACGGCTTGAGCACGATGTCGGTGGCCAGCTTGTCCGCGTGCACGAAGGCCTGTTGGGCACGCACGTCGGTCATGAACACGAACGGCGGGATGATCGGCGGCAGCGGCAGCGCGTCGGGGGCGAAGTCGAGGCAGAGCAGGCCCTCGATGCAGCCGTGCAGCCGGGTCAGGTAGATCCGCACGTTGCCCACCAGATCCAGACTGCGGGTGGTCAACCGCACATTGCCGGCGGCGTCCGCGGTGGTGAAGGAATAGTCTTTCAGGTGCGCCGAGTTCATGGTCAGGACCAGCACCTTGCGCGGACCGGCGGCGGTGTCGATGGTGGTCACCCCCGCCAGCGCGAAGCCGTTCGGCGCGAACACGCTCGCGGTGATCTCCACGGGCTTCGCATTGGCCCGCACACCCGGCGCCGGCGCAGCGGCCACCGCCCCCGCCGACATGGCGCGGACCCGCTCGGTGCGGGCTTGTTCGGCGCCGGCTCGCTCGGCGCGCGCCCGCTCGGCGCTCGGGCCGCCGAGTACGGATACCGCGATCAACATCGGAAGCGCCGCCGCCAGGAAGGCGGAGGGCGAGGCCCGGTCCGGCCACGATCCAAAATCCATGTCGAGTCCGTCCTCGTCGGAATCGGTCGCGCTGATGGAGATGCCGTGGAGCGAGACCGACGACGATGCGGGTGCCGTGGAGCACAAGGCACCACGATGCAGGCGTCTCGTCTCGAAGCGGGCGACCGGGATGGAGATCCCCGATCCGCCCGAGGGCTGCGCCGGTACTCTTGCCGTGGACGTGGCACGCGGGGCGCGATGCCCCCGCCACGTTGCTGCCAACCGTGCACGTACCTTGCCGCGACCGAGACTAGGCGTCGATTTGAATCAAAGTCAACGATCCCGCCGGGAGGGCCGCAGGACCCCGCCCGAGTCCGAACGCTCGCAGGCGCGCCGGGCCGAACTCGTGTCCATCGGACGACAATTGTTCGCCGACACGTCCTACGACGCGTTGTCCGTGGACGAGATCGCCGCCCGGGCGAACGTCGCCAAGGGCCTGCTCTACTACTACTTCCGGAACAAGCGCGGTTTCTACCTCGCGGTGATCGAGGACTCGGTCGCCGACCTGGTCGCCCGGGCCCGCAGCGACGCGGACCAACCGGCAGCCGATCGGCTGCGCAACGTGCTCGACGGCTATCTGCGCTTCGCGCAGGGCAACCAGGCCGCCTACCGCACGGTGGTCAGCGGCGGGGTCGGCTTCGACACCGACGTGCTCACCATCCGCGAACGCGTCCGCGAGGAGATGCTCACCTCACTCGCCGAAGGCGCCTACGGCCGCGCCGACCTGTCGCCGATCGCCCGTGCCGCGCTGATCGGTTGGCTGTACTGCGTCGAGGGGGTCACCCTGGACTGGCTCGCCCGCCGGGAACTGGGGCGCGAGGAGGTGCACCACCTGCTGGTGATGCTGCTCCTGGACACATTCGCCACCATCGCCCGCCTGGACCCGGCCTGGCAACCCCCCGAAGCAGCCCTGGCCCTGCACCGCGCCGGCGCACACCCGGAGTAGCCGGGCCGCCGAGTCGACGAGCGCGCACGCAACAGCCGGCACCGGAACACGGACACCGGGGCAACGCGGGAACGCGCGAACGCGGCCGCGTACGGGCCCAGGCCGACCAGGCGTTCGGCATCCAACGGACCTCTCTCCGGCGACCCCGTCGGCATGCCGGGCCGTAGCCGCATCCGCCGCCGGCGCCCCGGGATCGGCCGGCGCCGGTGGCCGGCCGTGTGCATGCGTCGGGCCCCGGCGGGTGGCGCCGCCGGGGCCCGTGATCGACTCGCCTCCCCCCGAGGTTGGTCGATCAGACCCGCTGCCACAGAGCCGGCACGTTGGGCGGCTCCCAGCCCGGTTGTGCCGTGTGGCCCTGCAGGCAGCGGTAGTTCTGGCTGCCGTAGCTCGCCGTGGCCCCGGCCGCGTAGTTGGTGCCCACGCGCCAGGTGCCGCCCGGCGGATTGGTGGGGGGCTCGCTCGTCGGCGGCGTGGTCGTCGGCGGTACGCCGTTGACGTTCAGCACGAAGTCGAAGGACGCCTCCTTGCCGTTGCCCACGGTGCGAACCGTCATCAGCAGCCGGGGGTCGAAGATGGTGTCGGTGTTGTTGCGCGGTTCACCCGGGAAGTACGTCTGCGTGGTGAGGATGCCGCGGTTGGGCGCCTGGACCTTCATGTGCAGGTGCCGGGTGCGGCCCGGGTACAGGCCGGGCACGACCGTGGTGAGCTTGTAGGCGCCCTGGGCGTTGGTGTACTGGTGGCCCCGGAAGGTGTATCCGACGTTGTCGTAGTTGCCGTTGGTGTCCGCCTGCCAGAAGTCGAGCAGCACGTTGGCCAGCGGCTGACACTGCCGACCGAACACGTACCCCGACACGGTGAGCAGCGTGCCCGCGCCGGTGAGCACCGAGCGTTCGGGCGAGTTGGGCTTGAAGTACGGGCCCTCGGTCTGGTCGATCGTCGGCTCGTCGCCGTCGTGGCAGAACGGCGTCGGCTCCAGGGTGTGACCCTGGTCGCGCTGCGCCCGGGCCAACGCGGGCACACCGCCGATGAGCAGCGGTAGAGGTGCGGCCACCAGGGCCGCCTTGAGCAGGCTCTTGCGGGTGATGCCGCGCCGGACGGGCTCGTCCTGATCGGTGTTGTCGGTGTCCACAGCGACCTCTTCTCGGCGAGGGGACGGGTGGGCCGGTCGAGGCGAATCGATCCGGCCCACTCGCGATTGGTCTGAACCTATGCGCGGCGATCGGGCGCGTCGATGGACAAAGCAAGGCTCTCGTGGTGCTTCGCGTTGATCTCCCGGCGGTACTCGCCGGGGGTGCTTCCGGTCTCCCGGCGGAAGAACCGGCAGAAGTACGCGGGGTCCGCGAAACCCACCCGATCAGCCACCTGACGCACCGTCAGATCACTGCCCGCGAGCAGCCGTTTGGCCTCGACCACCTGGGTCTGGCGGATGATCTGGCCGGGCGTACGGCCGGTGGCGCTCTTCACCGCGTGGTTGAGATGACCCACCGAGACGCCCAGTTGGGCGGCGTACGCACCGACCGTACGCTCCAGGGGATCCAGGTCCACCGGCCCGTCCAGGAGCCGGGCGAAGCGCTGCGCGATGACGGCGGTGGGACCCGGGTCCGGTTCCGGCTCGGCGTCCGGGCCGTCCTGGGCCGCGAGTCGGGCCGCACGCAGGATCAGCACATGCAGGTATGCCTGCAGGATCGGAATGAACCCCTCGCCCTGCTCGGCGTATTCGCGGCGCATCTCCGCCACCACCCCGGCCAGTCCCGGCGCCGCGTCCGGCGTGGGCCGCAGCCGCGGATACCCGGCCAGTTCGCGGATCGTGTCCCGGTCCTCGGGGTGGGTGAACAGGAAGTCGTCGTTGAACAGGACGACCCAGCCGGTGAGTCCCTGCATGCGGTGCCAGAAGTGCACCTGGCCCGGCACGACGAAGAACAGGTGCGGCGGATTGACCGTTCTCGGCGCCAGATCGACCACGTGCGTACCGCGCCCACCGGTCACGAAGACGATCTCGTAGAAGGTGTGCCGATGGGGGAAGTCGGCCCGGGACATCGGTCCGATCGTGTCGAACGACCCGATCGCGAACGGCAGAATGCTCGGCGCGGGGACGTCCAACCGATGCAGCGGGACCGCCGGTCGAAGCTGGGTGGGTGAGCTCATCGGCCCCTCCCGACTGGTCCGTCGGGCCTGCCCGGCCTGCTGTTCCTGCGGAAATCCCGTGCCATGTCGGCCCCCTGGCGGTTCTCGGACGATGCGGCCGGCGCTCGATCAGCGGTCACGCTAGACCGTTCGATACCCGCCGTCGGCGACTTCGCACACTCCGTCACGAACTGGCAAACCACGGTGCTCCGTACACCCGAAGTCCGCCCCCGCAGCCCCACAGGCGCAGCCCGTCCGGCCACCGTGGCTCCCCCCATCTCCCGCGCCCACGGCGGCTGCGTCGGCTCGGCGACCGTTACCTCGCGGCCGAGTTCGCGGCTCAGCGAGGCGTCGGCTGCGCACGGCTTGGCGCCCGCCGGCAACCGACCGGCGGGTGGTGGTGACGAAGGCCGATCGGTTCGCTCCGTGGCGGGCGGCACGGCGTGCGCACGTGGGCAACCGGCCGCCGGCTCGCGGTGGGGTCACGAGCCGACGTCCGGCGTTCCTGGGCGATCGGCGGAGCATTCGGGGCGGGCGGCGTGGATCCGGTGGGATCCGGTGGGATCGGTGGGATCCGGTGGGATCCGCGCGGCCCGCCCCGGCCGCCCGGTCTCAGCTGATCGCGAAGTCGTCCCCGAAGACCGAGCCTTGCGCGTACCAACCGTGCAGGTAGACCGTCACCGAGCCGGAGGCGCCTACCGTGAACGGGATGGTCAGCTTGGTCCACGCGGCCCCGGGCGAGGCCCACGTGCTCGCGGTGGCGCCGCCGCTGACGCCCAGGTAGGCGTAGTTGCCGCGGACCCAACCGGTGAGCGTGTGGGAGGAGTTCGGAGCCAGTTGCAGGGTCTGCCGGCATTCGCCGGTCTGCGCCGCGCCGACCGCGGCCTCGATGGCGTGGGTGCCGCCGTGCGCGACGGAGGTGACCACCGCACCGCCCGGCTGGCAGGTCCACGGGCTGAGTGCGCCGCTCTCCAGGTCGGCGTTGAGCAGGCCGCCACCGGGCCCGCCGGTCACGGTGAGGTTGTACACCGCGCTGTGCGACGCCGACGGACCGACGCCGGCGACGGTGAGCGTGTACGTGCCGGGCGTGGCGGTCGCGGAGGCGCTGACGGTGAGCGTCGCCGACGCGCCCGCGTTCACCGAGGTCGGGCTGACCGTGGCGGCCACCCCATTGGGCGCGCCGGTCACCGTCAACGCGACGTTCTGGGTCGCGCCCGCGGTGACGGCGGTGCCGACCTGCGCCGACGTGCTGCCGCCCTGGGCAATGGTGCCCGACGCCGGAACGACCTGGATGGAGAAGTCGTCGGTGACCGGTCCGGAGGTGACGGTGAGCGTGTAGGTCGCGGTGTGCGTGGCGGACGGGCCGGTGCCGGTGACGGTCAGCGGGTAGGTGCCCGGTGTCGCGGACGCGGAGGCGGCGACGTTCAGGGTCGCCGATCCGCCCGCGGTCACCGACGTCGGGCTGACCGTGGCGGCCACCCCGCCGGGCGCACCGGTCACCGTCAACGCGACGTTCTGCGCGGTACCCGCCGTGACGGCGGTGTTGATCGTCGCCGAGGTGGCGGCGCCCTTGGCAACGGACCCGGACCCGGGGTTCGACGCGAGCGAGAAGTCGTTGGTGACCGGTCCACCACCGCTGGTGAACGGCGCGAAGGTGTGCGTGAAGTACCAGGTGTCCTGCGGGATTCCGGAGCAGTTGTCGGCCGCCCCGCCGCCCGGGCAGGAGCCGTTGTCGCGCTGGAGGGCCCACATCGACAGGGTGCCGATGCCTTGCGTCTTGGCCCAGTTGTAGACGGTGACCGCGTCGGCGGTGGTGAACGTCTCGGCCGGACCGAAGTCGTCCACGCCGGGCATCTCGGTGACCCCGACCATGGCCCACAGTTCGGCCTGGGTCTTGTTCGGATACAGCTGCGCGAGCTGGTTCTTCAGGCCGGTCGCGGCCGTCTTGGTGTCGTTGGCCATCTGGTGCGGCTGGTTGTCGTAGTAGTCGAACGTCATGATGTTGACCACGTCGACCCTGGTCCCGTTGGAGACCGCGTTCTGCAGCACGGCCAGGCCGCTCTGGGCCAGGCCCTGCGTCGTGGTCGGCAGCGTGTACTGGATCTGCAGTGGCCGGCCGGTGCTCGCCGCCCATGCCTGTACCTGCTTGATCGCCTTGTTGCGGCGGTCGATACCGGCCGGGTTGGTGAGCGAGTTGTCCTCGATGTCGAGGTCGATCCGGCTGACGTCGTAAGTGGAGACGACGTTCTGGATCGCGGCGGCGATCGAGTTGACGTTGGTGCAGCTGTCCGCGATCTCGGTACCGGTGTTGTCCGCGGTATAGCCGCCGAACGACGGGATCACATCGCCGCCGGCCGCGCGGATCGCGGCGATGTCCGCCCCGAACGTGGACTGGGAGATCGGCATCCCGGTGTCCCCGGACCAGTACGGCGTGCAGGACCCCTTGCTCGGGGTCTGGATGAAGGCCATGGTCAGGTACTTCGCGCCGGACTGCGCGGACAACGTCGCCGGGCTCTCTCCGGTCCACGCCTCGAAGTACGGCGCGAACACGTGGGCCGGCATCGGAGTGGCCGCGGCCTGCGTGAGTGTGGCCTGCGGAGCCGCCTCCCGGGCGGCCTGCGGGGCGGCCTGCGCCGCGCCGCCGGCGGACAACACGAGCCCCAACGACGCGGCTGCGGTGGTCAGCACGGTCGCCAGGGTACGGAGCGGACTTGGTCGTCGCATGGGTACTCCCGCATTCGGTGGGACGGGAAGGCGGTGCGGGACGGGGGGTGCGGGACGGGGGTGCGGGACGAGGGTGCGGGACGGGGGTGTGTGCCCGCCGCTTCGCGGCGACTCGGGCCGCGCCTTGGAACTGCGGCGAGGCGGTGAGGCGGCGAGACGGTGAGGCGGTGAGAGGGGAAAGCGGCGGAGCGGCGGAGCGGCGGAGCGGTCTGGCTGGGAATGGCCCACCTCCGGCCCGGCGGCGGTCGTCGGGTTGGTCGGGCCCGTCGGCTTCGTCCGGACCGGAGGTGGCATCTGTGGGGTGCCGGGCGCGTGATCAGCGCCGGGCACGGGCCTCTCGGCGCCGGTTGGTCGACATCACGGCGCCGCCGCCGAGGATGATCAGCGCACCCGCGCCCGCCGCGCCGATGGTCGCCGCGCGCGGGACGCCGGCGGGGCCGGTGTCCGGTACGGCTGCCGCGGCCGGCGCCTCGTTGATGGTCTCGTGGTTGCGCCCGGCGGGTTCGATGTACGGCGCGCCGGTCTCGTGTGCCAGCGGCGCGGTGGCCGGGTTCACCCGCGCGGCGGCGGGCGCGGCGGCGGCGCCGAAGACCACGTCCGAGCACGAGTAGAACGCCTCGGGGCTGTCGGTGCGTTGGTAGACGACGTAGATCAGGTGCCGACCGGTCTTGCCGGCGGGCATCCGCCCGTTCATCACGAACGACCCGTTGTCCAACGGCGGGTCGGTCTGGGTCAGGAACGGCGTGGGCTCCAGATCCGACCACTTCAGCGGCACCGTGGGGTCGTATCCGTCCCGGGTCACGTAGAACTCGAACGTGCCGCGGTGCGGCGAGGTGGCCCGGAACAGGAAGTTGAAGGTGCTGCCCGCGGAGACCGCGGTCGCCGGCCAGTCGGCGCGTGCCTGGTCGAAGCCCTTGTACTTGTCCCGCCCGGCACTGCACAACTTGCCGTCCGGGATCACTTGACGATGCCGGCCGGCAACGTCCGCGAGGTTGACCTCGTTCCAGTCGTACACGGGCTGCGTGCCGCCGATCGCGACAGCCGCCTTGCACGCGGCGGACGTGGGGTTCTCCGGGTTCTCGGCGCGACACGTGCCGGTGCGGCTGAGCGGATTGCTCAAGGTGCCGTGCGCCTGCGCCGTTCCGGTGGCGAGCGCGGCGATCGTCAGGGGCGTCAGACAGCAGGCCGCGGCGAACGCCGCGACCTTGCGGCGAGACTTCATGAAGCCCTCCGGGTAAGGGAATTGCCGATATCGGGGACGTGCGGGGGCCTCGTGCGGCAGCTCCCCCGTGCGGGGAGCCTCCGGATGGGGCGGATCGGCGCGGACGGGGTGAGTCGGCACGGGTGGGGTGGGTCGGCACGGGTGGGACGGGGATCCGCGATGGCCGCGACGGATCCGGGTGTTCCGGCGTACGGGTGCCGCCGCCTGCGGTCCGGGGGGACAGGTATAGACCAATGGCTGCGGCGGTACTCAGAGTCGCCGCGCTCGTCCGGTCGCGCAAGAGCGCGGAGCCGGTCTTTCCGATTGCATCGCGCGGTTGGACCGTCATTACTCCCCAACCGAGGCGTCGCGAACGACGCCGAAAAGTCGGGATGGCCTGCGCGACTCTGTTTCTGACTGTCCGTCAGTTGTGTCGTCATTGTGGCGCGGAAAAATTTTCCGCGATCGGAGGCCGCCTTGCCAATACTTGCCGGGCGACCCCGAAAAGTGCTCGCACACTATGGACGGGAACACGGTTGGTATAGACCATTGTCCGTGCAAGGACGCTCGTCGGCGCGATGCGGACGGCGATCGTCCGGCGATTCGAAGCTCGGAGCCAGGAAAATCGGCGCCGACGTGAACCACCCCGAACACCGGAAGATGGGCGCCACCGAGACCACCGGAACTCTGCCGAACCAACGCCACCGAGAACCACTGAGCACCGCCACATCAAACCCCACCGAGCACCACCGAGCACCACCGAACCAACGCCACCGAGAACCACCCGAGCACCAAGCGCCCGATCGCCCGACGCCACCGGCACAGGCACCGGCACCGGGCACCCCCGCACCGACTGCCCCACCGCCCGGCCGCGAGCGGTGGTGCACGCCAACCGGCGGCGTGCGCACGGCATTCCAGCACCACTCTCGTCCCCCGACTCGTGTCCCAGACGTGTCCAGGAGCCGGCTCGATGATCTCTGCGTTCCCTGCACTTCGCCGCAACCCGCCTCCCTCCGACCGCCGTTCCTCCCCAAGCGCCGCGCCCCGGCCCATCCGTCGGCCGCTGCGCGCACTCGCCCGCCTCCTGGCCGCGACCGTCATCGCACCGCTCGCACTGGTCGCCCTGCCCGCCGGCTCCGCGCACGCCGCGACACCCGAGGCGACGTTCGCCAAGGCGTCCGACTGGGGTTCCGGCTTCACCGGTCAGTACACGATCCGCAACCAGGGCACCACCACGCTCACCGCATGGCGGGTCGAGTTCGACCTGCCCGCCGGCACCACCGTCGGCTCGTACTGGGATGCCCTGCAGACCGGATCGAGCGGCGGCCACTACGTTTTCACCAACCGCGAGTACAACGGCACCCTCGCCCCCGGCGCCTCGGCCACCTTCGGATTCCTCGGCGCAGGTGCCGGAACTCCCGGCAACTGCAAGCTCAACGGCAACCCGTGTGTCGGACCGGCCGGCCCCGACACGACCGCGCCCAGCGCGCCCACCGACCTGCGCGTGGCCAACGCCGGCCCGACCGCGCTGACCCTGTCCTGGACGGCGTCCACGGACGACGACCGGGTCGCGGGCTACGACGTCTACGTGAACGGCGCACCCTCCGCGACCAGCGCGGGCCCGAGCGTGACACTGTCCGGACTCACCCCCGGCACCGGCTACCCGGTCAAGGTGCGCGCGAAGGACCCGGCGGGCAACGTGTCCCCGTTCACTCCGGAACTGATCGCCACCACCACGACCGGCGGCGGCAATCCCCAGCCGGGATCGGTGCGCAGCGTCCCGTACATCGACATCACCGCACCCACCCCGACCCTGACCGATGTCGCCGCGGCCACCGGCCAGAAGTTGTTCACACTCGCCTTCGTCCTGGGCAGCAACAGCGGCTGCGACCCCAAGTGGGGCGGTACGATCGCGCTCGACGAACCGCGCATCGTCAACCAGATCAACGCACTTCGCGCCCAGGGCGGTGATGTCGTGGTCGCCTTCGGCGGCGCGGCGGGCCCGTACCTGGAGGCGTCCTGCGGCAGCGTCAACGCACTCGCCGCCGCGTACACCAAGGTGATCGACACCCTCGGCGTCAAACACCTCGACATCGACATCGAGGCGTCCATCCCGATCGACACCATGAACAAGGCGTTGGCCAAGGTGCAACGGGACCGACCCGCCACCACCGTCAGCTTCACCCTGATGGTGCAGGGCGACGACTACGGGCTGACCCCGTCTCTGGGCGTGGACCTGCTCAAGAACGCCCGGGACAACGGCGTTCGGGTCGACATCGTCAATCCGATGGCGATGGAGTTCGGCACCTCGCGCCCGGTGTGGGGTGACGCGGTGATCACCGCCGCCGAATCGACGCTGCGTCAGATGAAGGAGATCTGGCCCGCCAAGTCGGACGCCGAACTCAAGAGCATGCTCGCGGTGACCCCGATGATCGGCCGCAACTACAACGGCAAGATCTTCGTCCAGTCGGACGCGAGCAAGCTGGTCACGTGGGCGAACACCAACCACATCGGCCGGCTGGCGTTCTGGTCGGTGGGCCGGGACAACGGCTCCTGCCCGGGCGGCGGCGTCTCACCGACGTGCAGCAGCATCAGCCAGGCCCCGTACGAATTCACCAACCTCTTCAAGAACTTCACGGGTTGAGTGAGGTGCCGAGGCAACGGCCGAGGCAACCACCGAATCACTGAGAAGCACCGGCTGAACCCACCTGCCGGCATCGGTCGACCCCCTTTCGGCCGGTGCCTCCCGAGCCCGGCGGCGGCCACGCGACGCCGCCGGGCCACCCTCGTGGACGGCAGGGCCCGCCCCGCTGCCCGAACTCGTGCGCAGCCAACACGCGGCCCACTGGCCACAGTTGGCGTCCCGAAGCCCACCAGCCTCGGGACGCCAACCGCGTTACACATATCAGCCGACCCTTGCCGGGGCTTTTGCACCGGAGTATGGTGGTTAGTGGCCTACGGGGCGAGCGAGGGAGTTCGACTACCGGTGGTTGGCCTTGGAGAAGGGAGCTTCGGCTCAAGCCAAGGTCGGGCGGTCGGGCTGAGAGGCGTGAAGGTCGAAGTCGGACCGGAACGCGACCCCTAGCACCTGATCCGGACAATGCCGGCGCAGGGAGCCCACCTCGTAGGTCCTTGATGCGCGTCGTACGTCGGCTTGGTTACCGGGCCTGACGGGCGCGCTTTTGTGTGTCTCGGCGTGTCTGTCTTCGGATGTCCGTCTTCGTGTGGCTGTCTCCGTTTGCAGGTCTCCGTTGCCTGCCTCCGTTTGCAGGCTGCCTCCGCTTGCAGGCCTCCGTTGCTTGCCCAGCTTGCCTGCGTGGCTCGCCTTGCCTGCGTTGCTCGCCTAGCTCGCCTTGCTCGCTTCCGCTGTGATCACTGTCGGTACGCGGTAGAGCCGCGGCGGTCACCGAACCGGATTGTTGAACCTGATCTCCGGGTTGGCCGGTGTCACATCGGTCAGCAGCGGCTGAGGGATGCATTTCAGGTGGAGGTCGAGGAACGCTCCGACGTAGGCGCGGGTCAGGTGCAATCCGCGGCTTCCCGTGAGCGCGGCCGGCAACCCGCCTCCGGGCAGGCCGAGTTGGTCGAGGAAGACCGGGACGTCGGTGAAGCTGTAGTGATTTGCGCCGACCACCGTCAACCACCTTTTCCAGCCGTCGAGTCGACCCCACGCCTCGTCCCAACTGCGATCCGCGCCTCCCGGCCGGTGGGTGTCGTCGTCGGTGCCGAGCATCATGAACGGGCGTCCGCGCAGGCCGGTTTCGGGCACCGCAGAGTGGAACGCACCGTCGATGTCGACGCCTGCCCGGATTCGGGGATCGGCCGCCATCGCCGCCGCCGCGCTCGCGCCGCCGATCGAGTGGCCGGCCATGGCGATTCGGCTCCGATCGATCAGGGCCACGGCGTGCCGCCAGGTCGGCCGCGATCCGGTGAGCCGATCCAGCACGAAGGACGCGTCCTCGGCCCGCCCCGCGGTGACCGCGGCCAAGTCCTCCTCGGTCCGGACCTTTTCGCACGCGACGCAGGTGAGCATCCGGCCGGCCGGAAAGGCGGTTCCCACCGACTCGTAGGCGTGGTCGACGGCGGCCACCACGTAGCCCCGGCTTGCGAGTTCCTCGGCCAGACCGGTGAGCGTGTACGCGGACACGCCGAATCCCGGGGACAGCAGCACGAGCGGAAACCGGCCACGCGCGGGTCGGGCACCGACCTTGACGTCGGTTCCGGTGGCGGCGAGCGTCTCGGCGGGAAAGAGGCCGCCCAACCCCCGGTCCGCGAGCAGCAGGCGGGCCTCCTCGACGGTGGCATACGGCGCGGGCGTACCCGTGCCGCTGCCGGGCTGGGCGGGGTAGTACATGCCGACCATCAGCTCGCGCGCTCCGGCCTCCGGCACCCACGGGTCCCGTCGGGCCCGGTCGACGAGATGCAGGGACTCCCGACCGACGGCGAACGAGCCGGTGGGGTGAGGCAGCGAGGTCCGGCCCGCGGGCGTTGGGGCGTCGGCCTCGGCCGGGATGAAGTCGATGGAGGCCGCGGGGGCGGAAGCCGCGGCGGCAGGGGGTGCCACGGCGGTCGGCAGGGCCGACACGAGGGCGAGGGCGAGAACGAACGCGGGCAGCGCGACCTTCGAGGTCGGCGAGGATCGGGTCATGTCCCGATCCTGGTTCCGCGTCCGGTGCCGCACATCGGCCATCGGTCGCACCGCGACGCGGGCTCGGCATACCTCCCCGGAGGCATACGGCCCCCTCGTGGCCGATGGATCCGGGGGCCGGCGGGGGACGGGCCCGGCGTCCTCGGCGGGCGGTGCGGGGCCGGGGCGGCGGCGGGGCAATTCGCGGGCGCCACGTGGCCGGATCCGAGAAAGGCCTTGCCGGGGCGAGCGCACGCCGATCACCCTGGACGCATGCATCGAGACACCCGGGACACCGACGACGCATCCCGGCCCCGGCCCGGCACCGGCACCGCCACCGGCATCGGGATACGCCTCGCCGTACCGGCGGACGAACCCGTGCTGGCCAGGATCGACCGCGACACCTGGAGTCCGCAGGTCACCCCGACACCACCCCAGCCGCCGGCGCACCCGTTCTTCGACCCCGACACACCGCCGGCGAACGTGCTGGTGGCGCACGAGGGGCCGGAGGTACGCGGCTTCGTCAAAATACGCCCATCGCGGATGGCCGCCGGCGGGCATGTCCAATACATCAACGGCTTCGCGGTGGATCCCGCCCACCAGGGCCGCGGCATCGGCACCCTGCTGCTGTCCGCCGCCCGCGCCGAGGCCGCCCGCCGCAACGCACGTCGAATCACGCTGCACGTACTGGGAACCAACTCGCACGCCTGGCGGCTGTACGAGAAGAGCGGATACATCGTCGAGGGCATCGCCCGGGGCGAGTTCCTGCTCGACGGCCGCTACGTGGACTCGGTGTCGATGGCCCTGGAACTGGTGCCGGAACCGGTGCCGGAACGCGTGCCGGAACGGGTGGCGAAGCCCGGGCCGGCGCCGGGGGCCGCACCGGCATCGGCACCAGCGGCGGGACCGGCCTCGGCCTCCGCACCGGCGCTCGGTCCGATGGTGAAGGAAGTGGAGGAGGGCGCCCCGGGCCCGCTCCCGGGTACGGATCGTTCGGATTGTCCGTAGGGGTATGCCGGCGGGACGGGGGCCATCCTGCCGCCAGTTGTGCGATCGGCCGATCGGACCACGTCCGCCATGGTTCCGTGCGGACCTTCGGCGTGGCGTGCGCGCGGTGCCGGACTGTCGGGCCGAGCCGGCGGATAGTGAAACGAAGGCGATCCCGGGCATCGGTCGCGCCCGCGTCCCATGCCGCCCCTCTTGGGAGAAACCCTGTGTCCGACACTCAGTTCACCTATGTCATGTACATCCGCACCACCCCCGAGGAGTTGTGGCGCGCGCTGACCGAACGGACCGAGATCACCCGCTACTTCGACGGCTCGGGACCGGAATCGGATTGGCAGGTCGGCTCGCCGGTCCGCTGGTCGATGTCACCGCGGACGGCGCCACGGGACGCCGGTCAGGTGGTCCTGGCGGCCGAACCGCCGCGTCGACTGGCCTACACGTGGCACAACTACGAGCCCGAGATCGGCGAGATGTTCGGCTGGAGCCCGGAAGAACTCGCCGAACACCGCCGTGAGCCGATCTCGCGGGTCTCCTTCGACCTGGTACCGCTGGGCGAGGTGGTCGCGCTGCGTGTCCTGCACGACGGCTTCGCACCGGATTCCGAAATGCTCAAGAGCATCCGCGAGGGCTGGCCGATGATCCTGTCCAACCTCAAGACGGTGCTGGAAACCGGCGAAACCCTACGCTTCGGCGCGTAACACGCCGAGATCGCAACGCGCCTTCGCGGCAAGTGCCGGCATCGCCACCCCCGCCCGTCGCCTGCGCCCCGGCGTGCCGATCAGCGTGGGGAGTGGTGGCGGGTGGGGCCGGCGGGCGTGCGCAGGAAGGCCCGGGTCACCTCGGTGAAGGCTTGGGGCTCGGCGGCGTGGATCAGGTGGCCGGCCGGGATGGTGACCACCCGGGCGTCGGGAAGGCGGCGGGTCCATTCGGTGACGCGGTCCTGCGGAATATGGCTCGCCGAGCCGCCGGCAACGACGAGGGTGGGGGCGGTGATCCGGGCCAGACGCTCCCACCACACGGGATCGGGGGTGTCGACCTGCTTGCGCAGGGCCACGACCATGTCCCAGTCGAAGCCGAGTTCGCCCTCGGGCCTGGTCGGCGGGTTCGGGTCGCGCGGCAACGGGACGGAGACGTCCTCGAGCACCAACCGGCCCACCCGATCCGGATGTTCCTGCGCGAACACGTACGCCACCATGCCACCCAGCGAGTGCCCGATCAGGTCGACCCGATCGAGGCCGAGTGCGTCGAGGAAGCCGACCAGGTCGTCCCGCATCAGTTCGACGGAGTAGTCGCCGGGCCAATCGCTGCGCCCGTGCCCACGCAGATCGACCGCGTACACCCGCCACTCCTCGGCAAGCGACTCGGCTATCCGCGCCCAGTGCGCGGCGCCCTCGCCGAGTGCGTGCAGCAGCACCAGCGGCGGGGCCTGCGGCACACCCCACACGTCGTACGCCAGGCGGACCCCGTCGATCTCGACCGTGCTCGATGCACCACTCGATTCACCCATATTCGGACCATATCCGTGCGACGGACATCGACGGAACGCCGTTCGCTCCGGGCCGAAAGGACCGACGCGGTTCCGAATCCCGCGCGCTACGCATGCTCGCGCGACGCTGCGCCTGCCTCGGGACGCCTTCCCGCCCGCTCGGAGCGCAGCGCGCCGCGACTGCTCGCGGCACGCCTCGCCTGCTGTCGGCACGCTGCGCCTGCTCGGGGTGATCCAGCAGGGGGCGTACCGCGCGGGAGGGTGCCCCGAACCCGCGGCGTACCGCGCGGGAAGGTGCTCCGAGAGGCCGTGGCGTACCGCACGGCAATCCGCTCCGACACGCAGCCCATCGCGCGACGAGCTACTCCGGTTCCACGGCGTCCCTCCCGCAAGGGACAACGAGAGACGGCAAGGGCGTGCGAGTGACGGCAAGTGACGGCGAGGAACGGCAGGGGACGGCAGGGGACGGCAGGGGATCGGAACCGACGGTGCGTCAGATCCAGCCGTCGAGAGACTTCAGGAACGCGTCGAAGTCGTCGCGGTGGATGCAGTGGCCGACGTTGTCCACCACCCGTACCTCGAAGCCGTTCCCGCGCAGTTCCTCGTTCAGCGCGGGCGTCATGATGAAGCTGTCCGCCGCTGACTGGACCAGACTCGGCACCACGGGCGAGGCCGGAACGTAGTCCTGGTCGAAGTCGCCCAGCCGGGCCAGGAGACCCTGGTCGAACCTCCGGAAGCCGTCGAGCTCGGCCTGTACATCCGCCGCGGACCATCGCGGATTCATCGCACGAATGCTCTCCAGGGAGGCATTGGCCACCATCGCCCGCATCCCCTCGAAGGCGCCGGCGGGCACCGCACCCATCCGGAATCCGGGGTCCGAGTACACCACCTTCGCCGGCCGCAACCGCTCGACCGCAAGCGACAACGCAAGCGCACCGAGCGAATGCCCGATCGCCACATCGGCACCGACCGGCAGGTTCTCCACGAGGTCGTCGGCCATCGACTCCGGGCTGTACTCGGCACGTTCACTCAGCCCGTGCCCACGCAGGTCCGGCGCGTACACCCGGTAGCCGCGCTCGACCAGCACGTCCGTCAGTGCGTGCCACGTCCCGTGGTCCGACATCCCCCCATGGACAAGCACCGCAACCTTGTCCCCGACCCCACGCTCGTGCACATGAAGCTTCACGGAAGCCACCCTTCAATCCCGATCCGTCTGTCTGTTGTCTGTTCTGTTGTGTCTGTGCTGACACGATTAAGCAGCTGCTTCTGCGATGCTACCCCCGCCATCCACAGGAGACCAGAGACCCCACGCACCAAACCCCGAAGGCCGGCTCACCCCGCAACACGCGCAACCCGACGCCGGGCGACGCGGGACGACATCGGACCCCGCACGGGGTCTACGGGGGCCCGCACGGCCCCCGGCGGGCCGCCGGACGCTCATCAGGTGTAATCGCCTTCCGGGGGGCAGGCAGCGCCGAAGCGGCCCGGTGGTTCGGGTTGCCCTTCCGGCCGGCGGTCGATGTGGAGCACCGCCCGACCGAACCGATCAAATCGGTCGATGAATCCGGCGGCGTCCCGTTTCCTGGACCGCCGTGGTCGCGGGGTTCGGCAGAGCGTCTCAGCGGGTCTCTGCGTAGCAAGTGGCCATCGCCGCAGCGCGGTTGCGCAGGGAGTCGCGCAACCACTCCGGGGCCAGGGCCTCCGCGCTCGTGGCGAGATGCCACAGCGCCCATTCGGCGTGTCTCGGGTCTTGGAACGTCACCTCCAGCCGCAACCACCCGTCCACGTCCGCTTCTTCGGTGCGGATGGCCAGCGCGGTGCCCACCAGGTCCTGCCGCCGCGCCGGGTCCACCCGTACCAGCACGGTGACTTGGTCGCCGCCGGTCCGAAACTGCGTGCTGCGTTCCTGCCAGGCCCGGTCCAGATCGACCCGGTCCGGTCGCTGTGCCGGTACGGCGAGTTCCTCGGCGGCCAAGACCCGGGACAGCCGGTAGGTGCGGTCCGCGCCGGATCGGGTGGCCAGCAAGTACCCCTGGCCGCGTACGGTCACCAGGCCGATCGGGTCCACCGTGCGCCACTTCGGGGTCTGGTCCACAGCGGCGTAGCGAATGCGCAGCTTGTGTCCGGCGAACACCGCGCGCCGGACCTCGGCCACTATGGCGTCGGGCACCTCCTCGACAACCGGCCGACGCGCGAGGAGGTCGATCTCCGGGTCGATGAGCAAGCGCTGAGCCGCGCCGGCCGCGGTGGCCCGGTAGCTCTCGGGTAGCGCGTCGACCACCTTGCGCATGGCCGAAGCGAGCGCCGTACCGAGTCCGAATGCCTGCGCGCCGCGCCGCGATCCGGCGACCAGCAGGGCAAGTGCCTCGTCGTGGTTCAGTCCGGTGAGTTCGGTCCGGAAACCGGGCAGCAAAACAAAACCACCGTGCCGACCGCGTTCGGCGTAGACCGGAACGCCGGCTGTGGACAGCGCCTCCACGTCGCGCAGCACGGTGCGGGTGGATACCTCCAACTCACGGGCCAGCTCGGCCGCGGACAGCCGACCGTGCTGCCGCAGCAGCAGTACCAGCGATACCAACCGATCGGCGCGCATCCGAAAACTCTACGGGAATACACGACACAGGATGTCGTGATTCGTTGCGAGGCTTACCAGCGCGACAAAGCCCCATCGCACACGAGAGGTGATCCACATGGCACACGCCATCGTCAACCCGGACGGTCTGCACGACCCGGTCCCGTTCGGTTACAGCCACACCGCCACCATCCCCGCAGGTACCGAACTGGTTCTTGTCGCGGGTCAGTACGGATCGGGCCCGGATGGTGCGGTCGTCTCGACCGACTTCGCCGAGCAGGTGAAGCAGACGTTCCGCAACATCGGCACCGCTCTCGCCGCCCATGGGCTCGACCTCGGTCACGTCGTCCAGCTCAGGACGTACGTGGTGAACCACGACGTCAGCAAGCTGGGGCCGATCGCCGGGGCCGTACAGGAGGGCTGGGGTACGAAACCGCCCACGCAAACCCTCATCGGCGTCGCGAGCCTGGCCACGCCCGACGTGCTGTTCGAGGTCGAGGCCCTCGCCGCCCGACCCTGACTCGCCGCCGCCCGCGCCCGGGCTGTCCGCCCCGACACGGGTGGCGGTACGGCAGCCGGGTGGTGGCGTAGCAAGGTGAACGGGCCGATCGGATACGCCGATCCGGACCACACCTCGCCCTGATGAGGGACCGCCTCGTAGGCGAGCGCACGCCGCTCGCCTACGGGGCATGGCCTTCCACCACCGGGCGACGTCGAGGGCGGCTCAGCGATCCGCCGGTTCCGCCAACATGGTGGAGTCGGCGTCGGCCAACGCCCGGATCAACCGTTGCGGCAGAGCGAACACCTCGACGCCGTCGTTGAAGGGGCCGGTGACCCACTCCGGCCACCACCCGTGGAGAAGTTCGGGCGCCGGGAGGTTCGCGGACGGCTCCGAGAAGTACGTGTCCCACTCGGCTATGGCACTGTCCGGCTCAATGAATCGGCAGGTCACAGACTCGAAGGCCCGGCCGGGTCCCATCGGGCGCGTCGCAGCGGCAGTCTCGTCGTCGGGAGCGAGGAAGAACACTATGTCTTGGGCCTTCTCAGCATGATGGTGTGGTCCGGTAGCCGGATCACAGCCGGCAGGCTGTCGAACCGGCGCCGGTGACAGATATCTCGACCAAGTGACAACTGTCTCGACCGGTCACAGAATCGTCGTGATCGTCCTCGCGCCCTCTCCTCTTCGCCCCCACGGAGTCACCGAAGCATCCCGTGCGGGTATCCAAGAGGCTGCAGCGGCCTTGAGTGCATGCACAACTCACCCCACCCGAGAGGCCCTTCGCACGTCGCGGCCCGACCGGGACGATCACCATGTCCGCTGAGGCGGGAGAGCTTTTTGGCTCCCCGGCTTCCTTGGCTCCCCGGCTTCCTTGGCTCCTCGGCTTCCTTGGCTCCCCGGCTTCCTTGGCTCCCCGGCTACTCGACTCCCCGGTTATCGGCTTCCTCGGCCACTCGACTCCTCAGCTGCTCGGCCTCCTCGGCTACTTGACTCCTTGGCTACTCCGCCCGACGACTCGCGTCTGCCTGGACCTCGAAGACGAACGCGAGTCCGTCGCGCTCGTTCCCCTTCTCGCCGACGCGGGTGAAGCCGAAGCCTGCGATGGTGGCCAGGGATGCGCTGTTGTCGGCGCCGATCGTGGCCCGCACGGTCGTGACACCGGGTTCGGCGGCGGCCCTGTCGAGCAGCGCCGCCAGCATGGCGCGGGCATAGCCCTGGCGGCGATACCCCGGCACGACGGTGTAGCCGACCTCGACCACGCCGGCCTCGTCCGGCGGCCCGTGGAACCCGGCATCGCCCACGACGACCCCGTCCGGCTCGGACACCGCGGCCCGCGTGATCCAGGGCGCGGCAGACGGGTCCTTCGCGAGCTGGTCGGCGCGATAACCGAAGATCCAGCGGGCCCGTTCGCAGACGAAGTGTTCGTCAAGGGCGACCCCGGCCTCGGCGCTGCCGCCGGCGAGGTCACCGTCGGCGAGCGCCCGCAGCGCCTTTGCGCCGAGCTCGACGAAGCGGACGCGTTTGGGGGAGGAGAGAAGTTCAGTGCTCACCGCGGAGATGCTCGCCCAGTACCGGAAGGTTGTCCACCGCTTTACGACCTCGACGAACACGACGGTCGTCCCGGTCGGGTCGTGACACGTGAAGGGCGCCACGGACGCCGCGATGCCTAAGCCGAGACCCATTTCCCGGCCGCACGATGCCTACCGCGCCGAGCCCATCTCGCGACGGCCTCACTCACCTCCGGCCGACCGCGCCGGCGCTGCTCGCTGCCGGATGGGTACCGAACCCGTCCTCGTCCGCGACACCACCCGCTGATCACCCACCAGCCAAGCCGGCAGGCCGGAGCCGGGCACGGGGCGAGGCTCGGAACCTGGTGGGTGGGGCGGGGCGGGGGGGTGGCGGGGCAACGCGGGGCGGCGGCGTGCGTGACGGGTGGTGCAGGGAGCCGCGACCTGATGCGTGTGGATGGGGCCCAGAGTGGACGGACGGCGGGGGGTTCGGAACGGGCGGCGCCAGGCGCTGCGGGGGTCGGCGCGGGACGCGTGGCATCGAGCGTGGAGCGTAGAGGGTGAATTGCGCAGTGCGTGGTGGGGGGAGTACGGAGAGACGTACCGGGGCGGGCGCCGGCCGCCGGCGTGGCGTGGTGAGCGGCGTGGTGAGCCGGCGGCGCCGCGCGCCGTGTGAGCGAGGGTCGAATCGGGGCATGTGGAGAGTCGAGTAAGGCGTCGGACCTCAGCCCGCGGGCGCCTCGCGCATCAGCGGTCGGGAAGGCCGTCCTTGCTCCCGTCCTCGCTCCCGTCCTTGCTCCCGTTCTCGTTCTCGTTCGTGCCGTCCGCGCGGGATCGTGGACGGCCCTCAAGGTGAAGGAGGTTGGCGAGGAAGCCGGGGAAGCGTTGTTCGAACTCGGGTTCGCGAAGGCGCAGCATCATGCCGGTGCCGGTGTTGCGTTGGATGATCAGGCCCGCCTCGCGCAGCACCTTCCAGTGGTATGAGCGCGTGGACTTGGTGCCGGGCACCGAGAACATCGAACACGGCTGCTCGCGGGTCGGGTCCGCGGCCAGCGCGACGACCACGCCGCGCCGATGGTCGTCGGACAGCGCGGCGAAGACCGCGCTCAGCGACACCTGGTCCAGCGACGGGTGGTGCATCTGGACGGGCATCCCGCATCCGCTCCTTGCCTCGATCCATAGTTGCCGGCGCATGCCGTGGGTGTCTACGGTACCGGGGTACGAAGATTTTCGAACCACCCGATGGAGAGTGCACCATGACGAACACCCCGCCCACCGCCCAGCCGAACCCGGTTCGCCCCACCGTCGCCGTGCTGGGCACCGGCATCATCGGCGCCGCCATCGCCCGCAACCTGTCCCGGAACGACTTCACGGTTCGGGCCTGGAACCGTACGCCCGCCAAGGCCGCCGCCCTGACCGCCGACGGCGTGACCGCAGCCGACACACCGACCGACGCGGTCTCCGGTGCGGACATCGTGGTCACCGTGCTCAACGACGGCCCTCGGGTACTGGACGCGATGCGGGCCGCGGTGCCGGGGCTGCGCGCCGGCGCGGTATGGGTACAGATCAGCACGGTCGGCATCGACGCCCTGGACGAACTGTCCGCGTTCGCCCGCGAACACGAGCTGCTTCTCGTGGACGCCCCGGTGCAGGGCACCCGAGGGCCCGCCGAACAGGGACAGTTGGTCGTACTGGCGGCGGGCGCGCCGGCGAGCCGCGAGGTCGTCCAGCCGCTGTTCGACACGATCGGTCGGCGCACCCTGTGGGTCGGCGAGGACGGCACCTCCGGCGCGGCCACCCGCCTCAAGCTCGTCCTCAACACCTGGGTCCTGGCGCTGACCCACGGTGTCGGCGAGGCCCTGGCCCTCGCCAAGGGGCTGGACGTGGACCCGCAACTGTTCCTCGAAGTGGTCGGCGGCGGCCCGATGGACAACGCGTACTTCCAACTCAAGTCCGCCGCCATCCTCTCCGACGACTACACCACCAGCTTCTCGGTGGACAACGCGGAGAAGGACGCCCGACTGGTGCTTCAGGCCGCCGACCACGCGGGCATCCACATGGACGTCGTCGCCGCCGGCGCAGAACGCCTTCGCCGTGCCTCCGCACAGGGCCACGGCGACAAGGACATGGCGGCCGGCTACTTCGCCGGCTTCGACAAGTAACGGCCCACACACCAAAGCAAGTTCGACCACGAATCCGCGCACAACGCACGACACACGCAAACACCCGCCCTGCCAACCGGCCGCGGCGTAGCGGGGCGCGGCGCGGTGCGGGGGGCGGTGCGGGGCGCGGCGCGGCGCGGGGCGGGGCGTGGCGCGGGGCGGGGCGTCCCCGGCCATGGGTACCGAACTCCCGTCGCCCGCAAAGCCCATCGCCGCCGGGCCACGAACGTCACGAAGGATCCGGCTGTCACGACCGGCCCGCCCGCGGCGCGGCGGCCCCGGAAAGTGCCTCCGGCTCCCGGTGCCCGCAAAGCACTTTCGCATCGACGACGGCCCTCCGAATCGGGATCCGCGCACTCGCCGAGGATCCCGATCCGGCCGACGCCATCGCCTCCATCGCCATCTCGTCCGTCGCCACCGGCACCATGGCCGCCCTCCCCGGCGCGGTCAGCCGCGAGCACCACGCCCCGGGGCGCTCGCGAGCCTGCGCATCACCACCGGGACGACGATCGCCGCGGCCACCAAGTGCGCACCACACAACATCGCCTTGGTCGAGGCGGGCGTGTCACCGGCCGGCAGCGGGCCGGCCATGGACAGCGCGGTCAACACGACCGTGGCCACCAGGTACGTCCGCGCCGGGCGGGCCGCGAAGCGGGCGACGAGTACGGCCAGTACCGTCCCGATGGACAGGCCCACGGCCGTGCCCATCGCGAACATCCCGACGGTGATCGGGTCCGCCGTTTCCGCCCCGATGTTGCCGGCCCGCATCGGCACGCCGAGGCCCCGTGCGAGCAACCCGTACACCTCCGTGCCGATCGCGGCGGCCACCCCCGCAGCCACGCTCACCATCCACACCGCCCGCGATTCCCAAGCGGCGGCCATACGATCGGCCGAGGTCGAGTGCGTCGTGGTGTCCATCGGCGTTCTCCTTTGACATTCGCGCGGTTCCCGTTGCCCGACGGTCGGAGCCGAACCCCGCCTCTCGACATCACCGCCGACATCCATACCGATCGACTTCACCACCGGCGGCGGCACCGCGGGCGGGACGCCGACGCACGTAATCTCGACGCCATGGGTGGATTCCTGGGATTCCTGCTGGTCGCCGGTTGCCTCGCCACGACACTGGGCTGTTGTGCGTGGATGGCCGCCCATGTGCGCCGTCGAGGTGTCGCCGGCGCGGCCATCCGCGCGGCCATGGCGTCCTACGACGAGGCACTGCACGGCACCGCGAACGACGCCCACATCGAGATCCAGGTCCAGGCGCAGCGCAAGGTGCCGATGCGATCCCCCGACGACCCGTGGCGCCCGCATCACGACGAACCGGCCCACCCGAGCGCCCCGGACCGCCGGAGTCACAACCGCCGGCCGCGCCGCCCCCGTCTCTTCCCCCGCCTCCTTCGCCGCCGCCCACCGCGCTGACCACCCCTCGGGGACCCGCCACAGGATCTTCGGCGGAACGGGGTCGAGGCGTTCGGCAGACGGCAATGGCTCGACTTCGACGCGCCAACGGTCGGGACCATGTTCCTCGACCCCAACGGTGAAGACACGGAATCAACGGCCAAGAGCACCCACCCGGAACGCGAGCACCGCTCCGGGACGCGAGCACCTGCCCAAAGCCAGAACACGGGCGCAAGCCGGGACCGCTCGGCCAGAACGAGAGCACCGCTCTGGAACCCGAGCACCTCGCCAAAGCCAAACCACGCGAGAGCGAAAGAACTCCCTCCGAAACAAGAGCACCGCTCCAAAGCGTGAGCACCCAACCAAAACCAGAACACAGCTCCGCACAAGAGCGCTCGACCGCGATGCTGTGGTGATCGCCCAGGTCGCCCACGGCGACCTGGGGCCACCACGCGTGCGCCGAACGAGAGCACCGCTCCAGGACGCGAGCGCCTCGGCCCAAGGCCAAAGCACGAGACTTGAGACGAGACCGCCCGACCGAAACGAGAGCACTGCTCCGAAAACGCGGCGTGCCCGACCAGGCCGGGACACGAGGGCGAAACGAGCCCCCGAATGAGAACGAGAGCACCGCTCTGGGCCGCGAGGCGCCTCCCCATGGCCAGCCGCGTGGGGGGCAAAGGCGACCCTCAACGAAACGAGAGCACTGCTCCGAAGCGTGAGCACCAGACCAAAGCCAGAACACGGCTCCAGGACAAGAGCAAGCGGCCAAAACGAGAGCACCGCTCCGAGACGCGAACACCCGGCCAACGCCTGAGCGAGGGCGAGACAGGGCCCTTGAGGAAAACGAGAGCACCGCTCGCGGGCCGCGAGCACCTCGCCAAGGCCATCCGCGCGAGGAGCAGGCGACCCTCCAACGAAACGAGAGCACTGCTCCGAAGCGTGAGCACCAGACCAGAGCCAGAGCACGCTCCGGGACGAGAGCAACCGGCCGAAAGGAGAGCACCGCTCCACGAAGCGAACACCCGGGGGCAACGTCTGAACACGAGGGCGAAACAAGGCCCTCGATAAGAGCGAGAGCACCGCTCCCGGGCCGCGAGCACCTCGCCAAGGCCATCCACGCGAGAGCAAAGCGACCCTCAACGAAACGAGAGCACGGCTCCGAAGCGTGAGCACCAGACCAAAGCCAGGACACACAGCTCCAGGACAAGAGCAAGCGGCCGAAACGAGAGCACCGCTCCACGAAGCGAACACCCAGCCAACGCCTGAGCGAGGGCGAAACAAGGCCCTCGACGGAAAGGAGAGCACCGCTCGCGGGACGCCGAGCACCTCGCCAAGGCCATCCGCGCGAGGAGCGAGGCGACCCTCTACAACACGAGAGCACCGCTCCGAAACGTGAGCACCAGACCATCGCCGGGGCAGGGCTCGGGACGAGAGCACGCGGCCGAAACGAGAACGCCGCTCCGAGACGCGAGCGCCTGCCCAAAGGCTGGAACTGCGAGACCGAGGCGAGACCTCCCGGCCGAAGCGACAGCACTGCCCCGAAACGAGAGCACTGCCCCGAAACGCGGACACTGGCCGGACGCAAGCATCAAGGCAGCGGGCCCCTCCACCGAAACGAGAGCACTGCCCCACGACGCGAACACCTGGCCAAAACCAGCACGAGACCGAAACCACGACTACGACCGGGACCGGGACCGGGACCGGGACACGACCGTGGCCCGCCCGCCCCCGCCCCGCCCCCGCCCCCGCCCCCGCCCGCGTCTGCGTCCGCGCGCCCGAGGCAAGACCTCTCCACCCGCGCGAGAGCACCGCTCCGAGACACGAGCACTCGCCGCTCACGGCCAGAGCGCAGGGTTGAGGCAAGAGCGCCCGGCCGAAACGAGAGTGGTGCTCTCGAACGCGAACACCGCGGCCCGAACGCCACCACCCGAGCAGGCCGCCCGCGCGCGAAAAGGTTGCCGCCGACGCCCATGCCGTCCGCCCGGCCCACCCCAACCCACCCGCGAACCACCTAAGTTGCGGCTCGGAACTTAATCTGCGGCCCAACCTCACTCACCCGGGTTCGCGATCCGAAGCCCTTCGGCGCCACCTTGGCCGCTTGGTGTTGATTCTTGAAGATCTTCATGGCTAACAACCGGTTTTTGGTTCACCTGCGTTTCCCAACCGTTACCGAAGCCGGCATTTCTCAGGGCTTCCGGGGTCTGGCGGACACCCCGTCGGGCTATTACGTTGTCGCCCACAACATTTAAGGCGACACCGCCTTCACCTGTTGCAGATCCCCCTGTCGTACCCCCCGCCCCGCCCGAGCACCCCGCACGCCGCACTCCGCACCCCGTGCCGCACCCCGCAACCCCGCACCCCGCACAGCCCAGCCACACCCCAACGCCACACCCCGCCGCCCCCGACGCCGCACCACCCCCACGACGACGACGTCTGCACGTCTCCACGTCCCCCGCCGGCTCCACCGGCGCGTGCCCGAAGGGATCCACCATGCGCAAGAGGTTCCTCGTGTCCGTCTCCGCCTGCGCCGTACTGGCCGCCGGCACCCTCTCCGCCTGCTCGGACGATTCCGGCACCGGATCGTCCGGCTCCACCAACGGCGGTGGCAAGAAGGCGAAGATCGGCGTGATCCTGCCCGACAGCAAGACGTCGGGCCGGTGGGAGACCAACGACCGCAAGTACCTCACCGACGCGTTCAAGGCCGCCGGCGTCGACTACGACATCCAAAACGCGCAGGGCGACAAGTCCCAGTTCCAGACGCTGGCCGACCAGATGATCACCAACGGCGCGACCGTCCTGATCATCGTCAACCTGGACAGCGGCACCGGAAAGGCCGTTCTGGACAAGGCCAAGTCCCAGGGTGTCGCGACCATCGACTACGACCGGCTGACCCTCGGCGGCAGCGCTCAGTACTACGTCAGCTTCGACAACGTGAAGGTCGGCACCCTGATGGGGCAGGGCCTCGAGAAGTGCCTGTCCGCCGCGAACGCGCAGAAGCCCACCGTCGCGATGCTCAACGGCTCGGCCACCGACAACAACGCGACGCTGCTCAAGCAGGGCTACGACGCGGTGCTCAAGCCGAAGTTCGACTCGGGCGAGTACGTCAAGGGCCCGGACCAGGCCGTCCCGGACTGGAACAACACCGAGGGCGCCAACATGTTCGAGCAGATGCTCACCCAGTCGCCGAACATATCCGGCGTCGTGGCGGCCAACGACGGCCTGGGCAACGCCGCGATCTCGATCCTGAAGAAGCAGAAGCTCAACGGTAAGGTCCCGGTCACCGGGCAGGACGCGGAGACCACCGCGCTGCAGAACATCCTGGTCGGCGACCAGTGCATGACCGTCTACAAGGCGATCAAGAAGGAGGCCGACGCGGTCTCCGGGCTGGCCGTCGCGCTCGCCAAGGGCCAGAAGCCGGCCGTGCCCGCCACCGTCCGTGACCCCGAGGGCAAGCGCGACGTGCCCTCCGTGCTCCTGGAGCCCGTGGCCATCTACAAGGAGAACGTCAAGGACGTGGTCACCGACGGCTACGTCACCAAGGACACCCTGTGCACCGGCGCCTACGCCGCCAAGTGCACCGAGTTCGGCATCAACTAGCCAACCGAAAACCGGCCCTCCGGAACCGAACTTCCGCACCCGGCCTTTCCGGAACCCCCTGACCAGCCCGCTGACCAGACCCCCTGAACAGACCCCCTGACCAGACCCCCTGACCAGGACTCCCTGAACAGGCCTCCCTGAACAGGCCTTCCGGAATCAGCCACCCGGAACCAGCCACCCGGACCGCGCAGTTGCGCCGGAACCGACGCTCGACACCCACGAGCGTCGGTTCCGGCCGGCGCGTACCCTGCCGCCACCCCACGCGAGGAGCCCGCACAGTGGCCCTGTCCCCCACCCCCGCCCCGCCGCCCGCGTCCGATCCCGTGCTCGAACTGCGCGGCATCAACAAGAGCTTCGGTGCCGTACACGTCCTGCGCGACGTGGACCTGTCCGTGTACGAGGGCCAGGTGACCGCGCTCGTCGGCGACAACGGCGCAGGCAAGTCGACCCTGGTCAAGTGCATCGGCGGCATCCACACCGCCGACTCCGGCGAGTACTTCTTCGACGGTGCGCGGGTCACCGTCAACAGCCCCCGCGACGCGTCCGATCTGGGCGTCGAGATCGTCTACCAGGACCTCGCCCTGTGCGACAACCTCGACATCGTGCAGAACATGTTCCTCGGCCGCGAGCGCCGGCGCGGCTGGGTGCTGGACGAGGACAGCATGGAACAGATCGCCGAGGAGACCCTGGCCGGCCTGTCCGTACGCACCGTCTCCTCGATCCGCCAGCGCGTCTCCAGCCTCTCCGGCGGCCAGCGCCAGACCGTGGCGATCGCCAAGGCGGTGCTGTGGAACAGCAAGGTCGTCGTCCTGGACGAACCCACCGCCGCGCTGGGCGTCTCGCAGACCGCGCAGGTGCTCGAACTGGTGCGCCGCCTGGCCGACAACGGCCTGGCCGTCGTCCTCATCTCGCACAACATGAACGACGTGTTCGCGGTCGCCGACCGGATTGCGGTGCTCTACCTGGGCCGCACCGCCGCGCAGGTCAGCACCAGCGAGATCACCCATTCCCAGATCGTCGAACTCATCACGTCGGGGCAGACCGAGGCACTCGGTCCCGGCGCGGGTCGAAACGGAGTCAACCGATGACGAGCAGCGTCCTGCCTCTCGCCGACAAGAGCGACTCCGATGCGCCGGAGTCGCCGGTGGTCACGCACATCAAGGACTACGTCGCGCGCCTGCGCGGCGGCGACACCGGCGCGATGCCCGCCGTGCTCGGTCTGGTGGTGCTGTGCACGGTCTTCGCGATCATGCGTCCGCGGTTCCTGAGCGCGGGCAACTTCGCCAACCTGTTCACCCAGGGCGCCGCGGTCACCGTGATCGCGATGGGATTGATCTTCGTCCTGGTACTCGGCGAGATCGACCTGTCCGCGGGCTTCGCCAGCGGCGTGTGTGCCGCCGTGCTCGCCGTGCTGCTGACCGAACACGGCTGGCCCTGGTATGCGGGCGTACTCGCCGCCCTGGTCGTCGGCGCGGTGATCGGCCTGGTGCTCGGCATACTGGTGGCCAAGGTCGGCATCCCCTCCTTCGTGGTCACGCTGGGCGCGTTCCTGGCCTTCCAGGGCGTGTCGCTGCTCCTGGTCAAGGGCGGCACCAACGTGCCGGTGCGCGACTCCACCATCCTGGCCATCTCCAACCGCAACCTCGCGCCGATCGTCGGCTGGCTGCTGGCCGCCGCCACGGTGGGCGGCTACGCGGCTCTGCAACTGCGCCGCAATCGCAACCGCATGCGCCGCGGGCTGAGCGCCGAACCGATCGCGATCACCGGAATCCGGGTGGGCGCGCTGGCGGTCCTGGTCGGCGTCGCGGTGTACGTGCTCAACCAGGAGCGCAGCCGCAACGTGGTGATCTCCTCGCTGCGCGGCGTGCCGATCGTGGTGCCGGTTCTGGTGGTGCTGCTCCTGATCGGCACGTTCGTGCTGCGCCGCACGCCGTACGGGCTGAGCCTGTACGCGGTCGGCGGCAACCGCGAGGCCGCCCGCCGGGCCGGGATCAACGTGGACCGGGTGCGGATCTCGGCGTTCGTGATCTGTTCCACGATGGCCGCCATCGGCGGCATCATCGCCGCCTCGCGGGCCAACTCGGTGGACTCCAACACCGGTGGCAGCAACGTGCTGTTGTACGCCGTGGGCGCCGCGGTGATCGGTGGCACCAGCCTGTTCGGCGGCAAGGGCCGGGTGTTGGACGCCGTGCTGGGCGGCGCCGTGGTCGCGGTGATCGACAACGGCATGGGGCTCATGGGGTACAGCGCCGGCGTCAAGTACGTTGTGACCGGCGTCGTGCTGCTCCTCGCCGCCGGGGTCGACGCCCTGTCACGGCGGCGGGCCGAAGCCGCCGGGCTGCGGTGACGCCGCCCTCCCCCTCGATCGACGCCACGGATGAGAAAGGCAGGGTCCGCAGCCCGATGCGCGCAGCGCCCACCCAGGAGGACATCCGCAGGCAGAACCTGGGGGCGCTGCTTCGCCACGTGCACGTGCTCGGCCCCACCTCACGCGCCCAGTTGACCGCGGGCATGGGGCTCAACCGCAGCACCATCGGCGCGCTCACCGCCGACCTGGCGGCGGCCGGCCTGGTCGTGGAGGAGGCCCCGCGGGACACCTCCGGCGGTGGGCGCGGCCGGCCCTCGCTCGTGGTGCGGGCGCAGTCGCAGCGGGTGTACGTGTACGCGTTCACGATCGGCGTGGACCGGGTGGTCGCGGCCCGGGTCGGGCTCGGTGGGGTGATCCTGGATCGCCGGGAAATACAGCGTCCGGGAAGCGGGTTCTCGCCCAAGGAGGTGGCCGAGGCGCTCGGCGGGTTCGTCGCGCAGATGCGGCTGAGCGCGCCGCGTGACGGCGTGTGTGTGGGTGCCGGGGTCGCGGTGTGTGCGATGGTGCGCGGCTCGGACGGCACGATTCCCGAGGGGCACACCCCGGATTGGCGCGACGAGCCGCTGGGCGAGCGGCTGTCGACGGCGATCGGCACGGTGGTCATGGTCGGCAACGACGCCGACCTGGGCGTGGTCGCCGAGCACACCCGGGGTGCGGCGGTGGGCTGTGACGACGTGATCTACCTGCACGGCGACGTGTGCATCGGCGGCGGCATCCTGTCCGCCGGGCGGCCGGTGACCGGCGGCGACGGATACGCGGGCGAGGTCGGGCACATGGTGGTCAACCCGGACGGCCGGCCGTGTCGGTGCGGGTCGCGCGGGTGCTGGGAGACCGAGATCGGCGAGTTCGCGCTCACCCGCGGTACCGCCAAGCACGCGATCGGCGGGCTGGCCGACTCGGCGGCTCGCGGCGATCAGGACGCCGAGGAGGGGCTGCGCCGAGTCGGCGACTGGCTCGGGCTCGGCGTGGCCAATCTGGTCAACATCCTCAATCCGCAGATGGTGGTGTTCGGCGGGACGCTGCGCGAGGTGTACCTGGCCACCGCGGCGCAGGTGCGCAGTCGGCTCAACCGGACCTCACTGGCCGTCACCCGCGAACACCTCAAGCTGCGCACGGCCGCGCTCGGCGACGACGCCCCGCTGTACGGCGCCGCCGAGTTGGCCTTCGCCCGCCTGCTGGACAACCCGCTGGAACCGGGATTGGAACCGCCGGCCTGACGGCCCCGAAGCGAAGCCGGGGCCGACGGGCCGACGGCGCAACGAGCCCACGGGCCCACGGACGCAGCCCCGACCGGCGGTCGGTCGGACAGGCGCCCGGCAACCGGGCCGGCGGCTGCGATGCCGGCGGCGGCCGGGCGGCCGACTCCGAGGCGGGCAACCACGAGGCACCGCCCGCGAGATCCCAGCCCGGCGCCGCGCGGCCCCGCACGCCCGGCTCCGCGCGGCCCCCACGCGCCCGCCTACGTCAGCGGGCGCAGCACCCGCTCGCGGCGCCCGCGATCCGCCCGGCCGGGCGCCATCGAGGACACGGCCGACCTGGACGCACCCGGCCGGGGTCCGGGGTCGGGTCCGGGTCCAGGACCAGGACCGAGGCCGGGGCCGGGACCAGGTCCAGGTCCAGGTCCAAGTCCAGGCCCAGGGATCCGAAGCGACCGGGCCCGACCGAACCAGCCATCACCCACCGAAGCCCCGGCATCGAACTCCCCTCGCTCGCCGAAGACTTCAGCTCACAGTCAGGACCGCCTTGCCCCGGATCCGGCGGCCGAGCAGGAGGGTGATGGCCTCGTCGACCCTGGTCCAGTCGGCCTGCCAGTCGACGGGCGCGTGCAGCAGTCCGTCCGCGACCAGGCGGGCCACGTACGCCAGATCCGCCGCCGAGTCGCCGCCGCGCTTGAAGCCGATGATCGAGGTCTCGGGGCCGATCAGGCTGTACGAGGAGAAGTCTGCCCGCTCGCCGGACGCGGCGCCGATCGCGATCACCCGTCCGCCCGGTGCGAGCCGACCCAGCAGGTCGGTCAGGAGTGGGCCGCCGACGTTGTCCAGGACGACGTCCAGCGGCGCGTCCGCCTCGGCCGGGTCGGTGAGCACCCGGTCCGCGCCGTAGCCGGACAGGCCCTCGCCGCGCTCCGGGCTGCCGACGAACGCGCTCACGTGCGCGCCTGCGAGGTGGGCGAGTTGCACCGCGAACGTGCCCACCCCGCCCGCCGCGCCGGTGACCCCGACCCGGGTGCCCGGCACGACCTCGGCCCGGCGCAGCGCCCGCAGCGCGGTGACCGCCGCGACCGGGAGCGTCGCGGCCTGTTCGAAGGTGACCTCGTCGGGCAGGACGGCCAGTTCGTTCACGTGTACGGCGCGCAGTTCGGCCCAGCCGCCGCGCCAGTCGAAGGTGACCACCCGTTCGCCCGCCCGCGGGCCGCGTCCGGAGGCGGCCGGCCGCTCGACCACGCCCGCCGCGTCCCAGCCGGGAATCGTGCCGTTCGGGGTGTCGCCGTCCGCCCTGGGCAACTCGCCGAAGTTCAGTGAGATCGCGGCGATCCGCACCAGGACCTGATCGGGTTCGGGAACCGGATCGGGCACGGTGTCGATCCTGAGTCGACCGGGAACGGCGTGGTCGACGACGAGAGCGCGCATCAGGGGTACCCCCAGGTTCGAGTTCGGCTTGCGGGGAATCGCAACTCCCGCGAGGGCGAACGCATTCCGCCGCGCCGCCGAACGTGTGCGGCGGCGCGGCGGGACGGTGCAACCGGAAGTACGGGGAACGGGGATACGGAATACGGGAGTACGGGGGTAGGCGAGGGTCAGCCGCCGAGCACCGGCAGGGACAGTGCGCAGACTCGGTCGGTGCGGCCGGGGTCGAGCGCGCGGAGCACCTCGTTCAGGGCGACTCGGTCGTAGATGATCGCCAGATGGTCGGAGAAGTCCAGGCCGCAGTGGTCCTGGACGGTGACGTTGCGCACGTCCGGGCCGGTCAGGAAGCCGAGCGTGTAGGGCACGATCACCTCGTCGTAGCGGCTGGCGATCATCGTGTAGCGCACGCCCGGCACGGTGTCCGGGAGGGCGTTGAGCGCACGCATGAACGGTGAGTCGATGTCCTGCTGGGCGCAGGCCGGGCACAGGTGCTCGAAGGCGTCCCGGCCGCCGGGGAAGGCGTCGAGCAGGTTCAGGATGCCCTCCAGGGACGCGCCGTGACTGCCGGGGGCCAGACCGACCAGGTCGTGCACCTTGGCCGCGCCGCCGAGCACTTGGAGGTAGTACCGCGGCAGCGCGCCACCGCCCTGCGAGTGTCCGACCAGGTCGACCCGGTCCACGCCGGTGGCCGCGCGGACTCGATCGACGAAGGCGCCCAGTTGGGCCGCGCTGGTGGGAATGTCGCCGTAGCCCTGGAACAGCCCGCCGGGTTCGCCGCCGTAGTTCAACGCGAAGACGCAGTAACCGTTGTTCTTGAGCAGCGGGGACAGTGCCTGCCAACTGTCCGTCATGTTGCCGAGCGTCCCGTGCAGCAGCACCACCGGGCGCGGATGCGCGCTGCTCGGCCGGCAGTCGAAGTCGTTGGCACCGGGCGGCGAGCTGTTCGGCGTCAGGAGTTGCGCGGTGATGCCGGCGGCGAAGCTGTACGGGACCGGCAGCCGGGCCGCCGCCGCGGCCGGGGTGGGCAGTGCCCAGGTCAGCGCCATGGTCACGGCCAGACCCAGCATGCCCCATCGGGTGCGTGATCGGGTGCGGGCGCGGCGGGGTCGGCGGGGCGGCTCGGGGAGGGATCCTGTCACGCGTTCGGAGCCGAGCATCTGCGCCTCCAAGCGATCGCGGGAGCTTCGTGTCGGTGCGGGGGCGCGAGGTTATCGGCGGTCCGTGCGGGTTACAACGAGACGTCGCGGTTGGGCTCGACCGTGCCATTCACGACGCTTCGGGATCGGGTGGACGACGTTTCGCGATCGGGCGGACGACGCTTGGGATCGGCCGGATGACGTTTCGGGATCGGGCGGACGGAGCCTCGGTGTCGTTCGGACCCGCCCCGTCCGGCCGGCCGGACGCCGGTGCTCGCCGCCGCCGATCCGGCCCCGCCCCGACGCGGGTCGAGCCGCCCGTGGAACCGCCCGCGCGGCCGATCAACCGTGTGGCGTAGCTGGATGCGGACCGGATCGGGAAAGGGCGGGGAGGACCGATGACCGATGACCGGCCCACTGCGGGTGAACCAGGACGGTGCCTTCCCGATGAGCGAGACCCCGGCGGTCGACGCGGGCGGCGGCCGGCCGATGCGGCGGTTGATCCCGCTGTTGCCGGCCCTGCTGTATGTCGTGATCGTGGCGGTCGACTTCGGCACACCCGACGAGTTCCGGACCGACACGATGTTGTGTCTGGTGCCGATGTCCGCGTCGAGCCTGACCACGGTGCGCGCGACGGCGGTCTACGCGGTGCTCGCGACGTGGACGTTCCTGCTCCTGGATCCCTGGCTGGCGCCGACCGGCTACCGGCACGACTGGGCCGGGTTCGTGGTGGTGGTGCTCGGCGGCGCGATCGCGGTGGCCACGGTCCTGCTGCGGACCCGATTGCAGGAGCAGGTGTCGCGCCTGGGCAACGTGGTCGAACACGTGCAGCGCGCGCTGTTGCCGCCGGCGCCGCCGGTGGTGGGCGGGGTCCGGGTCACCCGCAGCTATCTGGCGGCCGAACGCGACGCGGAGGTGGGCGGGGACGTGTACGACGTGGTGGCCACGCCGTACGGGACGCGCGCGTTCATCGCCGACGTGCAGGGCAAGGGGCTGACCGCGGTGGGCGCGAGTGCGGCGCTGGTCGGCACCTTCGGCGAGGCCGCGTTCACCGAGCCGGACCTGCGTCGGGTCGGGGATCGCATGGGCGAGGCCCTGGAGCGGTTCGGCCGCAATCAGGTGCTGCTCGGCGAGCCGGACACGGACTGGTTCGCCACCGCGCTGATCGCCCGGTTCGGCCCGGACGGCCTGGTCGAGCTGGTCAACCACGGCCACGAGGCGCCGGCCCTGATCGGGCCGTCCGGCGTGCGCTGGCTCGATGTGCCGCCCGAGTTGCCGCTCGGCCTGGCCGGGTTGCTCTCCGCCGCGGAGCCGTCGCCCGCCTACCGGTTCCGGATGGCGCCGGACGAGTTGCTGCTGCTGTACACGGACGGCACCACCGAGGCCCGGGACGCACAGGGTCGGTTCTTTCCGCTGCGCGAGTGGGTCGCCCGGCACGTCGAGCCGGGCCTGTCCGCGATCGATCTGCTGGGCCGGCTGCAACGTGCGTTGTTGACGCACGGCGGCGGCCGGCTCACCGACGATGCGGCGCTGATGGTGTTGGGCCGGGAAACGGCGGCCCCGACCGACGGGTCGCCGGGCTAGCGCCGGCTCGGCCGAGGGCGGGAGCAAGGGCGAATCCCGGCCGCTGTGCGGCATCCCGGAACCGATCCGCTCGACCACGACCTCCGGCATCCGCTCGACCACATCCCCGGCCATCGCGCGGCATCGGGGGAACCGATCCGCTCGACCACGACTCCCGGCGTCCGCTCGACCACGCCCCCGGCCACCGTGCGGCATCGCCGAGCCGATCCACAGCGGCGGAAAGCCGTTTCGCGGCGTTCCGCGACGGTTCGGCGGGGCGTACTCGCGGCGACCACCCGAGCGAGTTCGCGTTGCGGTCTAGCCTTGATACCGACCGGTCGGTACCGTGACAGGCGCAGTTACGAATCCCGCTCCGCCGCTTCCGACGCACGTGCATACCGACCGGTCGGCACCTCATCGACCGGACGCGCGGGTCCCATCCTCGAACGCCGGGGCTCGGACGGCGGGCCGCGGTATTCGCCAGGCCGACCTCGTGACCAGTGACGACCCGGAGGATCCAGCACCCATGACCGAGAACACTCCCGCGACCGCGACCACGGCGCGCGTGGCGATCGTGACCGGCGCAGCCCGCGGCATCGGTGCCGCCACCGCGCGCCGGCTCGCCACCGAGGGCATGGCCGTGGCTGTACTCGACCTGGACGAGGCCGCCTGCGCCGACACCGTCGCCGCCATCGTCGCGGCCGGCGGCAGCGCGCTGGCCGTCGGCGCGGACGTCACCGTGGGCGAGCAGGTCGAGGCCGCCGTCGCGCGCGTGGCCGACACGCTCGGTGCGCCGACCGTGCTCGTCAACAACGCGGGCGTGATCCGCGACAACCTGCTGTTCAAGATGTCCGACGGCGACTGGGACACGGTGATCGACGTGCACCTGCGCGGCGCGTTCCTGATGAGCCGCGCGGTCCAGGCGCACATGACCGCGGCGGGCTACGGCCGGATCGTCAACCTCTCCAGCTCGTCCGCGCTGGGCAACCGCGGCCAGGCGAACTACTCGGCGGCCAAGGCGGGCCTGCAGGGCTTCACCAAGACGCTGGCGTTCGAGCTGGGCAAGTTCGGCGTGACCGCGAACGCGGTGGCACCGGGGTTCATCGTCACCGACATGACGGCCGCCACCGCGGCCCGAGTCGGCATGGAGTTCGAGGCCTTCCAGCAGGCCGCGGCCGAGCAGATCCCGGTCCGCCGGGTCGGCCGGCCCGAGGACGTCGCGAACACCATCGCGTTCCTGGCGAGCGAGGGCGCGGGCTTCGTGTCCGGCCAGGTGATCTACGTCGCCGGCGGCCCGCTGTGCTGACCGCAGCCGAACTCGACGACAGGGTGGGCGAGTTCATCGCGGCCCATCCGGACACCGACGACGCGCTCGGGTACCTGCGGGCGCGCTTCGACGCCGGACTGGCCTGGGTGCACCACCCGGTGGGCCTGGGCGGGCTCGGTGCGCCGCGCACGCTCCAGGCCGCCGTGGACGCGCGGTTCGCCGCCGCCGGTGCGCCGTCCAACGACCCGGGTCGGATCGGCATCGGGCTGGGCATGGCCGCGCCGACCGTGCTCGCGTACGGCACCGCGGAGCAACGCGCGCGCTGGCTGCGGCCGTTGTGGACCGGTGAGGAGGTGTGGTGCCAGTTGTTCAGCGAACCCGGCGCGGGCTCCGACCTCGCCGCGCTGGGCACCCGCGCCGTGCGCGACGGAGACGAGTGGGTGGTGGACGGCCAGAAGGTCTGGACGTCGATGGCGCACGAGGCACGCTGGGCCATCCTGGTCACCCGCACCCACCCCGAACTGCCCAAGCACCGCGGGATGACCTACTTCGTCTGCGACATGAGCGCGCCCGGCGTCGAGGTGCGACCGCTGCGCCAGGCCACCGGCGAGGCCGAGTTCAACGAGGTCTTCCTCACCGGCGTGCGCATCCCCGACGCCCACCGCCTGGGCGCGGTCGGCGACGGGTGGAGCGTGGCCCGCACCACCTTGATGAACGAACGCGTCGCAATCGGCGGCGGCACCGGGCCGCGCGAGGGCGGCATGATCGGCATCGTCGCCGACACCTGGCGCAAGCGCCCGGAACTGCGCACCGCCGGGCTGCACGACCGGCTGATGCGACTGTGGGTGGAGGCCGAGGCGGCCCGGCTGACGTCGGCACGGCTGCGCATGCAACCGGCCGCGGGCGAACCCGGCCCCGAGGGATCGGCGGCCAAGCTCGCCTTCGCCCGGCTCAACCAGGAGATCTCCGGCCTGGAACTGGACTTGCTGGCCGAACAGGGCCTGCGGCACGACGAATGGACCATGCGCCGCCCGGCGTCGGTGGACTTCACCACCCGTTCCCCCGGCTACCGCTACCTGCGCGCCAAGGGCAACTCGATCGAGGGCGGCACCTCGGAGATCCTGCTCAACGTGATCGCCGAGCGCGTCCTGGGCCTGCCCGCGGAGCCTCGGGTGGACAAGGACGCCGCGTGGAAGGACCTGCCCCGATGAGCGTCACCGAGCACCTCCTCTACACCGAGGACGAGAGCGAACTGCGCTCCGGCGTCCGGGACCTGCTCACCGAACGGGTGCCCCTGGCCGGGCTGCTCGCGCGGATCGAGACGAACGAGCCGTACGACCCGAAGTTGTGGCGCGTGCTGACCGAGCAGATCGGCGCGGCCGGGCTCGCGATCGACGACGCGCACGGCGGCAGCGGCGCCTCCTGGCGCGAAACAGCCGTGGTCATGGAGGAGTTGGGCCGCTCGGTCGCGCCGACCCCGTTCCTGGGCAGCGCGGTGCTCGCGACCGCCGCGTTGCGGGCGGTGCAGGCCGGCGCGCTGCTCGCCGACCTGGCCGGCGGCCGGCGCAGCGCGACCCTGGCACTCTCCTTCGCCTCCGTTCCCGGCGTGCGGGTGCCGTACCCGGTGCGCGCCGACGGCGACGTGCTGACCGGCACGGTGACCTCGGTCGTGGACGCCGGCACCGCCGACGTGCTCGTCGTGCCGGCCGACACCGCGGACGGGCCCGTGCTCTATGCGGTCGACGCCGGGCAACACGCCGTCGACCGACGCCCGGTGGTCTCGCTCGACCTGACCCGGCCGCTGACCGACCTCGGGCTCACCGGTGCGATCGGCACCGTGCTGGCCCGCGGCGAGCAGGCCGAGGCGGCGGTGGCGACCGCGCTCGCCACCGGGGCGGCGCTGTTGGCGTCCGAGCAGCTCGGCGTCGCCGAGTACTGCCTGGAGAGCACCGTCGCCTATATGAAGACCCGCCACCAATTCGGCCGTCCGGTGGGTTCGTTCCAGGGGCCCAAGCACCGCCTCGCCGCGCTGTGGGTGTCGATCGCCCAGGCCCGGGCGGTGGCCCGGCACGCCGCCGCCTGCGTGGCCGCCGACGACCCGGACACCGCGGTCGCGGTCGCCCTGGCGCAGGCGCACTGCTCGGAGATCGCGGTGCGCGCCGCGGAGGAATGCGTGCAACTGCACGGCGGCATCGGCTTCACCTGGGAGCACCACCCGCACCTGTACCTCAAGCGCGCCAAGGCCGACGCGCTCGCGTTCGGCACTCCCGACCGGCACCGCGCGATCCTCGCGCGGCTGGTCGACCTGCCCGCCTGACCCGGCCCGGGGGCGGCACACCCGCCCCCGGATCCCGCCGGCGCCACCACGAAGGAGCACCATGCGCGTCTTCGAGAACATCCCCGAGGTGTTCGCCGCCCGGGGCGAACCGCTCGGCACCAGCGATTGGTTGATCGTCGATCAGGAACGGATCGACACGTTCGCCCGGGCCACCGGCGACCACCAGTGGATCCACGTGGACGTCGAGCGGGCCAAGGCCGGGCCGTTCGGCGGCACCATCGCGCACGGATATCTGACCCTGTCGCTGATCCCGGCGCTGGCCGCCGACCTGTTCACCGTGCGCGGCGTGCGGATGGGCGTCAACTACGGCTCGGACAAGGTGCGCTTCCCCGCCCCGGTCCCCGCCGGCGCCCGGGTGCGCAACCACGCCGTCCTGATCGACGCGGTCGAGACCGCGCAGGGCGTGCGGCTGACGGTGCGGCACACCGTCGAGATCGAGGGCGTCGCCAAGCCCGCATGCGTCGCGGACACCCTCTCCCTGCTCGTCCCGTAGCACCCCGGTTCCCTGCTCGTCCCGTAGGGCCTGTCTTCGATCCCCGCCGAGCATCGCGACGCGGGATTGCAGACAGGCCCGAGCACCCCGGCCGGTCGTGCCCCGACGCCCGGCCGCCTCCGGCACCTTGACAGGTAAGGATCACGAGTGAGCTTCAACCTCGCCGTCATGCTGCGCGAGTCCCGCCTCGCGACCCCCGACACGGCATGTCTGATCTACCAGGGCAGGTCGATCACCTATCGCGAACTCGACGACCTCAGCAGCAGGTTCGCCCGCGGGCTGCGGGCGAACGGACTCGGCCGGGACGACGTGCTGGCGATATGCCTGCCCAACGTGCCCGAATTCGTGGTGGCCTACTTCGGCGCGCTCAAGGCCGGCGTCACGCTGATGCCGCTGAGCCCGCTGCTCAAGGCGACCGAGATCGCGTACCACCTCGCCGACTCCGGCGCGCGCACGCTGATCGCCTTCGACGTGTTCGCCGCCGAGGCGCTCGGCGCCGCGGCGGCCGTAGCCGGCACGACGGTGTACGTGGTCACCCTGGCCGAGGACGGCCCGGTGCCGCAGGGCACCCTCGCCTTCGCCCTGTTGCTGCCGGAAGGCCCGCCGGATCGCGCCGAGCTGATCCGCGGCGACATCGAGCCGACGTCGGGCGACGACACCGCGGTCCTGCTGTACACCAGCGGCACCACCGGCCGCCCCAAGGGCGCCGAACTCACGCACTTCCAGCTGTACTTGAACTGCACCACCTCGGGCGACCTGTTCGACGTGCTGCCCGGCGACGTCTCGCTCGGCGCGCTGCCGCTGTTCCACGTCTACGGCCTGTCCAGTGTGCTGAACGTGTGCGTGCGCTACGGCGGAACCGTGTCACTGGTGCTGCGGTTCGAGGCGCAGAGCGTGCTCGACCAGATGGTCCGGGACCGGGTGAGCGTGATCGTGGGCGTGCCCACGATGTACGTCGCGCTGCTGGCCGCCGACCGCACCGGGCGCGACCTGTCCCGGCTGCGGGTGGGCAGTTCGGGCGGGGCGTCGATGCCCGGCGAGGTGATCCGCGAGTTCGAGAAGGCGTTCGGCATAGTGATCCTGGAGGGCTACGGCCTCTCCGAGAGCGCGAGCACCGCGACGTTCAACCGCAGCGCCGACGACCGGCGGGTGTTGTCCGTGGGCAAGCCGATCTGGGGCGTGGAACTGCGCGTCGCGGACCCGGACGACGTGCCGCTGCCGCCCGGCGCAGAGCACGTGGGCGAAATCCTGCTGCGCGGGCACAACATCATCACCCGCTACCGCAACGCCCCCGACGCCACCGCCGAGGCGTTCCGCAACGGCTGGTTCCACACCGGCGACCTCGGCTACCTGGACGAGGACGGCTTCCTGTTCGTGGTGGACCGCAAGAAGGACCTGGTGATCCGGGGCGGTTACAACGTCTATCCGCGCGAGGTGGAGGAAGTGCTGTACACCCACCCGGCGATCGCCGAGGCAGCCGTGGTCGGCAGACCGGACGAGCGGCTCGGCGAGGAGGTCGTCGCGGTGGTGGCGCTGCGCTCCGGTGAGGCGGCCGACCCGGACGAGATCATCGCGTTCTGCAGGGAACGCATGGCCGCGTACAAGTACCCGCGCGTCGTGCGGATCCTGGACGAACTGCCCAAGGGCCCCTCCGGCAAGATCATGAAGAAGGAGTTGCGTTGCGTATGACCACGCCCGCCGACGGGACCCTGCCCGCCGACCGGACCAACCGGCAGATCCGACTGGCCGCACGCCCGTTCGGTCTGCCCAAGCCCACCGACTGGGACCTGGTCGACGAACCCGTGCACGAACCGGCGGACGGCCGACTGCTGGTGGAGGTCTCGCACATCTCGCTCGATCCCGCGATGCGCGGCTGGATGAACGACGTGCGCTCGTACATCCCGCCGGTGCGGATCGGCGAGGTGATGCGCGCCGGCGGGATCGGCCGGGTGATCGCCTCCCGGCACCCGGACTTCGCGGTCGGCGAGCACGTGTACGGCCCGTTCGGCGTGCAGGAGTACGCCGACTCGGACGGAACCGGTGTGCATCGGGTGGATCCGGCCGCGGCGCCGTTGTCGACCTACCTGGGCGCGCTCGGGATCACCGGACTGACCGCGTACTTCGGGCTGTTCGACATCGGCGACCCACAACCGGGACAGACCGTGCTGGTGTCCGGCGCGGCCGGCGCGGTGGGCAGCGTGGTCGGGCAACTCGCCCGGCTCAAGGGTTGTCGCACCGTCGGCATCGCGGGCGGCCCGGACAAGTGCCGGCTCCTGGTCGAGGAGTTCGGCTTCGACGCGGCCGTCGACTACAAGAACGAGGACGTCACGGCCGCGCTGCGCAAACACTGCCCGGACGGCGTGCACGTGTACTTCGACAACGTCGGCGGCGAGATCCTGGACGCCGCGCTGACCCGGCTGGCTCGGGGTGCCCGCGTGGTGATCTGCGGCGCGATCTCGCAGTACAACAACACCGAACCGGGTCCGGGGCCGACGAACTACCTGTCGCTGCTGGTGAATCGGGCTTCGATGACCGGCATGGTGGTATTCGACTACGCCGATCGTTACGCCGAGGCGAGCGCCGAGTTGGCCGGGTGGCTCGCGGACGGGCGGTTGCGCTCGCGCGAGGACGTGGTCGAGGGCGACGTGACGGCGTTTCCGCAGACACTGCTGCGGTTGTTCTCCGGCGCCAACACCGGGAAGCTGGTGCTGCGGATCCGGTGAGCACCGGGGCATCGACGAGTGCGGCCGCCGGCTCCCCTCCGCACGATCGGGACGGCCCCGCCTTCCGGCGCGCGGCCGGCGCCCCGGCGTTCCTCGGCCGGCGCCCCGGCGTTCCTCGGCCGACACGCCGGCGGGCGCCCGCCCGTTCGCGGACGAACGCACGCCGCCAGGGCGAGGCGAGTAGCCGCCGGCCCGACGCCACCCGCCTGCCCCGCCCAGCCCGCACCGCGCGGGGCGGGCCAGGTCCGGTGTCGCGTGCGCGGCCCCGGGTGTGGTGCAGGGTGGCCGGCTCGCGGGCCGAGGCGATCGTCAAGGGACGGCCCGGGGCCGCTGTCGAGGCGCGCACGGGCAGGGGCTCAGGGGCCGTGCAAGGTGGCCGGCTCGTGGCCGGAGGCGGCCACCGGGCGGCTGCCCCGGAGCCACGGCCATGACGCGCACGGGCGGGGCTCAGGTGTGGTGCAGGGTGGCCAGTTCGTGGCCGAAGGCGACCACCAGGCGGCTGCCCGGGGCCACGGCCAGGGCGTGTACGGGCAGCGGGAAGAGTAGGCAGGGGCCGACTGGGGTGCGGGTGGTCAGGTCCCATACGCGAACCGTGCCGCGCTCGTCGGGGGCGCCGGTGGAGCCGCCGATCGCCGCGACCGGCCGGCCGTCGAGCAATCCGGTGGCCACGGCCGACACGTGCTCGGCCAGGGGTTCGCCGATCGGCTCGCGCGTGGTCAGGTCCCATACCCGTGCCGCATCCCAGCTGCCGGTCACGGCGACCGGGCGGCCCCGGACGACGGCCGTGGCCACGCCCGTGACCACGCACGCGTGCCCGGCCAGGGGTGCGCCGAACTCGGCCCCGGTGGCCAGGTCGAAGACTCGTACCGCGTTCTCGCATCCGGCGTCGGGGCCGGACTCGGCACCGGCCACGACGACCGGGCGCCCGTCCAGCACGGCCGTCGCCACCGCCCACACCGCGGCGCTCAGCGGTTCGCCCACCGGCAGGCCGGTGGCCGGATCCCATACCCGTACGCCGGCCGCGTCGCCGGTCACCGCGACCGGACGGCCGGCCACGACGGCCCGTGCCGCGCCCACCCAGGCGGTCCGGCCGACCAGGGGCCGGCACAGCTGGTGCCCACCGTCGAGATCGAACACCCGCACCGTCGCACCCCACCCGGCGGTACCCGCGACCACGACCGGACGGCCGCCGACCAGTGCCGTGGTCACCGCGTCCACGCGTCCGTCGTGCCCGATCAGCGGCTCGCCGATGGGCTGCTCGGGAACCAGCGCGCGGACCTCCGGCGCGGCCTCCGGGGCACCGACATCCGTGCCACCGGCAGGCGAGCAGGCTTCCGCACCACCGGCAGGGGAGGAGGCACCGCCCGGCGCCGCCGAAGGGTCGGCCGCCGCCCAGGGTCCGGTCACCCAGTCCAACCGCCACCGCAACGGGAGTTCGCGCCCGGCACGGTGGTCCGCCGGCATCGGCTCGGTCGCCGCACCGTCGTCGGCGCGGACGTCGGCGACGTCACCGATATCGCCCGCCACGAGCCAAGAAATCTCATCCTGCGCAAGGTTGGACATATCACCATTGTGCCCGCCACCACCCCCCGGGCGCACGGCCGCCGGGCCGGCGCCACGCCGGAGAAATCGACGCCCGCACGCGGCACACCGAGGGAAAAGGCATACCGCCACGCCCGCCCCCTCCCCGCGCACCCTGCGCCCCCGCATCCGCCCCACCGACAACACCGACCACGCCGTGCACCGGACCCGGCGGCACCCACCGACAACACCGACAAACCGGCCACACCGTACGCCGGGCCCGACAGCACCCGCCGACGGCGCCGCGGCACCTCGGCGTCTTCCGGATTCGATGGTGGGCGGGTGACGGCCGGACGGCTCGCGCGCCGTGTGGCGGGATCGATCACCATCCGACTTCACGCCGAGTCGAGGCCGAGTGGAATATCCCCCGCCTCGCCGCGGCGAGTGCCGGATCGGTTCCGCGCGTCGGAGCCGTCCTCGTCTTCCGGCCAGTGCGTCGCCAGGCCCAGGCGCCGGTGCAGGTCGGGGTCGAGGAAGCCGGTGATCTCGGCGATCCGGCCGCCCCTGAGGGTCAGTACGTTGACCGCGGCGAGCCGAAACAAGCGGGCACCCGGCTCGCGGGTGTAGCACGCGAACCCGGGCTGTCCGTTCGCCGGGAACGGCTTCAGCCGCCAGCCGGCGGCGAACACCCGCTCGGCGAAGAACCGGCCGACATCCTCGCGCCCGTCGAACCACGCGGGCAACGGCGCCATGGTGAGGCGCGCGTCCGCGGCGAGCAGTTCGAGCAGCGCCGGCACGTCGGCACGCTCCCACGCCGAGCCGAACGCGGCCACCGCCGCACGCCGGCCGACCTCGCCGAGCAGCGCCGCCTCGTCCTGCTGCGATGCGGCCGGCAACCGCCGACCGACCGTGCTCCGGGCCCGCTGGAGCGCAGCGTCGACCACGGCCGGCGTGCTGTCCAGGATGTCGGCCACCTCCCACACCGAGAACTCCGGCACCTCACGCAGGATCAGCACCGCGCGCTGCGCCGCGGGCAGCGACTGGAGCGCCGCGACGAAGGCCAACTCCACGCTCTCGCGCCGTAGATACCGGGCGGTGGGGTCCGCGTCGAGGTCGACCCCGGCCGGTTCCTCGTCCGGCCACGGCTCCAGCCAGATCGGCCCGGGCACCGGTTCGCCGAGCCGGGCGGTGTCCCGACGGGCCGGGCCGTGGTCCGGGGACAGCAGTCGGCGGGGTCGGCGGGTACTCGATCGCAGGCACACATCGGTCGCGATCCGGTACAGCCACGTGCGCAGCGCGGCGCGGCCCTCGAAGCCGGTCGGGCCGCGCCGCGCGGCGAGCAGCGATGCCTGCCACGCCTCCTCGGCGTCCTGTACCGAACCGAGCATGCGATAGCAGTACGTGGACAACTCGCGCCGGTATCCCGCCACCAACAGCTCGAACGCCGCTTGGTCACCCCGACCGGCAGCGCGCAACAACTCCGCCTCGGGCACCGCGTCCACGTGGTCCATCGACCGATCATGCCGGCTCTCCGCCTCGGCGCCCGTGAACCGAACGGTCGCCGGGCACACGCGACGACCGGGCCGCACTCGAGTGCCCCCTGGCCGACGCGAGATGATCACCGCATGCACCAGATCATCTTGATGTCCGATCCACGCGTGGCCGCCATCCCGGTGCGGGACTGCGACGAGCCGCTCGTGGACGTCCGCGTGGACGGCTCGCTGCCGGTGGACCCGCGGCAGGAGGAGCACGCCGCCGCTTTCGCGTTCCTGCGTGTGGGCGTGCTCGATCGATTGATCAAGGCCCAGGAGGCGCTGCCGCACGGGCTGCGACTGCTGTTCGTCGAGGGATATCGGCCGCCGTCCCTGCAACGGCTCTACTTCGAGGAGTACGCGGCCGAGCTGCGGGCCGCCAACCCGGACTGGTCCGCCGACCGGATCCACGTCGCGGCCAGCCGCTACGTCTCGCCGCCCGACATCGCCCCGCACAGCGCCGGGGCGGCGGTCGATCTGACCCTGGTGGGCCCGGACGGGCACGAACTCGACCTCGGCACTCCGATGAACGCCAGTCCCGAGGAGAGCGACGGCGCGTGTTACACCGGCGCCGAGAACATCACCGCGACCGCCCGGGCCAACCGCGACGTGCTCGGCACCGCGCTGACCGCCGCCGGCCTGGTCAACTACGCGACCGAGTGGTGGCACTGGTCCTACGGCGACCGCTACTGGGCCCTGGCCACCGGGGCCGAGGCAGCCCTGTACGGGCCTCGCGAACTCGACTGACGCCGGCATCGGGCACCCGAAGACGACGGCGGGTGCCCGCGGACGTCGGCGGATAGGGTTCGTCTTTCGGATCATCCAAGGAGGCGGCACGTGGTCGACATCGGCAGACTCACGCCGGCGGACCGGGCGGACTGGGAGCTCCTGTTCGAGGGCTACAACTCCTTCTACGAGCGCACCTTGGCCCCCGAGATGTTCGACCGGGCCTGGGCCGCGTTCCAGGACGACACCCGGATGCACGCGCTGGGCGCGAAGGTGGACGGCCGACTGGTCGGCATCGCCCACTTTCTCGTGCATGCCAGCACCACGACGCCGGATGTCTGTTACCTCCAGGACCTGTTCACCGCGCCGGAGGCCCGGGGTCGGGGCGTGGCCGGGGCACTGATCGCCGCCGTGGCCGAATGGGCCCGCGAGCGGGAGTGCTCGCGGGTGTACTGGTCGACCCACCAGGACAACACCACCGCCCGGCGGCTCTACGACCGGGTGGGGCTGAACCGGGGCTTCGTGCTGTACCAGATCAACCTCTGACCGCGGAGACCCTCCGCCCGGGGAAGCGCCCCGGCCGCGGAGATGCTCCGATTCGCGCGATCCGACGCGGCTCCCGTGGTCAGAGGCCCAGTTGCGCGCCCAGCACCGCGGGGGCCTCGGCGAGGGACGGGCCGTACCCGGTGAGGTGGCGTCCGCTGACGAGCGCGGTCGGGATGCCCGGGAACGCCTCGGGGCCGTCCTCGGCGTCGAACGCGTAGGGCTCGTCCGGCAGCACCACCAAGTCCGGTCCGGTGGCCAGGAGTTCGTCCAGGGAGACCTTGGGCCAGCGCTCCGCGTGGGTCGCGAGCACGTTCTCGACGGCGAACCGGGAGAGCACATCGGCGGCGAAGGTGTCCCGGCCGGCCGCCATCCACGGGCGGCGCCACACCGGGATGATCGCCCGCCGCGGCCGAGCCGGCGGTACCGCGACCCATGCGGCCCGACACCGGTCCAGCCAGGGCGGGGCGGGCAGCCGGCAACCGTGCACGAGCATGCGCTCCAGCGCCCTGAACGCCTCGTCCAGACCGCGAACCCGGGTCACCCAGACGGCGATTCCGGCCGCACGCAGCGCGGCCAGATCGACGGCGCGGTTCTCCTCCTCGTTGGCCAGGACCAGGTCCGGGGCGAGCGCACGGATCGTGTCCAGGTCGGGATTCTTGGTGCCGCGGACCCGGACCACGTCCAGTTCGGCGGGATGCGAGCACCAGTCGGTGGCACCGACCAGCAGACCGGGCGCACTCGCCGCGACCGCCTCGGTGAGCGAGGGGACGAGCGAGACCACCCGGCGCACGTCGGCCGGCACGGGCACGGTGAGGTCGAGATCGTCACGCATGGCCCGACCCTACGGCGCGAATGCGGCCCGCGGTCCCGCGGGCGGCGCGACCGCAACCCGACGCCGTCGTCCGCGATCCGTACCGCCGCCGATGTCGGGTGCCGGCGGGCCTGCCCTTCATTGGCGATCAAGGTGTCTCCTAGGGTGGCTGCATGACCACGAGCACGGAAAATGGCGCCTCGGGCAGTGCCGGCGACACCGACGGCCACATCGACACCGGACTGTTCGACGCATTGCGGACGGACGCGATAACCGACCTCACGGGCCTGCGCGAACTCTACGAACAACCCGGCGCGGCGGCGGCCGCCAAGGAGATGGACCGACTCACCGAGAAGACCCGGGCGCTGGTCGGCTGCGCGTCGCTGGTCTTCGTGGCCAGCGCGGACGCGCAGGGCCGTTGCGACGTGACCCCGCGCGGCGGGCCGGCCGGCTTCGTCACCGTGCTGGACGACCGCACCCTGGCCATCCCCGACGCCACCGGCAACAAGCGCCTGGACACGCTGCGCAACGTGCTGGAGACCGGCCGGGTCGGGCTGCTGTTCGTGATCCCGGGCCGGACCACGACACTGCGCGCCAACGGCCGCGCATGCGTGTCCGCGCGACCCGAGTTGCTGACGCAGTTGACCGCCGTGGGCAAGCCGCCGGTGAGTGCCCTCGTGGTCGAGCTGGACGAGGTCTACCCGCACTGCCCCAAGGCCCTGCTGCGCAGTTCGGCCTGGAAGCCGGAGGGTTGGCTGCCCGCCGACGCGCAGCCGAGTTCGGCCGAGGTGACCCTGGCCCAGCTGCGGATGCCCGGGTTGACCATCGAGGACATCCGCCAGGCGGAGGCCGACTCGCTCAAGTACCGCTACGAATAGCCCGGCGGGCCGGGGGCAGGACGACCGGCCGGCATCGGGGGTTGGCAACGGCCGGAACCGGGGAATCCGACCTCCGTTCCGGCCGACCTGCCGACCCACCCGATCCGACCCACCGAGCAACGTCCCGCAAAACCCCGCGAGATCCCTGGAGTACGCCCCCGTGGATGCCTTGCCGCCCGCCGACCCCACCCTGCTGCATCCGATGCCGGGGCAGTCGCGCGTGGTCCTGCTCAAGCCGCTGGTGACCTCGCCGCTGATCGACGTCGGCGAATTCTCGTACTACGACGACCCGGACGATCCCACCGCGTTCGAGACCCGCAACGTGCTCTACCACTACGGCCCGGAGCGGCTGGTGATCGGCCGCTTCTGCGCGTTGGGCGAAGGCGTCCGGTTCATCATGAACGGGGCCAACCACCGCATGGACGGGCCCTCGACCTTTCCGTTCCCGATCATGGGCGGATCCTGGGCCGAGCATTTCGACCTGATCACCGGGCTTCCGGGTCGAGGGGACACGGTGGTCGGCAACGACGTGTGGTTCGGCTATCGGTCCACCGTGATGCCCGGTGTCCGGATCGGCAACGGCGCGATCGTCGCCTCCGGCGCGGTGGTGGTGGACGACGTCCCGGACTACACCATCGTCGGCGGCAACCCGGCCCGCCCGATCCGCGCCCGGTACGACCCGGCGGACATCGCCCGCCTGCTCGAACTGGCCTGGTGGAACTGGCCCATCGAGCACATCACCCGCCACCTGCGCACCATCATGTCCGGCACGGTCGCCGACCTGGCCGCGGTCGCCCCCGACGCGGGCGACGCGGGCGAGCGGTAGCAAGAGCGCGCGGCGGCGCCGACGGAGGGCGCCGCGCGCGAAGCAGGGCCACAAAACACACGCGCGGGCACGGGCGCGGCCGCGGCGCAGAGAGTGCAGAGAGTTCAGTGCCCGGGGTCGCCGGCTGCGAGCAGGGTTTCCGCCAGCCGGCGGGCCCGGGCGGCCGGGGCCGGGGTGCGCTCGCGCAGCGCGGTGACGATGGCGCCATCCATCAGGAGGGCGAACTGCCGTGCCTGTAGGGCTGGTTCGGCCACCTCGGCGGTGCCCAGGAGTTGTTCGAGGTAGGCGACCACGCTTTCCTTGTGGGCCGCCGCGACCCGGTGCGCGGGACTGTCCGGGTCGGCGGACTCGACCATCGTGTTGATGAACGCGCAGCCCCGGTAGTCGTTGTGCGCGAACCGCTCGGCAAGTGCGTCGAAGACGGCGAGCGGGTGGCCGCCCAGCGCCTCGACCCGCTCCGCGAGCCAACTCCGCCAGCGCCGGTCGCGAGCCTCCAGGACGGCGACCACGAGGTCGTCCTTGCTCGGGAAGTGCCGATACAACGACGCGCGGCCGACGCCCGACTCGGCCAGGATGCGTTCGATGCCGACGGCGCGGATCCCCTCCGCATAGAAGAGTTCCTCGGCGGTGGCGAGCAGACGGTCTCGGGCTTTGACAGGCACGTTCGGATCCTAACTCCCCTTGACCAAAAACGGTACCGATCAGTACCGTCTGCAAAACGGCACCGATCGGTACCGTTTCTGATCCGCTCCAGACCCACGGGGGTCCGCATGTCGTCCACACCCGCCCCGGCCACCGCTCCGGCAGCCGACCACACCACGCCCGAGGGGCCCGAACAGCCCGACACCGAGGAACTCCTCGCCCGGGTCGCCAAGCAGCTCGGCCGGGTGCCGAACCTGTACGCGGCGCTCGCGAGCGGCCCGGCCGCCCTGGAGGGCTACCTCGCGATGCGCGATCACCTCACCCGGGGTGTCCTGCGCCCGCGCCTGCGCGAGCAGCTCGCGTTGCTCATCGCGCAGGAGAACGAGTGCACCTACTGCGTCAGCGCGCACTCCCTCCGCGGCGGCCTGATCGGACTGACCGAGGAACAACTCCTGGCCACCCGCGACGGGCACGACGCGGACCCGCACACCGACGCGATCCTGGGCCTGGCCCGCGCCGTCGTGCGCACCCGCGGCCGGGTCTCCGACGCGGACCGGGCGGCGGCCCGCGCGGCCGGCGTCACCGACGCCGAGCAGGCCGAGATCGTCGCGCACATCGCCCTGAACACGCTGTCCAACTACTACAACCACCTCGCCCGCCCGGAGCTGGATTTCCCGGAGGTGCGCGCATGACCGGAGCCACGGAAACGGTCACGGGCGCGGCCGCGAACGCCGTCGCGCGCACGACCGGAGGTACGACCCACGGCCGAGGCGCCGCCCCGGCCGGAAGCACAATCACGATCGGAGCAACAGGCATGACTCGCACCTGGCACGACGCGTCCGTCGAACTCGTCGACCACTATTCGGTGATCGGCGCGGACGGCACGCCCACCGGCTCGGTCCCGGCCGCCCGGGTCGCCATCGAGGGCGGTTTCGCACACCTCGACATCCCCGGCACCGGTGTCGTCCAGGTCGTCTCGGCGCCGGCCGTACGGCTGATCACCTATCGCGCGGAGCACGTCGCGCGGTGAATGGACCCGGGCGCGCCGGCCGGTACGGGGGTACGGCCGACGCGCCCGGTCGACACCGCATCTCGACACCGCATCCGGCATACGCGCCGTCGGGGTCGGGTAGTCGCGATGAGTTTTCCCGGCCGCTCCGGTCCACCCTTCATGGACTCGAACGACGACGCACAAGGAGTCACCCCATGACGCCGGACCTGCAACCGCCCGCCGCGGCCATCGCCGGACTCGTGGCCGGGCTCGACGACTCCCGGCTCGACGATCCCACCCCGTGTACGGACTACACGGTCCGCGATCTGCTCTCCCACCTGGTCGGCCTGACCGCCGCGTTCCGCGCCGCGGGCCGCAAGGAGTTCGGCCCGCTGACCGACACCGCCCCCGGCGGGCCGATGCCCCCGCTGGATCCGGACTGGCGGATGATCCTGCCCCGGCAGCTGGACGAGTTGGTGGCCGGCTGGCACGAGCCGAGCGCGTGGCAGGGCATCACCCGAGCCGGTGGGGTGACCCTGCCGGCCGAGGTGATGGGGCTGGTCGCCCACAACGAACTCGTGCTGCACGGTTGGGATCTGGCCCGCGCCCTGGGCCGGGACTACACGGTGGACCCGGCGAACCTGGAAACGTCGCTGGCGTTCCTGACCCCGTTGCCGGATGCCGAGGACTCTCCCGACGCGCAGGGCCTGTTCGACCCCCCGGTGCCGGTACCGGGCGACGCCCCGCTGCTCGACCGGGTGGTGGCCCTGGCCGGCCGGCCGCCGACCTGGCAGCCGTCGACGGATTGACCCGCCCGGGCCGGCGGCGTCGGTGCCGCCGTACCCGACCCGGGCCCTGGGGCGGCCCGGTGGGCTCAGTGGTGGAAGCCCGGTGCCCGGCCCTCGGTCGGCATCGGGCCGGTGAGGCGGTCCAGGAAGGTGACCTCCTCGTCGATGTCGTCGAGGAGGTCCCGGGCCAGGTCCATGCCGAGGCCGTTGCGGACCACGATCCGCTGCACGGTCACGTCGGCGAGGTTGTCGGGCATCGGATAGGCCGGCACCTGCCAGCCCTTCATCCGCAGCCGGTCGGACAGGTCGTACAGGTTCCAGTTCTCGGTGTGGCCGGCCTTGAGCCGCCACGCGAACACCGGGATGTCCGAGCCGTCGCTCCACAGTTCGAACGCGTCCATCGCGTCGATCCCGGCGGCGAGCCGGTGGGCCACGTCCTGGGAGGACTTCTGCACGGCGTGGTAGCCGCTGCGGCCCAGGCGCAGGAATTGGTAGTACTGGAGCAGGACCTGTGCGCCGGGACGGGAGAAGTTCAGCGCCAGGCTGGGGGTGACCCCGCCGAGGTAGCTGACCCGGAAGATCAGGTCCTCCGGAAGCAGGTCCGCGCTGCGCCACACCACCCAGCCCAGGCCCGGGTAGACCAACCCGTACTTGTGCCCCGACGTGTTGATCGAGTGCACCCGCTCCAGCCGGAAGTCCCACTCCAGGTCGGAGTGCAGGAAGGGCGCGATCATCGCGCCGGAGGCGCCGTCGACGTGGATCGGCACATCCAATCCGGTGTCGCGCTGGATCTTGTCCAGGGCCCGGGCGATCTCGCCTACCGGTTCGTAGTCGCCGGTGTAGGTGACGCCCATGATCGCGACCACGCCGATCGTGTTCTCGTCCACGTAGGCGGCCAGATCGTGGCCGTCCAGCGTGCGGTGCTCCTCGCTGATCGGCACCAGGCGGGCCTCGACGTCCCAGTAGTTGCAGAACTTCTCCCACACCACCTGGACGGCGGAACTCATCACCAGGTTCGGCCGGTCGGTGGGCTTGCCCGCCGCGCGGCGGGCGTGCTGCCAGCGGCGCTTGAAGGCGAGCCCGGCGAGCATGCAGGCCTCGGACGAGCCGATCGTGGAGGTGCCGATCGTGTGTTGCGGGTCGGGCGCGTTCCACAGTTCGGCCAGCATCTTCCAGCAGCGGTCCTCGACGGTCGCGGTGTGCGGGTACTCGTCCTTGTCGATCATGTTCTTGTCGACCGACTCGGCGTACAGCCGGGCCGCGTGGTCGTCCATCCAGGTGCCGACGAACGTGGCCAGATTCTGCCGCGCGTTCCCGTCGAGCATCATCTCGTCGTGCACGATCCGATAGGCGGTCTCCGGCAACATCTCGCCGATCGGCATCCGGTAACGCTCGACGGCGACGGCCTCGCCGGGACGGGCGAAGATCGGATTCACCGCGACGACGTGCTCCTGCGACATGAAACCGACCCTTCGTTGCGATGTGCCGTGCCCCTCCACGCTCGACGGGCGGACGAGGCGGCACAACCGGGGCGGACCGAAAGGGTGGGCCGACCCGCTCCGCCGGTGCGCGGACGCCTGCGCACGACCTCGCGGGTGCGCGCGGCGGCGGTGACCACCCTCGCGGTGAGCGAGGTCGGCGACATGCACCGGCACCTGTCGGCGCGGTGAGCGGCGTGGTCATGCCGTACGCGACGAGCCGGATCCACCGGGTGCGCCTGGCCGACACGCAGGTGGGCGCGCCCGCCCGGTCGGCGGGCGCGGGAGCGTCAAGGCGTCGGTTCGGGCGTGCGCGGGTCCCGTCGGGCGATCAGGCGCGCGGTGGGGCCGGTGGGCAGGACGGGCGGCGGTTCGGTGGGCTCCGGCAGCGGCTTCGGCAGCGGACGCGGGGTCCGATCCGGGCCGAACTCCAGGGCGACCACGTGTTCGCGCAGGGTGCGGTCGAGCAGTACGACGGAGGCCGCCTCCGGCACCACCGCACCGCCCTGTACGGACAGCGCCAGCAACAATTGGGCGAGGCCGCGCCGGTGTCGGTCGAAGACCCGTCCGGGAACCCAGCGCCCGCGCTTCCGCTGGCCGGCCAACGCGTCGGCCGCGTCCACCGCGAGCAGCACCAGGTGCAGTTCGCGGCGCTGCCTGGCGGCGGAGCGGGCCAACCAGCGGCGCATCCACGGCCGACTGCCGCAGTCGTGCACCAGTACCGGTCCCCCGTCGCGCACGTGCGCGCGCAGCCGTCGCACGTGTTGCAGGCGCACCCATGGGCGGTAGACCGCGTACGGCAACCATCGGGGCATCCTCGCCTGATACTCGACGTGCGCCGTGCGCGGGTCGATCACCGTCGCCGATCGGGACCAGCGGTCGAGCAGCGTGCTCTTGCCGCTGCCGGGCAACCCGGAAACCACCACGACGGCGCCGGTCGGATAGCCCAACACGGCGGGCCCGCGCGCTCGCCCACGCAGGTCGACGAGCCCGCGCGGATGCAGCGGCAGTCCGGAGTCGGCCGCCGGATCCCGCTCGGCATCCGTCCGGTCCGGCCCCTGCGTCCCGCCCACTGTCGGCTCCCCCACAAGCGCACATCCTCACAGGTCGCACCGCCTGCGGGGCGGCCGGGGCCGCCAACGATAATCATCGTCGACGCCCGCTGTCCCCGACACCACGATCCGGTCGCCGATCGGCTCGGCCGCGCGCGGGGTGGTCCGTACGGCGGGTGCCGGTCGCGCCCGGGTCAGCGGTCCTCGACGATCAGGCCGAGGAGGAGGGCGAGGGCCGGGGCCAGGTCCAGGAGTTGGGCGCTGTCGATGGTCGCGCCGCGCAGGGCGTCGAGCCCGGAGGCGATGTCCAGGGCGCCCGCCTCGCGCAGGTCGACCCGGCTCAGCCGCGCGTTGTCGAGCCGGATCCGCTCCAGGGTCGAACCCGGGAAGGACACGTCGGTCAGGGTCGCGCCGGCCAGGTCCACGTCGCGCAGCAGGCAGTCCACGAAGGCGACCTCCCGAAGCTTGGTCTTGCGCAGGTTGACCGAGTCGAACTTGCAGTGGTGGAAGACCACTCGGCGCATCGTGGCGCCGAATGCCTCGATCCCGGCCAGCACGCAGGCGGCGAACTCGGCATCCATCCACGACGTCTCCACGAGGTCGGCCCCCACGACGCGCACGCCGTGCAGCCATACGTCGTCGAAGCGGGAACGCCGATACCGGCCTCCGGTGAACGTCACCGTCGAGAAGGCCGACGAGGTGAAGGCGGACCCGCCGGCCTCCACCTCCGCGAACGCATCGCCGTCGAAGTGCGCGAACTCGTGGTCGCCGTCCCGGTCGAGATCGCCGTCGAAGGCCACGAGCCGGTGGGCGTACGGCAGTTGGGCCAGTTCACGGGGGCTGCGGGCAGGCATCGGGATCCTCCACGGACGCATCGACGGGACCGGTTCCGGTCGGGCACCCCGCCCGAGACCGGGGACCGGTCGGCGCAGCGGGGGAAGTGCCCCATGCCTATCGCGCGGCACGACGTTTCGCCGAATCGGCGGAAGCGCGGAGGGGGGTCGACGCGATGGCCGCATGCACGGCACGATCGGCGCGACAAATCGCCGTATTCGCCGGCGAAACGACACCTGTAATCTTTGTCACTCGGCGTCATCGGGAGTGGAATTCGCCGCGTGCCGAGCCCCCGCCATTCGCCGATCGGGCTTCCCACCAGGCCCGTTGCCCGCCGACGAGTCGGCGGGCGGCCCCGCACCCGCCCCTCGCGCCGGATTCCCTGAAAAGCGTTCTGCGATCGGACCCCGCTTGGCGCTCGTCGTTTCCCGCGCACCAGGCCCCAGCCGGACGGTGACGATGCCATAGGGTAGTGAGTATCGAATCGATACCGAGGAGTGTGGGTGGCCGTGAACGGTACGGTGACGGCGGTGAGTCGAAGCTCGGAGCATCTGTTCACGAAGCCGAACCAGGGCAGTATCCGCCTGCTCGCCGGGCTCGGCGTCGAAGGTGACGCGCACCTCGGCGTCACCGTACGGCACCGCTCCCGCGTCGCCGTCGACCCCACGCAACCCAACCTGCGCCAGGTTCACCTGATCCACGCCGAACTACACGAGGAACTGGCCGTCGCCGGCTTCACCGTCGCGGCGGGCGAACTGGGCGAGAACGTCACCACCCGCGGCATCGACCTGCTCGGCCTCCCCACCGGAACCCTGCTGCACCTGGGCGCCGAAGCGGTGGTCGAGGTGACCGGCCTGCGCAACCCGTGTCCCCAGATCAACGCCTTCCGGAACGGCCTGCTCAAGGCCGTCGTCGGCCGCGACGAAGCCGGCAACGTCGTCCGCAAGGCGGGCATCATGGCCGTCGTACGAACCGGCGGCGACCTCCGCCCCGGCGACCCGATCCGCGTCGAACTCCCCCCGCCGCCGCACCGCGCACTCGAACGCGTCTGATCGGCAGGCCCGATCGCATCGGGGCGACGCCGGGCGGGAGTTGCCGGCCGAGGCGCCGGGGCGGGCGGCGTCAGGGCTGTTGCTTGCGCTGCGCCATGATCGCGGCCAGTTCGGCCACGAGGTACTCGTCGGTGGCGGCCTTGTCGATCCCCAGGCCGGTGAGCTCCCCCGTGCCGTCCTCCAACTCCAGCAGGGCGAGCAGGAGGTGCTCGGTGCCCACGTAGTTGTGGCCCAGTCGCAGGGCCTCGCGGAAGGTGAGTTCCAGGACCTTGCGCGCCGACGCGTCGTACGGGATCAGGTCGGGCAGCACGTCGCCGCTCGGCGCGGGCAATCCGGCGAGCACCGCCTCCCGCACGGCCTCCGGGGTCACTCCCTGGGCGACGACGGCCCGTACGGCGAGCCCCTGGGGCTCCGCCAACAGCCCCAGCACCAGGTGCGCCGGCCCGATCTCGGCCTGGCCGGCCGCGCGGGCCTCGTTCTGCGCCGCCATCACCACGTTGCGGGCCCGGTCGGTGAAGCGGCCGAAGCCCTGGCTGGGATCGAGGTCGGCCTCTCCGGACCCCTTCGCGACGAAGCGCTTCTGTGCCGCCTGCTTGGTCACGCCCATGCTCGTACCGATGTCCTTCCAGGACGCCCCCGATCGGCGTGCCTGGTCCACGAAGTGCCCGATCAGGTGATCGGCCAGTTCGCCGAGGTGGTCCGAGACGATCACCGCGTCGGACAGTTGGTGGAGGGCGTCGGAATGAGTCTTCTTGATGGTCTCGATCAGGTCGTCGAGCCGAACCGGATTCGTCATGCGCACGGGATTCTCCATGCGTCAACCGTAGGTTGACGATCTAGGTTCGTCAACCACAAGTTGACGATTGGGTCGATGTCCCGATGCCTCTTCTCCGCGCCCGCCGGATCCGCGCAGGTCGGACCGGCGCCGGCGGCGCCGGCTCCGCACGCGGTTCGCGCCGAGCGAGCACGGCGCCGGTCAGGACCGGGCCCCGTCCGTCGCCCCCGTCGAGCCCTGCCCCTCCCCCGGCCCCGCCGGCCCGTCCAGCATCGTCCGGGCCGAGCGCACCTCCCGGCGCACGTCGGTGAGTGCGTCGTGCGGATCCTCGGCGGCGGCCGGCCGCGCCGGTCCGGCGGCCGACTCGCCGGTGCGCATCGAGGCCGCCAGCGCACGCAGTTCGGCGGCCATGTGCGCGGCCGCCTCCGGCGAAGGCGGCGGCGCGCCGTGCGCGGTGCGTACCGCCGCCGCGGTACCGGTGTCGATCACCCGCTCGACCGCGACGATCAGCGGCCACCACGCCGCGGCCCGGGCACCGGCCGGCGGCGGCTCGCCCAGCGCACGCTGGAACTCGGTACGCACATCGGACAGATCCCGATAGATCCGCCGCCGGGTCCGGGCCCGCGCGGCCTGATCGCTCTGCTCGTCGAATGCGCACTCGATGTAGCGCGCGGTGTCCTCGACCGCGGTGGCCAACCGGGCCCCCACCCGGGTGTGCCAACTCTCCGGCCACAACACGTAGCCCGCGACCAACACGATCGCGCAGCCGATCAGGCTGTCCACCAGACGCGGCGCCAGCAGCCCGACACCCTGGTGCCCGAGCAGGTCCGACAGGATCAGGATCAGCGGAGTGATCACCGCGGTCTGGTAGCCGTAGCCGCGCCGGGAGAGTATCGGCAGCGCCGCCGCGAGCACGAGCACGACCGGCACCTCCCACCCGCCGCGCGGCACGAACTCCAGGATCACCCCCGCGACCACCAGCCCCGCCGCGGTGCCCAGCGCACGCAGCAGCGCCCGGGAGAAGACCGAGCCGAAGTCGGGCTTGAGCACGAAGGTGACGGTCAGCGGCACCCAGTACGAGCGCGGTACGTCCACCGTGGACACCAGCGCCTGGGCCACCCCGATGCACAACGTGAGCCGCAGCCCGTACCGCCAGGACTCCGCCGACACCAGCAGGTCGCGCGCGCCGGCGGCCACCCGCTCGGGCAACGCGCCGGGCCGGCCGACCCGATCGGCGGCGCGGTAGGCACCGGCGAGCGTCTCCCGTGCGTGCGAGATCGCGGCGGCGACCGCGCGGTCGGCGGGGTCGGTCACCGCCGCCGGCGGCAACACGCCGGCGGGCACCGTACCCGCGCGGACCCCCGCCGCGATCTCGCGCACCGTGGCCACCTCGGTCTCGCCCACCGTGCGGTCCTCGGCGTGTACCGCGGTGGCCGCCTCGACCAGCAGACCGACCGAATTCAACAGCGCCACCAGGCGAGACATGCCACGACTGCGCCCGGGGGCCACCGCTCGTCGGCCGAGCAGCAGGTCGTACGCGTGGTTGAGGGTCAGCGTCACCTCGGCCCGAGCCGTCTCCCAGTCCGCGGTGCCGGCCGCGGCCAGCATGTCCGCAGTGGCGTCGTAGGCATCGGCCACCGCGACCCGTTCGGGGATGCGCGAGCGCGCAGGCCACGCGAGCAGCGCCATCACCAGCACCAACCCGGTCCCCAGCAGGGTCAGCATCGGCGCCCGCCACCACGGCGACGGCATCGGCAGGCCCGCGCCGATCACCGCCATCAACAACAGGTTCAGGCCGGACGCGGAGGCCACCGCACCGATCGTGCTGATCATCCCGGCGACCAGGGCGACCGCCGTCAACATCGCGACGGCGGACCAGCCGTGTCCGAACTGCCAGCTGCCGAGTGCGAGTCCGATCGCACCGACGATCTGCGGTACGGCGATGTTGAGCACGCGCAGCCGGTAGGCATCGGCGGTGTCCCCGAACACCGCGCCGAGCGCGCCGATGGCCACCAACGCGCCGGACGCGCTGTCCCCGACCGCCACACCGACCGCGAGCGGCGCCGCGATACCGATCGCGGCGCGTACCGCGGCCGCCTTCGGCATCGGGCCGGGGTTGGCTCGCAGTGTCAGGGTGAGCCACTCGGGCGGCGCGAGTCGGCCCGACCGGGCGCCGCCGTCCTCGGCATCCCGCGCACCGTCGGCGCGGCCGCTGCCCTTCGGATCCTCGGGTTCGGTCATGGTCATCACAGGATTCCGAACGAGGCGAGGTGAACGGACAAGGCACGCGGGGCCGGACGAGTACGGCATTCCGCTTCGCGGACCACGTTATCGAGCCCCTGCCACGCAACGACTACCGGCCCGGGTCGGCCCGGGCGAACCGCCGCGCCGGCCCGTGCGGACCGGTGGCCGAATCCCGGGGTCCGAGGAGCGCTCGGCGGACCGGGGGGCCGGCCGACGGCGGGCTTGCGCGGGTGGTCGCGTGGCCGGTCCCACTGCGGAGTGCGGGGGCGGTCGCGTGGCCGGTCCGCCGTGGACCTGCGCGGGTGGCGGCGTATTCAGCCGATCGTGGATTTGCGAGCGTGTACGAAGAGTTGCTCCTCGGGGCCGGCCGTAGGGTGGTTCGGCTGGAACACGCTGATCCCGTGGTGGACGATCTCCAGGCCCGCCGCGCGCAACCGTACGAGCAGTTCCTCGGTGCCGTGGCTGGTCACCCGCGCCCGGTGGCCCAGCCATGCGATCTCCACGCCGTCCGCCTCGGCCGGTACGGTCGCGAACGCGAGCAGACCGCCGGGAGCAAGGCGCGCGCCGAGCCGGTCGAGTTGGGCGTCCAGATCGGCCCGGGGCAGCTGAAGGAACGGAAAGAACGCACACACCGCGTCCCACGCGCCGTCGTCGTCGACCAGATCGCGTGCGTCCAACTGCTCGAACGTGGCACCCGCCACCCGTTCCCGGGCCAGCTCGACCATGGTCGCCGAGACGTCGATGCCGGTGACCCGATGACCGGCCGCGACCAGCCGTTCGGCGGTCGGGCGGCCGGTCCCGGACCCGATGTCGAGCACCTTCGAACCGGGCCCGAGTTCGGCGATCAGCCAGTCCAACGCGGCCTGTTGCTCGGGCAAATCGGCAAAGGCGGTCTCGTAATCGGCGCCGACGGCATCGAACAGGGCGGCGGCCGGGGACTCCGGACCGTGTGCCAGCGGGGAGTGCGAGGCGGGTTCGGGGCTCATGGAGAGGGGTGTCCTTTCGCCGGCGGAACACGGAACGGTGCTGCGGGGGTGCGCGGGAGCGAGAGCGGGGATGGAGGCCTCCCGGCTTCGCCCACTACCGGCGCAGCAGGATGCCCCGGATGAACGCCGCCTGTCCCGCGTGCTGGAGGTCGTCGGCGATAACGCTGACCAGTCGCACGCCCAGGGTCACCGCCGGCGTCCAGGCCTCGTCCACCACCCGATCCAGGTCGGCGGCCGACAATCCGCGCACGAAGCCGATGGTCTGCTCGTGGACCGCGTCGTAGTAGTCGGTCAGCAGCGCCGTCGAGTCCACCCGTACGGCGGCCACCGCCTTGGTGTCGTGCCCGTATCCGATCGCCCGGACCGGGAAGGGCAGTTCGAATCGGCCGTGCCAGTCCTGCGCCGTCCACACCTGTTCCAGGCCCGCGACGTCCGAGACGTGGTCGTCCTGGACCCGAGTCAGATGCCAGATCAACCAGGCGATCGAATTCGCGTCGTCGTCGAGCCGCTCGGCCGACTGCTCGGGGGTCAGGCCCTCGACCGCCTCGTGCACCACCTCGCGCACCCGGCCGAACCCGTCGACCAGTAGCTCCGCGCTGTTCATCGAACTCCTCGTTTGCCGCTCGTCCGCTCGACACCCGGCGCGCCGGCCCACCCGACTGCCACGCCCGACCGCCTCGACCCTGCTACTCCTGCCCAGCCTGCTCCCGGTCGTACACCTGCCGGGCCGCCTCGATGGTCGGGCCGTGTCGCTCGGCCCAGCGGACCAGGCCGGTGAGCGACGCGGTCAGCTCGCGCGCCACGTCGGTGAGCGTGTACTCGACCTTCGGCGGCACGGTCGGGTACACGGTGCGCGTCAGGAGCCCGTCACGCTCCAACCGGCGCAGGTTCAGGGTGAGCACGCGTCGGCTGATCCCCGGTACGGCGCGTTCCAACTCGGTGAACCGGATCGGGCCCTCCGCGATCGACACCAGGATGCCGATGCTCCATTTGCCCGCGACGTGATCGAGCGTGCCGACCACCTGACACGCATTCGCCCAGGTGACCCGGTTCGGGTCGGCTTCGGGCTCCCGATCCCGGTCGCCCTCCGCGGTATTTTCGGCGGCCGGAACCTCTGTGACCTGGACGGGTACATCGTTGTTACTGCGGAACGTCAAGGTGCCTCCTTACGCGAACCGCCATGGTCACAAAGAATCGGCTCAGCGAACAACGAAGCAACCGCCGAGCGTGAGGACGAGAGACCATGAACGCCATCGAAACCCCGCAGAACGAAACCGTCGTGACGGATCCCGCAGGTCCGGTGGGTTCCGCGGGTCAGGCGAGCGTCGCGGATCCCGCGGATGCCTCGGGCCCCGCCGAGGAAGCCCCGGCCGGTCCCCCGCCCCGACCGCTGACCGAGGACGAGGTGCTGGAGATCCTGGCCCGCGAAGGCATCGGCACGCTCGCGACGATCAAGCGGGACGGTCGGCCGCACCTGTCCAACATGCTGTTCGCCTGGGATCCGGCCGCGCGGGTGATCCGTTTCTCCACCACCGCCGACCGCGCCAAGCCGCACCACGTCCGACGCAACGCCAACGCCGCGCTGCACGTGTCGGGCGGCAACGTATGGTCCTTCGCGGTCGCCGAGGGGGACGCCGAGGTCACCGAGCCGACCACGGTCCCCGGCGACGCCACGGGCCGCGAACTGCTCGCCATGGTCCCGGCCGAGTTCCGCCCGGCCGACGAGGCGACCTTCTTCGCCGGCGCCGTCGCGGAGCGCCGGGTGGTGATCCGACTGGCCGTCAGTCGCCTGTACGGCACGGCGCTGGACATCCCGGGCGCATGAGCCGACGCCTGGCCCGTGCCCTGCCGGATCGGTGACTCGGCGGTGGTGGGTGACTCGGCGGTGGTGGGTGAGCGTGCGGTATCAGCCGCGATGCGCTCGGCGGTAGGCACGCGGGGTGGTGTCGGTGAGGGTGCGGAAGTGCCGGCGCAGGGCGGCCGGTGAGGTGAATCCGGTGCGGGCCGCGATGCGCTCGATCGGGACGTCCGTTTCGGCCAGCAGGCGTCGGACCTCGTGGAGGCGGGCGCGGAGCAGGTATTGGAGCGGGCTCAGACCGGTGTGGGTCTGGAAGCGGCGGGTGATGCTGCTGACGCTGGTCCGCGCGTGGCCGGCGATGTCGGCCGGGGTCAGCGGGTGGTGCAGGTTGGCTTCCAGCCAGCGCAGGGTGGGTTCGAGGCCCACGCTCTCGGTGACTTCCCGGTCGATGGTGTCCCGGACGTCGTCGGCGTAGGTGTGCAGCGGGGTGATCAGTTCACGGCCGGTCTCGTCGGCCACGCGCCGGCCGTGGTCGCTGCGCAGCACGTGCAGGCAGATGTCCATGCCGCCGAAGACGCCCGCCGTCGTCAGGAACGGCCCGTCCTCGACCACCGTGCCGAGCGGGTCCACGTCGATTCGGGGATACCGGCCCGCCAGTTCCTCCAGGTACCGCCATCCGGTCGTGGCGCGGCGTCCGTCGAGGAGTCCGGATGCGGCGAGGGTGAACGTCCCGGTCCCGACGGCGGCGATTCGGCTCCCGCGCGCCGCCGCCGCACGCAACGCGGCCGGGACGCCGGCCGGCGGCTCGTCGCGATGACCGTCGTGCCCGGGAACCAGTACGACGTCCGCGTCCGCGAGGCCGTCGAGGCCGAACGGCGTGGCGATCCGCAGCGGGGTCGGGGCACCGGTGGCCCGCAGGCCGGGCGCCGCGCACAGCCTGAGTTCGTACGCCACGTCCGGGTGGTCGCGGCAGGCGGTCCCGAACACCAGGCCGGGGGTGGTGAGTTGATGCCCCGGGACCCCGTCGAGGGCGAGGACGGCGATCACTGACATACCTGGAATCTAGCGCCGCCGTGCCTCGAATCCGCCGGTGCGGCGGTGGGCGGGGCGGCGCGTCGGAGGATCGGGCCGGGCCGGGGCGTGCCGGGTGGGCACGTTGAGGATCACGCCGGGGCCGCGCGAGTGGGTTGTTGGTTGGTTGGTTAGTTGGTTGGTTGGTTGGTTGCGGCGGGGCCGAGTGCGCGGTGGTCGATTCGGGCGGGGCCCAGTACCGCGGTCGCTTGGGACGGCCAACCGCGCCGGGCCGGGGGCCGGACGGCCGGGCCGGGTCGAGTCGGTCCGGCCGGGGCGGGTCGGTCCCGGGTCGGGCTCGGTTATGGGCGGGTCGACCCGGGCCGACCCGCGGACCGCGCCGGTGACCGGAACGGGGGCCACCGGCGGGTTCTCCGCTTTTCGGGCGCGGGCCGGACATCCTCCCGCCTCCGCCCTCGTCCCAGCCATCCTCCGCGCCGCGCCACGCACGGAAACAGCCGTTCCGATGTCATCCTCGGCTAGATTCCGGACATGCCAGTGATCGCCGTCCTCGTCCTCGACGGGGTCCCGGGGCACCAGCTCACCGCACCCGGACTCGCATTCGGCACCGCCGCCCGGCATCACCCGCCGGTCGCCTACGACGTGCGAATCTGCACCGCTCCGGGCTTCGAGGCGACGGGCGGCCTCGCATCCTTCCGCATCGAGACCCCCTGGGGCCTGGACGGATTGGCGAGCCTGGACGACTCGGACACGGTGCTGCTGCCGGGACACGACCATTTCCGGGACGACCCGTCGCCGGAGATCGTCGCCGCCCTCCGTGCCGCCGCCGCGCGCGGCTGCCGGATCGGTGCGATCGGCACCGGGACGTTCACGCTCGCGGCCACCGGCCTTCTCGACGGCCGCCGCGCCGCGACCAGCCGCCGGAACACCGCGGAACTGGCCCGTCGTCACCCGCTGATCCAGGTCGACCCCGAGGGCTCGGTGGTCGCGGACGGGCCCTTCCACAGCGCCGCCGGCGTCCTCGGGGGCGTGGATCTCTGCCTCGATCTGATCACCCTGGACCACGGCATGGCAGTGGCCATCGAGACGGAACGCCAACTGTTCCTGCAACTCCACGACCCGACCGCCGACCTCGCGGGCCATTCCACGGCAAACGCGGCATGCAGCGCCTACACCCCGCCCGGCAGCAGCATCGCCCCCACCACCAGGTGGATGGAGGCCAACCTCCGACACCCCCTGACGCTGGACGACATCGCCGCCCACGCGGGCCTGGGCGTACGCAACCTGACCCGTCGCTTCCGCGCCGAAACCGGGCTCACCCCGCTCCAGTACCTGCTGCGCACCCGGATCCAACGCGCCCAATGGCTCCTCGAACGCACCGAGGACCCGGTGGAACGAATCGCCACACTCACCGGCCTCGGCACCCCCGCCAACCTCCGCCACCACTTCCAACGCCTGACCGGCACCACCCCCACCACCTACCGCACCGCCTTCCGCACCTTCGTCACCAACCTCACAGAACCCACCTGAACCACCGAACCCCCCGGGCACCCGCCCGGCAGGAACGCAAGGGCACGGGTGGAGCGGCGCGAGGCGTTCGGCAGCGAACCGAGCGGCGTACCCGGGACGGATCGGCACGCGCAGCGGGGCGGCGCCGGCCCGGCAGTGCCGCGAGCGCTCGGACCGCGTCGGCCCGAGGGGGCCCCGGCGTCTTCCTACTTGGCCTCCGCGTACGTGTCGACCACCGTGGGGATCAGTGGCAACAGCACCGGTGTATCGCCGAACACCAGCGTGCGGGCCTCGGCCGCGGCCTCGACGATCGCGGCGGACACCGCGTCCGTAAGATCGGCCGGGCTGTGCACGATGATCTCGTCGTGTTGGAAGAAGACCAGGTGCGGACGCCCCGACGGCGCCGCGTCGTACGCGGCGAGTCGGCGCCGGAGGGCGGCGAGCAGGGCCAGTGCCCAGTCCGCCGCGCTGGCCTGGATGACGAAGTTGCGGGTGAAGCGGCCACGGGCACGAGCCGACCGGACGCCGGCATCGTCGCCGCCGCGGTCGCCCCGGTCACCGGACGGTTCGCCCGTGCCACTCTCGGCCAGGTCCAGCCATTCGGAGGACGGCGGCGGGCAGGTCCGGCCCAGCCGCGAGCGCACGATGCCGCCCTCCTCGCCGGTGCGCGCCGCGGCCTCGACGTAGCCCATCGCGTCCGGGTACTGCCGCCGCAGCGTGGCCAGCAGCGGCCCGATGTCGCCGCTGGTCTGCCCGTACATCGCGCCGAGCAGGCCCAGCTTGGCCTTGGCCCGGTCGCCCTGGAAGGCCGCCTTGGCCAACGCCTCGTACAGGTCGCCGGCGGCGGCGGAACGGGCCAGGCCGGCGTCCTGGGACATCGCGGCCAGGATGCGTGGTTCGAGTTGGGCCGCGTCGGCGACCACCAACCGCCGTCCCGGGTCGGCCACGACCGCGCCGCGCAGCACCCGCGGGATCTGCAACGCGCCACCGCCGCGTCCGGCCCAGCGGCCGGTGACCACGCCGCCGACCACGTATTCGGGGCGGAACCGACCGCCACGCACCCAGGTGTCCTGCCAGGCCCAGCCGTGCGCGGCGTGCAGGCGGGCGAGTTCCTTGTACTTGATCAGCAGGTCGGCGGCCGGGTGGCCGAGATCGCGCAGGTACCACGTGCGGGTCGAGGTGAGCCGGATGCCCTGGTCGGCGAACGCCTTGATCACCTGGGTGTGCGAATCCGGGTTGAACGGCCGCCCGCCCAGCGCGGCACGCAACTGCTCGGCCAGGTCGGCGAGTCGCTGCGGCGGCGTCCCGGACACCCGGGGTCGCGCGCCGAGCAGTTCGGTGAGCAGCGCATCGTGCACCTCGACCCGCCAGGGCAGACCGTCGGCGGCCATCTCGGTCGCGACCAGGCCGCCCGCCGACTCCGCGGCGACCAGCAGCCGAAAACGCGAGCGGCGAGCCGGATCCTCGATCGCCTCGATACGGCGCAACTGGTCGGCGTGTACCGCGACCACGGCATCGAGCGCGTCGGCGCCCGCGGGCAGCCGTTGCCGGTCGGGGACGAACAGGCTGTCCTGCGCGTCGGCGGCGCCGATCGGCAGGTCGTTCGGTACGGGCAGGCCCTCGAGCCGGGCCCAGGCCGCGCCGAGCGAACGCGGCTCGCCGAACCGGCCCTCGTGCGCGAGCAACAACGACTCGACCAGCGCGAGGTCGTGGCAGCGCGCGACCCGGGTGGGCAGCAATGGTGCGTACGCGCTCTCCGCCGAAGCCCAGACCCATCTCGGCGGCACGGGCGCGGCCTCGAAATCGGCGATCGCCGCGACCAGGTCGCCGACCTGCGTGGCGGGCCCCAGTGGCACGCCGTCATCGCGCAACGGCCGGAGCCGACCTCCGTGCCCGTACGCGTCGGGCGCCATCGCCACCCGAGGCGGAACCGACCTCACCATGCCCGCAACCGCACGTCGCCGGCCGACACACCGCACCCGACCCGATCCACGACCGACCTCCTCCCGACGCATCCGATACGGACGAATCACCCACAAGCGACAGACCCGCCAACCGCCGCACCCTACCGGCCCACACCGACAACACGCGCAGTGCGGGCACGCGCGGGGTGGCCGGGCGCGAGACGGGGCGAGCGAATAGGCCGGGCAGGCGAGCGTGTCGCGGCGCACGTGGTGGGCCTTGGCTGCATCGCCACCGTCGAGGGGTGTCGCGGTGACGTGTTGCGGACTCTCGGCAAGGCAAGACAAGACAAGGCAAGGCAAGGCAAGACGCGGCGTGGCATGGCGAGGCGCTCGCGCCCGCGCCCGCGCATCTGGCGCACGTCATCGTGCTTCCGGTCCAGGAGGTGCGCGCGCGGCTTCGCTGGGCCGTGTGCGTGTCTCGCCGGGCGCTCGACCTCGGAGCCGTTTCGCTGCGGGCGGCTTGCTCGGAGTCGAGTCGGACCTCGGAGTCGAGTCGGACTGCTTCGAGTCGACTCGGACCGGAAGTGAAGGCACCCGGCTCCCTGCCCGGAGGCAGTGGATTCGGGGGCGTTAGGTTCGTGGGGTGCCGGTCGATCCGCGTGGCGGGGTCGCCTCGTGGCGGGTCGATCGCGCGAGGTCTGCACGTCGATCCGAGGAGTGTCTCCCATGGCCCGTATCCCCACCGCCGCCGTCGCCGCGGGCGGTCTGGTCGGCGGCTACGCCGTCGCCCGCTTCACGAAGAAGCGCCCGCTGGGCGGCGCGGTACTCGCCGCGGCCGGCGTGTTCGCCGCCAAGGAGTGGCGCGAGCGGGCCGGGACGCCCACCGCTGCGGCACTGACCGGGCTGTACACGATCGCGTTCGGCGCCTCCCACCCCCTCGCGAAGAAGATCGGCGCCTGGCCCTCGGTACTCGCAGTGGCCGGCACCGTCGCCGCCGCGTCGTACTCCCTCGCCGATCGCAAGGCGTGACCCACACGGCTGCCCGAGCCGGCGGCGCGAGCGCGTAGCCGCCTCGGGCGAGGGCGAGGGCGCGAGACGGGTCCCTCGCCCGAGGCGGGTGGGTTCAGCCGGCTCGACGGGTGGCGGCCACCGGACGGTGGTCCGGCACCTCCCGGGCGCCGGCCTCGGCGTCGCGCAGCAGGGTGATCAGGTCGCTTCGGGCCCTGGCCACGCGGGACCGGACCGTACCGATCGGGCAGCCCGCGATGGTGGCGGCCTCGGCGTAGCCGAAGTCCAGCACCTGGGTCAGCACGAACGCCTCCCGGCGGGCCGGGTGCAGTGCGCCGAACAGGTCGTCCAGGGCGAGCCCCTCCTCGAAGCCCGGACGGGAGATGTCCTGGCGGCGCTCGGCGACTTCGACCCAGTCCTCGACCGCGGCGGTGCGCGGCCGGGCCGCCGCCGCGCGATAGCGGTCGACGACCGTGCGACGGGCGATGGACAGCAGCCAGGTGCGGACCGAGGACGCCCCGGTGAAACGAGGAAGGGCCGTCCAGGCGCGCAGATATGTCTCCTGGGTGAGGTCGTCCGCGCTCTGTACGTCGGTCAGATACGCGACGAAGCGCCACACGTCGCGATGCGTACCCCGGACGAAGTCGTCCACGGCGTCCGGGTCGCCGGCCGCGCCCGCCAGGGCCCGTGCGGTCAGATCGAGGTCATGCACCGGATACCCCCACACCCTGGACGCGGCGCGTGGAGCGGTTCGGGCGCACGGAACGGTTCGAGGACGTCGACCCGTTCGAGAACGCGGACCGGCCCGTGGTCGTGGACCGGTCCGTGGACGACGCTCCGGTGATGAGGGCGGTGCCGTGCACGAACCGGTTCGAAGGCGTCGACCCGTTCGAGGTCGCGAACCGGTTCGAGGACGTCGACCGGTCCGAGAACGCGAACCGGCCCGTGGTCGCAGGTCGCCCGGCCGGATGCGTCGTCGCGGGTCCGTGGTCGATCGGCGCGGGGGCTTTCGCGGCCCGATCCATGGGCGAGGTGCGGTCGTCCCGCGTCGCCGGCCCGACCCGGGTCGGGTGGGTGCGGTGCGCACGGTGCGCACGATGTGCGCGGTGTCGGTCGCGCGCCGGCGGATGGTCGGCCCGGTGTGCCGGGTGGTCGGAAGGGGGCAGGGAAGTCACGTCTCACGTCCTCGTCATGCGGGCGGCGATCGATCGGCCCGAGGCGGATCGATGCCGAGCTGGTGGGCGGGACGCCCGCCGGAGCCGAGTGCGGCTCGAAAGCCGCAGGCTCGGTCTCGCCGGCGGTGCGCGGATCACCCGACGGCGCATCGGCACACGACCGGCCCGCTCGGCGCGCTGTCGGGTCGGGACCCGGCGACGGGCGAGTCGGCGCGGTGGGCGCTCCTCGGGTGGCGGGTACGCCGAGGTCCACCGACGGCGCCGCGGATGCGTTCCGGGTCGGCGTCGCGGCCTGCGCTGTGCTCGGTCGCGGCCGCTCGGCGCGAACGTGGCCCGATGTACGGGCAGACGATCACGGGCGCGGTACTCGCACTCGTGGGCACGGCGCCGACACGGACCGGACGCCCCTCGCGGGCGCGGCCCCGCGTCGTGCGACGGCCACGAACGAGTACGCACGGGCAGGCAGTCGCGAACACGCACTCGTCGACACGGCCCCGGACACGGTCACCGCGCCGAGGGCGGGGCGAACGCGACCGGGTCGTGCGGACGCACGCGGGTCGGGTGGACGGCTCAGGCGAAGAGCGCGACGGGCGGCCCGCGGCCCGGCAGCGGGCGGCAGACCCACTTGGGGATGGCCCGTTCGCCGCGATCGCGCGCGCGGGGCATCCCCGGCAGTCGGGTGGCGACCGGCGCCGTCCAGGCGCCCACCAGGGCGAGGACCACGGTGCCCGCCATCGTGGCGAGCACGCGCAGCAACCGGAAGACGGCCTTCTCACCGTGCCGCAGCCACACACCGCAGCCGATTGCGGCCAGCACGTGCGCGGCGAACATGCCGCCGGCGCCGTGGCCCAGGATCCACGTCCATGCGCCGTCGTGGTTCATCCCACCGGCAGCGGCCATGTGGTGCGTACCGGACGGCGCGCGACCGAAGCCGGCCGCCTCCGGCGATTGCCCGGCCAGGTTCGGGTCCAGGCGCATCCGGATCAGGAGTTCGGCGACCGACCGGGTCGGCGCATCGCCGGGCCGGTCGTCGTTGCACAGCAGGACCTGAAGCCACTGGTCGCGGAAGCGGGCCGCGCCGGTCGGTTCGGGAACCGGTTGGCGGGCCAGCGTGAACAACGTGTGCAGACCGGCCTGGGCGGCCAGTACCGCGCCGGTGATCACGCCGAGGCCGCGTTCGCGATCGGCCACGGCCCAGGCCAGGATGCCGATCCCGACGCCGGCGCCGACGGGCGCGGCCCAGTGCACCGGCGCATCGGACATCAACGTGTGTCCGAACAACGCGAGCAGCACGCAGATCACCGCGAACATCGCGGCGCGAACGGCTCGAAGCACGGACCGGGCAGGCATGGTGACGTCATGTTCCCATCCGCCGACCCCACCGGAACCCTCGGGTGCCCGGCCGCTTCCCGAATTTCTCCGGAATCCCTCCCGAACCACGCGCAACCACACCCGAGGCACATCGTCACCCACGCCCCGGCCGCGCCCCGACCACGCCCGGTCGCGCCGCGCCCGAGACCGCGCGCGAACGGACCCGGAGGGCTCCGACCTTTCCCGAGCAATCCATGACATGGCCCGCCCGTCCCGGGCGATTCGGCCAATTCCCGCTCCCCCGCAGGAATCCCGGCCGACAGGGAACCGGAGATCACCGCCGCCCGACTACCGGGATGCCCGCGCCCGACCCGCGTGCAGCCCTCGTCCCGCCGTTCGACCCCTGGAGCCCGATTCATGCCCGTGTTCGCCGGCGGACCCGACGCCCGGAACCGCCCCTGGCCCCTGTCGTTGCGTACCGCCGCGCGTGCCGCCGCCGACGGGGCCTCGGGACCGACCCGGTCGACCTCGGCTGCCCGTACCGTGCTCGCCTTCCTCGGCCTGCTCCTGCTGTTGTTCGTCGTCGCGTTCGCGGTCGGCCGCCAGGCCGGACCCGTGGCGCCCGATCTGCGCAAGCCGGGTCCGCCCCGAGCACCGGTACCGATGGGCGAGGAGGGAGGCGGCGGACACGGCCGGATGGGACTCGGCGAACCCGCGGGCGCGGCGCCCGCTCTCGCGCTCGGCGCACCCGTCCGCGTGGCGGCCGCCCTTGCGCGCGGCGGAGGTGCGCTGTGACCACCTCGGCGGCACTGCTCACCACCGACGTCACCGTCTCCGGGATGACCTGCGGCGCCTGCGTGAATCGCATCGAACGGCGATTGGCCCGACTGGACGGGGTCAGCGCGACGGTCAACCTGGCCACCGGCCGGGCGCGGGTGCTGCACCCCGCGTCGGTGCCCGTGGTGGCCCTGCTGGCGGCGGTCACCGAGGCCGGCTTCTCGGCGACCGTGGCAACGGCGACGCCCACCGCGGCCCGACCGGCCGGCGCCGAGGAGGCGGACCACGGCCGACGGGACCTGCTGTCGACCGCCGCGCTCGCGATCCCGGTCCTGGTGTTGTCCATGGTGCCCGCCTGGCAGTTCACCAACTGGCAGTGGTTGTGCCTGATGCTGGCCGCGCCGGTGGCGACCTGGGGTGCATGGCCCTTCCACCGGCGGGCCCTGCACGGGCTGCGCTATGCGGGCGCGACCATGGACACCCTGGTCAGTCTGGGTGTGCTCGCCGCGTTCGGATGGTCCCTGTGGGCGCTGTTCGTGGGCGGCGCGGGCGAACCCGGAATGCGGATGGCGTTCAGCCTGGTCTCCTCCGGGACCGACGCCGAGGCCCACTCCTATCTCGAAGTCGCGGTGGCCGTACCCCTGTTCGTGCTGTTCGGCCGCCGACTGGAGGAGCGGGCGCGGCGACGCACCGGATCGGCGGTGCGCGAGTTGGCCGCGCTGGTCCCGGACGAGGCGGCGGTACTGCACCCGGGCCGGGGCGGCCGGGAGGTCGAGGTGACCGTGCCGACCGCGTCCTTGACGGTCGGTCAGGTGTTCGTGGTGCGTCCGGGCGACCGGGTCCCGGCGGACGGGGTCGTGGTCGAGGGTCGCTCCGCGTTGGACGTGTCCCACCTGACCGGGGAGAGCCGGCCGATGGAGGTCGGCCCGGCGGACCCGGTTCCCGGCGGAAGCGTCAACGAGGGCGGTCGGTTCACCGCACGCGCCACGGCGGTCGGCGCGGACACCCGGCTCGCCCGGATCACCGCCGCGGTCGAGGAAGCCCAGGCCGGCAAGACCGGCGCACAGCGCCTGGCCGATCGCATCGCGGGCGTGTTCGTGCCGTCCGTGCTGGCGACGGCGGTGACCGTGCTGGGGTTCTGGCTCGGCGCGGGCGGCGATCCGCAGGCCGCGGCCGGCGCGACGATGGCCGTATTGGTGGTCGCCTGCCCGTGCGCACTGGGTCTGGCCACGCCCACCGCGATCCTGGCCGCGACCGGCCGCGGGGCCCGAATGGGCGTACTGATCCGCGAACCCACCGCCCTGGAACGGCTGCGCCGCGTGGGCACCATCGTGGTGGACAAGACGGGCACGCTGACCACGGGCGGCATGAGCCTGCTGCGCCACGAGCCGGCCCCCGGCATGGCTGCGGGCGAACTGTTGTCCCTGGTCGGCGCGGTCGAGGCCGCGTCCGCGCATCCCATCGGTCGGGCCGTGGCCCGGGCCGCGACCGAGCGGTTCGGCGCGTTGCCGCCGGTGGCCGACTTCGCGGCCGAACCGGGCACCGGTGTACGCGGCCTGGTGGAGGGGGCACGGGTGGCGGTGCTGCGACCGGGCGCCGAGGACGTCACGTCGTTGCCGGCCAACCTGCGGGCGGCTCTGTCCGAGGCGGATGCGGCCGGGGACACCGCCGTACTCGCCACCGTGAACGGCACTCCGGCGGGGGTGTTGGTGCTGGGCGACGCGGTGCGTCCGGAGGCGGCCGGCGCGATCCGGGCACTGGGCCGGCTCGGCATCACGGTGGTCCTGGCCACCGGCGACCGTCCGGGGCCGGCCCGCGCGATCGCCGACGCGGTGGGCATCGACGAGGTACTGAGCGAGTTGGATCCGCACGACAAGGCCGAACTGGTCCGGGGCCTGCGCCAGGACCAGCCCGACCGGGCGATCGCGGTGGTCGGCGACGGCATCAACGACACCATCGCGCTGGGCGAGGCGGACCTGGGCATCGGGATGGGCGGCGGTACGGCCGCGGCGATCGGCGCGGCGGACGTCACGCTGGTCGGCGACGACCTGACCGCGCTCGCCGACGCGATCCGGCTCTCCCGGCGCACGACCGGCACCATCCGAGCCAATCTCGGCTGGGCATTCGGCTACAACGTGGTGCTGATCCCGATCGCGATGACCGGCCTGCTCAACCCGATGTCGGCCGCGGCGGCGATGTCGGTCAGTTCGCTGGCGGTGGTGGGCAACAGCCTGCGACTGACCCGGTTCCGCACCGACCGCCGTCCCGACCAGCACACCGACCGCGGCGCGGCCCCCCGACCGGGTCGCCGCGCCGCCTCCCGCGCCGATCGCGGCGCCGATTCCCGCTCCGACCGCCACTCCGACGACACGAACCAGGATCAGACGTGAAGCCCCTCGCCCTGCTCGAGACGGTCGCCGGCCCCCTCGTGGCAGCCGCCCTCGCACTGACCCTGCTCACCGCCTGGACCGCCGGCGGACAAGCCGGCAGCGCCCCGAAGCTCGCGATCAGCGACGGCCGCGTGCACATGGCGACCAACGCCGACGCGACCTCCGCCTACTTCACCATCCGCAACTCCGGCGCCGCCGACGACGAACTCGTCTCGGTCAGCACCCCGATCAGCACCGACGTGGGATTCAGCTTCCACACCTACACCGGCTACGCAGGCAGGATGTGGATGACCGAGTCCCTGCCGATCCCGGCCGACGGCCTTCTGGGCATGACCGCGAGCGGCGCCAACATCATGCTGGGGAGCCCGCCCAGGCTCACCCCTGGTCAGATCGTCCCGTTCACCCTCCGCTTCCGGCACAGCCCGCCGATCCACACCACGGCCGTCGTCGTCCGCCCCGGCACCTGGACCCCGGCCAAGACGACCTGACCCGAAGTGGGCATCGCCGGTCGGCATCGCCCGCCCGGTCGTCGCCACGGAAGGCGGCCGGCACCGGCGACCCGCCCCGGCGCGGGGCCGGTATGCGATCGGCGACAATGGGAGATCACCCGAGTGCGCGTCCGAGCGGCGGCTCGCGGCATCCCCGATCCGGCAGGAGTCCCCATACCGTGTCCGACCAGCGCGAATCCTCCGCACCCGGCCGGGACCCGGGCCTCGTCGACGAACGAGCCGACAGCCTCCGCGCCGACTGCGCGAACTGCTTTGCGCTGTGCTGTGTCGCGCCCGCCTTCGCCGCCTCGGCGGACTTCGCCATCGACAAGCCCGCCGGCCGCGCCTGCCCCAATCTGCGCTCGGACGACTTCGGCTGCGGCGTGCACACCCGCCTGCGGGACATCGGCTTCTCCGGCTGCACGGTCTACGACTGCTTCGGGGCGGGGCAAAAGGTCGCCCAGGTCACCTACGCGGGGCAGGACTGGCGTCGGGCGCCGCACACCGCGAAGCAGATGTTCCGGGTGTTCCCGATCATGCGGGACCTGCACGAACTGCTCCGGTATCTGCACGAGGCACAGGCACCGGCAGCGGCGCGCCCGATCCGGGCCGAGCTGCGGGCCGCCTACGCGGACACCGAGCGGCTCACCCTCGGCGAGCCCGCCGAGCTGCTCCGGATCGACATCGGAGCGCTGCGGCAACAACTCAACCCGCTGCTGCTGCGGGCCGGCGAGCTGGTCCGGGCGGGTGTCGGGGGCAGAAAGAAGGACCACCGAGGTGCGGACCTGATCGGTGCCCGGCTCAAGGGGGCCGACCTGCGCGGCGCGAACCTGCGCGGGGCCTACCTGATCGGCGCCGACCTGCGCGGTGCGGACCTGCGGCTCGCCGACGTGATCGGCGCCGACTTCCGCGACGCGGACCTGCGCGGTGCGGATCTCACCGGCGCCCTCTACCTGATCCAGTCCCAACTCGACGCCGCCAAGGGCGACTCCCGCACCATCCTCCCGCCGACCCTCACCCGCCCCGCCCACTGGACCACGTGACCCGGATTCGGACCCGGGAGACATGACCGGCCCGCGTCATCCCGGTCGGCCCGGGGCTCGCCCCGCGCAGCCGCGGCTACCGAGCCGGGGGCGGGCCGCTCGGGAGCGGCCCGGTCGTGGGCCCGGGCAACGCGCGCGCCCGGTCGTCGGTCCGGTCGCCGTCGCCGTCGGTCATGACGCCCGACCCTGCCGGGCGTTCCCGAGGAGTTCGTGAGAGCCGACTGAACCGCCGATGTTCGCGGTCGGTTCGGGTGACTCACCCGTCCCGCGTGTCGTACACCCGCCGCACCTGGTACACCCCGGCCGCGACCCGATTGGACCGGGCCCGCAGGACCGGCGCGAGACAGGCCGGCCACACCGTCGTTCGGGACCAGATCACCCCGGCGAGCAGGGCCGGGTCGACCGGGTCCAGTCGGGACAGGTCCACGCCCGAAGCGTCGACCGCCTCGGCCCGGACGTCGTCCTCCAGGCACGTCGCGAGCCGGACCGCCGCTGCGACCGCCGCGAACACGGCCGTGCCGGGGATCGCGGCGGGTGGCGCCGACCCGTCGGGCTCGGACAACTCGCGCAGGAGACCCTGGGTCGTGTCCAGCGCGCGCCCGGTGTCCGACAGTGCCGTCCCGAGCGCCTCGGCGAGCGCGGTCGGCCGCGGGGACATGGAACTCGACAGGTGGACGAGCCGGTCGTCCAGCCCGCGCGCGTGACCGGCGGCCAGTGACAGCGCGATCAGCGCCTCCGGTCGCCGCTGCCACGCGCCGCCCGTGAGCAGCGAGTCGAGCACCAGGAACGCGCGTCGCACCGCCTCCCCGAGCCCGAGCACCGCGGTGTGCATCTCCCGGGTTCGTACCCGCAGTTCGATCGCGACCGCGACCGGCGCCCGGTCGGCCGGCGGGCCCGGATCCGGGGCAGGCGGGCCCTCGCGGTCGAACGTGTACAGCGTCCGGCCCATCGCGTCCGCGAAACGGGTCCAGGCGTGGCCCTCGGATGGCGAATCGGTGATGCCGCCCACGGCCGACAGGATGCGCGCGTCGCAGTCGGTGAACGCGCTTCGCTCCTCGTCGGAAATGCTCATGAGCCGCCTCCTGCTGTGACATGTCTCGAATCGCAAGTCGAACCGCACGTCGAACCGCACGTCGAACCAGAGAACCGAACAGAAAGGCACCGTGCATAATTCGAACACGAACCGGACACAACCGGAAGGCCGGGCACGAAAAGCGGCCGGAAAACACCGGCGTTCGACCCGGATCCACAGGACGACCGGCCTGACCGGCGGGGAATGCGGGGATGAGAAAGGCGCTTCTTGAACAAAGCCGCAGGCTTATCCTCGTAGCTCACGATATCAGCCACGGGGTGATTTCCTCCATGCGCGAGACACCCACGGTTACCGCATGAATCATCCGCGTGACCTTTGCCCGCCGGGCGTACGCGCGGCGCACGTGCGACGCGAAATACCCGACACCGAACACCGGGACACCGGGACACCGGACATCCGAACACCGACGACCCGCGCGCCGAGATCTCGATCTCGTGCGCCCAGGCCGCCGAACCGCCGGCCCCGACCCGGCTCGCCGTAGCCGAGTCCCCCGGGCCCACCGACTCCCCGGTGACCCGACACACCCAACGCGCGCACGCACGCAACGCAGGCGCAACGCACGCCATTCACCCGATCCACCCGGCCCGGCCCGCGTCGCCCGGGGCGGGTCACACGCGACGCATCCGGCAAAGCGGCGCCCGTCACCGCACCTACGCTTCCGCACAGGGCCGCGCCGGTCGCCGGCACACCTCGGCCGGGACGCTCAGGCTCGGCCGAGCACATATTCGAGCGTGTCCGAACGGGCCCGGCCCAGCACGCTCTCCCGCAGCGCCTCGGCGAACTCCTCTACGGTGACCACCCCGTCGCCGTCCGCGTCCATCGCGTGCAGCCACCCGATCCGATGCGTGTCCGCACTGTCCGGACCGAGCAGCCGCGCGTAGTCGGCCTGATCGATGCGACCGTCCCCGTCCCGGTCCACCGCGGCGGCCACCCGGACCATCAACGCGGCCATCGCGGCGCCCGGCGCGGCCTCGGCGAGCACCCGGTACTCGTCGGCGTCGAGCACGCCGTCCCCGTTCGCGTCCACCGTCGCGCGCAACTCGTCCCACCACGCGTGAAAGGCCGCGTACATGACCTCCTCGTCCACCGCGGCCAGGTCCAGTCGATCGCTGAACACCCGGGCGAGTGCGGCCAGATCGGGCCAGGACAACACCCCGTCGCCGGTCTGGTCCAGGATCCGCACGAACAGGTCGGCGAGTTGCGTGGCCGGATCGCCCGAGCGAACGCGCGGGCCGAATCGGCGCAGCCCGCGCCCGGCCTCCCGCCTCGCCGCGATATAGGTCGCCGCGAGCGGCATGTACACCCACTTCGTCGGCAGCAGGTCGCTTGCCACCGCGGCGGTCCGACACGCGAGCGAGACCACGGTGCGGGCGCCGAACGGGACCCGGCCGCGCTCGCCGAGCCGCTCCCGGTAGTCGGGCGGCAGGGTGGTCGCCACGGCGGTCCGGATCGCGGTGCCCAGCACCGCGCACCCGGCCGACCACACCGCCTCGGGGACGAAGGACAACTGCGCCGGCGCGGGCAGCCGACCGAGCGCGTCCAGGAGTTGCTCGACGCCGTGTCCGGCCACCAGCTTCTCGCGCACGATCTCGTCGAACCAGACCCGGAATTCCGGCACCGTGCCCGGCATCTCACTCGCCGGCACCCCCAACTGGAGCCCCACCAGCAGCCATTCCGCGTACAGCTCGGCCTGCCGCTCGTCGTCGAGCGGATCACCGCCGAGCTCGCACATCAGCACCATCGCGTCGAACACGGTCAGGTGCACCCACGCCTGCGCCTCGGGGTCGAGCGCCGAGTACGTCCGGCCGTCCGGATCCACGCCGTTGATGTGCCCGTGCAGCCGGCGCAGCCGGGCCGCCTCGCGCTCGCGGTCCGCCCGGTCCTGGTAGAGCAGTCGCTGGAGGCTGAGCAGGGTCTGCTCGACCCGCCGCCACGGATGCCGCCGATATGTGGAGAACTCCACCACACCGGCACCGACCACCGGATGCGCGGTCTCCAGCACGATCGCCCGACCGATGGTGGTCAGCAGGCGCCATTGGCCCAGATAGCGCCAGGAGAGCGACCCGGCGCCGGGGAAACGTTCGGGGTCGTCCGGCATTCGGGGAGTGTCCGACATGTGGGCCTCTTTCGCCGATCGGATGGTAGTCGTGACGATACAATCGGTCACCATTCGCCGTGGTCGTTCCGGAAAACCGCCGGACTCCGACTGCGGGCGGGCCGCGCCCACGTGTTTCGGACGCGGTCCCGGTCCACCTCACCGAGACTGGAAGGGCAGGCTCCGGCCCGTACCGCCGGCGCCGGCCGGGCCACCGCCGAGGAGGGCAGCCGGATGGCAACCGTGATGGCCGAGAAGACGATGTCGCTGGACGGGTTCATCGCCGACCCGTCGGACGACGTGGCGCACCTGTTCGGGTGGTACTCGAACGGGAACGTGGAGACGCCCGCGCCGGGCGGCGGGATGACGTTCCGCACCTCGGAGGCCAGCGCCCGGCACCTGCGCGAGCTGTTCGTCAACACGGGGGCGGTCGTGACCGGACGCCGGTTGTTCGACCACACCGACGGGTGGGGCGGCAGCCATCCGATCGGCGTGCCGGTGTTCGTGGTGACCCACCACATACCCCACGGCTGGGTCGACGCCCATCCGCACGCACCGTTCACGTTCGTCACCACCGGCGTGCGGGACGCGGTCGCACGGGCCCGGGCGGCGGCGGGCGACCTGTCGGTGGGGGTGGGCGGCGCGGACATCGTGCGCCAGTGCCTGAACGCGGGCCTGGTCGACGAGATCGTGGTCAACCTGGTACCGGTGTTGTTGGGCGCGGGTATCCGCTTCTTCGACCATCTCGCCGACACCCCGGTCGAGTTGGCGGCGACCCGGGTGATCGAGGGCCGGCGGGTCACGCACCTGTACTTCCGGGTGGTCCACCCGACCTGAGGGCGCGCCCGCGAGTCAGCGCAACACCGCCGCCAACTCCTCGACGGTGGCTGCCCACGCGTGCGGCGGTGCCGCCGCAAAGCCCACCAGCACGCCCTGTTCCGCGGCCGGCCCGTGCCACAACTCGCGCAGTCCGCGCAGGGCCATCCCGCGCTCCGCGCTGCGCGCCAGCACCCGATCCTCGGCCGGCCCGCCCGCCGGGAACGTGATCAGCACGTGCAGCCCGGCCGGCACGCCGCACAACCGCAGTACGCCCGCCCGCCGTTCCGCCTCGAACCGGCGCACCAGGTAGGCCCGCCGACGGCGGTAGCTCAGCCGCGCGGCGCGCACGTGCCGGTCGTAGTCGTGCCGGGCGATCAGGTCGGCCAGGACGAGTTGGCCCAGCCCCTGGGTGTGCCAGTCGGCTCGGAACTTGGCCCGCACCACCGGTTCGACCAGATGCCCGGGCAGCGCCATCCAGGCCAGCCGCAGGCCCGGCCCGAGCGTCTTGGACACCGATCCGCAGTAGGCGACGTGCTCCGGGGCCATGCCCTGGAGCGCGCCGATCGGCTGCCGGTCGTAGCGGAACTCGCCGTCGTAGTCGTCCTCCACGATCAACCCGCCGCTCGCGCGTGCCCACGCGCACATCTCGTGCCGCCGTGCGGGCCGCAGCGGGACGCCGGTCGGGTACTGGTGCGCCGGGGTGAGTACGACCGCGCCCATCGCCGGGTCGACCGGCCGGTCCAACCGCGCGCCCTGGGCGTCCACCGGCAGCGGCAACACCGTCGGCCCGGCGCGGCGAAACACGTCGCGGTACACGTCGTGCCCGGGGTCCTCCATGCCCACCGCGCGCACCCCGGCCTCCGCCAACACGCTCGCGAGCAGGCCGGCCGACTGGTAGAAGCCGGACGTGATCACGATGCGGTCGGGCGTGGTCAGCACCCCGCGGGTACGCCCGAGGTGTGCGGCCAGCGCGATGCGCAGTTCCAGCCGGCCCTGCGGATCGCCCACCCCGTGCACGTCGGCCGGCGCCGCGGTGCTCAGCACCCGGCGGGTGGACCGCAGCCAGGCCGAGGTCGGGAAGGCGGACACGTCCGGCATGCCGGGCCGCAGGTCGAATCGGGGCGCGGCCGGCGCGGACGCACCCTTCGCCGTGTCCCGGGCGGTCGGCTCGGGCAGGTCCGCGACGCGGGTCGCGGCGCCCTGACGCGCGATCAGGTACCCCTCCGCGACCAGTTGGTCGTAGGCGGCGGTCACCGTCCCGCGGGCGAAGCCCAACTCGGCGGCCAGCCCACGCGTGGACGGCAGCGGAGTACCCGGCGCCAGCCGCCCGGCCCGTACCGCCGCCCGCAGCGCGCGCTCCAGGCCGACGCGGCGACCCTCCGCGGTGTCCACCTCGACGTGCAGGTCGATCGCGTCGACGGGGGAACTGGACCAGTCCTCGAACATTTCACTGGATCTTAACGATGGTCCGGTGGCCCGCGTAGCGTCGCCTTCATCGCGGCCCGCTACACCGGAACCACCGCATCCGCCTCCCGCAAGGACTCCCGCATGATCGTGTTCGCGCACCTCAGTGACACCCACCTCGACGGCGGCCCGCACGCGGCCGAGCGCACCCGGGCGGCCATGGCCCACCTGAACGCGCTCCCCCATGACCTGGACGCGGTGCTGGTCACCGGCGACATCGTGGACAACGGCCTGGCCGCCGAATACGACGAGGCGCGGGCCCTGCTGGTGTCCCGGCACCCGGTGCTGATCCTGCCCGGCAATCACGACGTCCGCGGGCCGTTTCGGGTGGGACTGTTCGACGAGCCCGCAACGGACGAGCCGATCAACCGGGTGCACCACACGGCCGGCGGCGCGGTGTTCGCGCTGTGCGACTCGTCCGTTCCGGGCCGCGCGGACGGCCTGCTGGCCGACGAGACGCTGTCCTGGTTGACCGGTGTGCTGGACGAAACCCCGTCCACCACACCGGTGTTCGTGGCCTTCCACCACCCGCCGGTGGAGTTGGGCAGCCCGGAGATCGACCGGATCCGCCAGTTCGGCGCCGAGCGGCTGGCCGACGTGGTGGCCGGGCGCCCCAACGTGGCGGGTCTGCTGTGCGGGCACGCGCACACCCCGGCGGCCACCACGTTCGCCGGCAAGCCGTTGATCGTGGCACCCGGCGTGGTGTCCACGATCAACCTGCCGTGGGAGCGGGCCGACGACGACTCCCCGTTCGTCGACGCGAAGTTGCCGCCCGCGCTGGCGTTCCACGTGCTCGACGACCGGGGTCGACTGACCACACACTTCCGCACCGTGCTCTGATCGCCCGATAGCGTGCCGCGGGTACGCCAACGGAGCGAAGGGGGCGCCGATGTTCGGACGACAGCGGCAGGACACGGGGAGCACGGTCGCGGCGGACTTCGCGGTGGGGCCGGTGCGGGTCCGCGCGGCGGCGGGCACCGTGGTGGGCAACAGGTATCGGGCCAACTTCGACGTGCTCGCCCTGGAGCCGGACCTGCGGCTGGCCGCGGTCGCCGACGGCATGGGCGACGGTCCCGGCAGCACGGCGGCCGGCCGGATCACGATGAGCGCATTCACCACCGCGATCCGCCGGGCCTCGACCGAGGGACCCGGGGCCGGTCCGGCGGCGCTGCGCGCGAGTGTGGCCGGCATCCAGGACCTGGTGCTGGCCGAGGCCGCGGGCCTGACCGGTTTCACCGGATGCACGCTCACCGCGCTGCTCGCCGAACCCGACGTCCCGCCCGGTTCCGACGAGGCCGCCGCGTGGCTGGTCCAGATCGGCGACTCGCGCGCATATCGGCTGCGGGCCGGGCAGTTGGACCTGCTGACGGTCGATCACACCGAGGCGTGGCTGGGCGCGTTGTACGGCTGGTACCCGGCCGACTCGGCACAGGCCGCCGCCGCGCGCTATCGACTCAGCCGCTACGTCGGACATCCCGGTCGCCCCGAGCCCGATGTGCTGAACGTGAGCCTGCGGCCGGGTGATGTGTACCTGCTGTGCACCGACGGCGTCGCCGAACAGGTCGACTACCGCCCGCTCGGCGCCCTGTTGGCCGCTCCCGAGGCGCCCACCACGATCGTTCCCCGGCTGCTCGCGGCAACCCTGGAGGCGGGCGGCCGGGACAACGCGACCGCGATCGTGTTGTGCGTCGATCGGCGCGCGGATCACCCCGCGGAGAACTCCCCGGCCTGAACGCTCGTCGTCGCCCGCACGTTCGTACCGGGCTCGGCCCGTTCATCGCCACGCGCCCGGTACTCCGCGAGGTGGGCGACCAGGAGTGCGGTCGTTTCGCGCGGTTGCTCGACCGAGGGCAGGTGGCCGGCCCAGGGCAGTTCGACGTGCCGCGCGTTCGGCAGCGCCCCGGACAACTCCGCGGCGATCCGGCGGAAGTCCGCCAGGTCGTGCGCGCCGGAGACGACCAGGCACGGCGCGGTGATCGCGGACGGGTCGACGTCGACGTCGGGCACGCGCGGGGCGGACAGGGAGCCGGCGGCGAGCCGTTGGTCGAAGACGTCGCGCTGCATCACGCCCACCTGATAGCGGGTCAGCGCGTCCGCCGCGGGCCCCAACCGGGTGTCCACCACGAACTCCACCGCACCGGCCACGTCGCCGGCCGCCAGGAGTGCCCGCTCGCGGGCCTCGATCGCGCGCAGCGCGGGGGACGGGGTGTGGCCCGGGCGGCCGGCGCACAGCAGCACGAGCGAGTCGACCCGATCGGGTCGGCGGGCGGCGAGTTCCAGCGCCACGGTGCCGCCGTGGGACGAGCCGATCAGGGTCGCGCGGGCGATCCCGAGCGTGTCGAGCAGGTCGAGCACGTCGTCCGCGTCGCGCCGCGGGTCGGTGGTGGGCGGCGTGCGTCCGAAACCGGACAGGTCCGGCCGCACGACCCGGTACCCGGCGTCGATCAGCACCGACCATTGGGGATCCCACATCCGCCGGTCGCAGACCGACGAGTGCAGCAACACCACGACCGGCCCGGCACCGTCCCCGTCATGCGCAAGCGTCATGCCGCCGACTGTAGTGGCCTGTCCGACCCGGACGACCGGTTCTCGGCCGGCGCGCGGCTCCCTCCCGGCGGATTCCAGGCTTCGCGGTGCTCCGTGCGAGGATTTCCGAACGTGCGGTAGCCCCCACCGAGCGAAGGACGAGCGCGATGCGCGACGAGAAGATCAGCGAATACCTGGACCGCCTCGCCGACCGGGTACCGGCGCCGGGGGGCGGGGCCGCCGCCGCGCTGCACGCGGCACAGGCGGCCGCGCTGCTGGGGATGGTCGCCCGGTACACCACCGGCGACAAGTACGCCGAGCACGCCTCCTCGATCACCGAGGTGATCGCGCTCACCGACGAACTGCGGGCGGTGGCACTGCGGTTGGCCGAAGAGGACGCGGCCGCATTCACCGCGGTGACCGAGGCGTACAAGCTGCCCCGGGACACCGAGGAGGCCAAGGCCGTGCGCTCGGCCACGATCGCCGCCGCACTGGTCGGCGCGGCCAAGCCGCCGGCCGAGGTGCTCGTGGTGGCCGCCGCGTGCATCGAACTGGCCGAAAAGCTGCTGCCGATCGGCAATCCCAACGTGATCACCGACGTGGCCGCGGCGGCCGAGGCGGCGCGGGCGGCGGCGACCACCGCACGGGTGAACATCGAGATCAACCTCGGCGGGATCCGGGACGAGCAGGCCCGCATCGAACTCACCACGCAGGCCACGCGGGTGGACGGCCTCGCCACGCGCGCCGATCGGATCACCGCAGCCGTGCGCAAGGAGATCGTCCGATGACCGCGACCGTGCTCTCCGGCAGGGACCTCGCCGCTGCGATCCGCGCCGAGACGGCCACCCGGGCCGCGCTGCTCGCCGAGGCGGGCTCCCCGGTCACCCTCGCGGTCGTGGTGGCCACGGCCGACGAGTCCAGTGCGTGGTACGTGCGTTCGATCGCCGGAGCCGCCGCGAAGGTCGGCATCACGTGCGACGTGGTCGACCTGGGCGCGGACGCGACCGTGGAGGCGATCCGCGGCACGTTGGAGGCGCTCGGCGCGGACGACGGTGTGCACGGGATCATCCTGCAGACCCCGCTGCCGGCCGGCGCGTCCCTGGAGGACCTGGCCGGCGCGATCGCCTTCGGCAAGGACGTGGACGGCGCCAACCCGCTCTCGCTGGGCCGACTGGCCGCCGGACTGCCCGCGTTCGCTCCGGCCACGGCCGAGGCGGTGGTGGCGATCCTGGATCACCACGGCATCGAACTCGGCGGCCGGCACGTCGCGGTGGTCGGCCGTTCGACGGTGGTCGGCAAGCCCGCCGCGCACCTGCTCCTGGACCGCAACGCCACGGTCACCATCTGCCACTCGCGGACCAAGGACCTGGCCGGCCTGACCTCGACGGCGGACGTGCTGGTCGCCGCGGTCGGCCGGCCCGGGCTGATCACCGCCGCGCACGTCGCGCCCGGCGCGGTCGTGGTCGACGTGGGCACCAACCCCACCGCCGACGGCGGCCTGGTCGGCGACGTGGACACGACGTCCGTGGCAGCGGTGGCCGGCGCGCTCACCCCCGTGCCGGGCGGCGTGGGACCGGTGACGACGGCGCTGCTGCTGAGCCACACGGTGCGCGCGGCGGCATCGCCCTGAGCCGTGGGCGTGGGCCGTGGGCCTGTGGGGTCGTGGAGCTGTGGCCGTCGGTCGGTCGCGGCCTGTGGCCGGTGCCCTCGGACGCCGGACGGGCTGACCGACGCTCGGCTCGCCCGTTGTGCACGAGGCGGCACGGGGCGGCCGGTTCGAGGATCGACACCGGGTGCGTTCGGACGGCACGGTTGCGGTTCGGGTCGGGGTCGGCCCGGGTCGTGGTCGGCCCGGGGCGTCGAAAGGTCACCAGCGGGCGATGCGGCGGCCGTCTCGTTCGTGCCAGCGGCCCGGGAGGTCGATGATCTCGGCGCCGGCGGCGCGCAGGCGTTCGGCCGTGGCCCGGGCCCGTTCCGGATCGAGGGCGAACACCCACGGACCCGGTATCAGCACCGTCCGCACCACACCGGCGATCACGTTGGCCAGCAGGTTCTCCAACTCCGGCTGCTTCTCGCGCGAGGAGACGCCGTTGTCCAGACACACCACCGGCCGGCTCAGCCCCAGGCCCTGCGCGTACGCGGTCAGCGCGTTGCGATGGGCGGCCATCTCCCAGGGGTCACGGGGATAACACCGCAGGTAGGCGACGGGCGCGCCGACGTACGGAGGGGAGACGGTCGTCATGGCGACTGATTCCTTTCCGGCGATCGGCACGGACCCGCGGTCCCGCCTGGGCGCCAGTCAACACCGTTCGACCCGAAAGGTCTATACCAATATTGTCATCTCGGGGTAACTCCCGGGGACCGGCCGGCCGCGCCCTCCGCGCGGGCCCGTTCGCCGGCCCGAAGACGTACCGTGAACAGATGAGCACCAACGATCCGGGCGGCCCCGGTGGAGGGGGTGCCACCCCGTCCGGGCCGGTTCCGTCCCAGCGCCGTCGACGCAAGCGCTACTTCGTGATGATGGGCATCTGCCTGCTGCTGTTCCTGCTCGCCGGCACGGTGGTCTACCGCTGGTCGTTCCCGGCCGCCGCGGGCATGACCATCGTCGCGATGGCGATCCCGCCCTTCGCGGTGATCGTGGCCAACCGTCGCGAGCGCGGCGACCGCTGGTGGGACGAATAGTCCCTGCGGTCACGATGCCGTCCGGTCGTCGGTCGCGGGTCACGGGTCACGGGTCACGGGTCACGGAATCGTCCCGACGCGGTGACAACCGCGCGGACCACGAACCGCGGCAACTGCCCGGCCCGTCCCAGGTATCGACTCGCGATCGCGCGGGCGAGGGGAGGGTGGCCGAGATGCCCATCGATTCGGGTATGCAGGCGGCACGGCAGGCTCGGGCGTTCCGGAACGACGTCGACCGGCGGGCCTTCCGGGAGCGGATGTCCGCCGCCGATCGGCGGCGCCGGCGCAGCGGGCGTTCGGGCGTCGGCGGCGTGCTCCTGCTGCCGGTGGTGATCTGCGCGGTGATTTTCGCCGCGAAATACCCGGACCAGGCAAACGACTTGGTCGACCGGGCCCGGCCGGTGCTGGACCTGGTCCTCGGCCCGCTCGACGACCTGCGCTGACCCGACCGCGACACCGACGCGGAGCCGCGGTCCCGGATCGGCCGACCGGGCAAGGGCGCGCCGTACCGGCCCGGTTCGAGGAAAGCCGGACAACCGGGCAGTAGGGTCGGTGCCCGAGCCGCGGGTGCCGTGCGGCCGTCGAACGCGGAGCCGGACCGTCGGGCCTTCGGGCCGGGAGAGGACGTCGTCATGGGACCAGTCATCGCGGTCACCGGAGCGAGCGGGCAGATCGGCGGCCGGGTCGCCCGCCGGCTCGCCGAGGCCGGCACGGCGCAGCGTCTGGTGGGTCGGGATCCGTCCCGGCTGCCCGAGTTCGACGGCGCGGTGCACGCCCCGCCCGCGTCGTACGGCGACGCGGCGGCGATGCGGCGGGCCCTGGAGGGGGCGGACACGCTGTTCCTGGTCTCGGCCCGCGAGAGCGCCGATCGGGTCCGTGAGCACATCTGCGCCGTGGACGCCGCGGTCGCGGTCGGCGTCCGGCGGATCGTCTACGTGTCGTTCCAGAGCGCGGCGCCGGATGCCACGTTCACGTTCGCGCGCGACCACTGGCACACCGAGCAACACATCCGCGACACCGGGCTGCGGCACACGTTCCTGCGCGACAGTCTGTACCTGGCCGTACTGCCCGCCATGGTCGGCGCCGACGGGACCATTCGCGGCCCCGGCGGGCAGGGGCGGGTCGCGGCGGTGGCGCACGACGACATCGCGGACGCGGCGGCGGCCGTACTGCTCGGCGGCGACGCGCACGACCACCTCACCTACGACCTCACCGGTCCCGAGGCGATCACCCTCGCGGAGGCGGCGGCCGAGCTGACCCGCTTCACCGGGCGACTGATCGAGTACGTCCCGGAGTCCCGGGACCAGGCCTACGCCTCCCGCGCGCAGTACAACGCGCCGGCCTGGGAGATGGCGGGCTGGGTGACCTCGTACGAGGCGATCGCCACCGGCGAGATGGCCAAGGTCTCCACCGCGGTCCCGATGCTGACCGGCCGGCCCGCGCAGAACCTGGCCGGCTACCTGACCACCCATCCGCAGTCCTGGGAGCACCTCAAGGCGTAGGACCCGCCCCGGTGCCACCAGTGCCCGGGCCCGCCTCGGCGACTCCCCCGACCGGCCGTGCCCGGGTGCGGCCGGCTCCCGGGCCGGGTCTGCTGGGGCCATGCATCCCAAACACCCGATCATCGAGCTGACCGAGCTGCTGATGCGCGAGACGGACCTGCCGCAGGATCGTGCGAATGCCCTGGTGCAACGCATCTGGGACGCGGGCGTGGCCGAGGGCACCCGCCGGATGACGGAGGATCTCGCCGCCGCCAACCGGGAAGCCGAGGAACTGCGCCGCGCGCTCGACGACGAGTGACCGGGGCCCGGGAGGGTCCTGCTGCGGTACGCCGAAGACGTGGTGTCCCCGCTCGGGGCCGGATTGGGACACCACGCCGGTGTGCGGCGCGCGCGCCGCGCCCCCGGGACCTGTCCTCCATCCCGCGTCGGGCTCCGCGGCGTCCGGGACCGTGCGTCGGCGTGCCGGGCAACGCGCGCATGGTGCTATTCGGGTGTTCCACCGAGGCGGCGAGGTGAGCGCAGCGAGGAGCCCGAAGGGCGCATGCCGGGTGTCGGCGTCGCGGTGCTCGGCGAGGGTCGAGGACAGCCCCTCAGCGGAGGACAGCCCCTACAGCGGCAGCGTGCCCGCGAGCGGGTTGACCGTGTTCAGGTTGTTCAGACCGTCCGGGTAGACGGCGCTCGGGACGCCGGCGACCCGGCCGGTGTTCGGCGTCGGTTCCTGCGCATGGGCGGCGGAGGCGCCGCAGGACACGGCGAGGGCGGTGCAGGCCAGGGCGGCGGTGGCGAGGCGCTTGATCATGTCCCGCCCAACGAGGCCGCGTGCACTTGGTCACCGCGGCGCCCGCCGAGACGTCCCGGTTCACCTGTTCGGCGTTCGTAGTCCGCCGCGGCACCGGGAACAGGAGCACCGACCCGGAGGAGGGGTGCCGATGGCGGAGCACCGGAACCGGCCGCCCGGCGGCGTGGCCCGATGATCCACGACGGTCGGCTGCCGATGAGCCTGGCGTTCGCGTCGCTGCTGCTCACCTTCCTGGTGACGCGGACGATCACCCGACTGATCCGGGCCGGCCGCGGTCCCTTTCACAACATCGGCAGCGGCGGTGTGCACATCCATCACGTGGTGCCCGGCATCGTGCTCGCCCTGATCGGCGGCTTCCTCGCGGTCGGCAGCGGCGAATACCTGGTCGCCCGGTCGATCGCGGGCGTGCTGCTCGGGATCGGCGCGGGGCTGGTGCTGGACGAGTTCGGGATGATCGTGCACCTGTCCGACGTGTACTGGACCGAGCAGGGCCGGATCTCGATCGAGGCCACCGTGCTGGCCACCGCCGCGGTCGGCCTGGCCGCGAGCGGCTTCGTGCCCTTCGACGCGACGCCGGACGGCCACACCCTCGACGATCTGGTGGCCTGGTCGATCGTGCTGCTGCTCGATGTGGTGATGGCCGCGATCACCTTCGCCAAGGGCAAGGTCGGCACCGGCGTGATCGGCGTGTTCATCCCGATCGTCAACATCGTCGCGGGGATCCGCCTGGCCCGACCCGGCTCGCCGTGGGCCCGGCGGTACTACCACGACAAGCCCCGCAGGCTGCGTCGCGCCACCGCGCGGGCGGCCCGCCGCGATGCCCGTTGGAAGCCGATCCGCCGCCGCTTCGAGGACACCATCGCCGGCCGGCTGGTGGCCGCGCCCGCACCCCTGCCCGTGGCGCCGAACCCCGAGCCCCGGGCGCGACGCGAGGTCGACGGCGCCCGACACACCTGGCGCCGCGTGCGGGCGGGCTCCGGGTGAGTGGGTACGGCACGCGCCGGGCACCGCGCGGACGCACACCTCGCCCGCCGTCCGGGATCTCCGCTCTCCCGCCCGCACGCCGACGAACGATCGACCGCCCGGGGGCGGATCCGGTCGCCCTCGACGCTCCGCGGCCGGACGACCACGCGGATCACCGACCCGGAGTCGCCCCCGCGGCCCCGGGCCCGCCCGCCGGTCGTTGGCGTGCGGCCAGGACCGCGATGTCGTCCTCCGGCTTGTCGGTGACCATGCGCGCGATCAGCGTGTCCACCAGACGCACCAGCGGGGTCTCGGCGCTCAGTCCCACCCGGGTCAGCCGCTGGAGCGATTCGCCGATGTCCTCGCCCCGGCGCTCGATCAGGCCGTCGGTGTACATCACCAGCACCCGCTCGGGTTCGCTGCGCCGGCGCACCGAGGTGTAGCCGCCGAACCCGGTGCCCAACGGCGGTCCCACGGGGACGTCGACGAGTTCGGCCGCGTCGCCCGGGCCGACCAGCAGCGGCGGGAGGTGGCCGGCGCTGGCGAAGGTGACCGTGCCCGCCGCCGGGTCGACCAGGACCAGCAGACAGCTGGCCACCCGTTCGATACCCGCCTTGGTACTGGTGCGGTCCACCGCGGCCAGGATCTCGTGCGGCTCCAAGTCGGAGCGCGCCTGCACCCGCAGTAGCGCCCGGAACTGGCTCATCTCCACCGCGGCCTGCACGCCGTGTCCCATCACGTCGCCGACCGCGAGCAGCGTGCGGCCGCCGCTGAGCGCGACCGCGTCGTACCAGTCGCCGCCGACCTCGACGCTGCTGCCCGCGGGCCGGTAGCGCGAGGCCAGTTCGATGTCCGGGTGCGGCGCGTCCGGGGCGGCCAGCAGCGCGTGCTGGAGGGCGAGTGCGATGTCGTGCTCGTGCGCGTAGCGGCGGGCGTTGTCCACGCTGATCGCCCCGCGCCGGGCCAGGTCCCGGGCCAGCACCACGTCCTCGGTGGAGAACGCCTGCGCCACGCCGTGCCGGGCCAGGGTGACCATGCCGATGGCGCTGCCCCGGGCCACCAGCGGCAGCGCCACGATCGAGTGCAGGCCGACCGAGCGGAAGATGTCGACCCGGTCGGGGCTGGACACCTCGCGGGCCAGTTCCTCGTCGCTGACCCGGTTGACCACCACCGGGCTGCGCTCGCTCAGCGCGCGCGGCACCATCGAGCCCTGCTGGTAGTCCACGTTCTCGCCGGGCCGACGCAGGATCGCGGCCTGCTCGGCCATCCCCGGCCGATGCGACAGCGCGGCACGCCACATCCGCACCATGTCCTGCGGCGCGTGCGGGGTGCCGTTGGCGCCCTCGACCGCGAAGACGTCCACCGCGGCCACGTCGCCGAGCTCGGCGACGAAGAGTTCGGCCAGTTCCTCGCAGGTCTCCACCAGGTCGAGGGTGGTGCCGACCCGGGTCGCGGCCGCGTCCAGGAAGGCCAGCCGGCGGCGGGCCGCGTCCAGTTCCATCTGGGTGCGGCGGGACTCGGAGACTTCGAGGATGACGCCGGCCAGGCCGACCACCTCGCCCTCGTGCTCCAGGCGGTGGTAGGCGCCGTGCCACCAGCGACGGTCGCGCGGGCCCGCGTGGGTGATCCCGGTGGAGGTGGCCTCGCGGGCCACGCCGTCGCGGAGCACCGCGCGCAGGATCTCCTCCTGGGCGTCCACGTCCGGGAGCACCTGGCCGATGGTCCGGCCCAGGTGCTCCTCGGCGGAGATGCCGTTCATCCGGGCCAGGGCCGGGTTGACGTAGAGGTAGCGAAGGCCCGGGCTCATCACCGCGACCGCGGCGCGGGTGCCGTCCAGGAGACCCTGCAGCACCGCGTACGCGCCGGCCTCGCGCGGGTCGCTGCCGTTCGCCCCGACCAGGCGTGCCACCGCACCGGTCACGGCGTCGACCTCCGGCACCGTCATCGGCGGGTCCGCATACTCGTCCAGCGCCACGCCTGTCCTCTCCAGCCCCGGGTCCCGTGAGGCGCCCGGCCCCCGGAAGCCGACCTTCGGGTTCCAGTCTGGGCCACGGCAACCCGAACGCGCGAGCGGCAGGCCGCAGTGCGTTACACCATCGTGGCCAGGATCTCCTCGACCATAGCCATGGTGGTACCCGGATGCAGGAAGGCAAAGCGGGCCACCGTCTCGCCCTCCCAACCGGTGGGCGTGACGAAGCCGACCTGGCCGGCGAGCAGCCGGTGCGACCACTGCAGGTAGTCGTCGGCGCTCCACCCGGTGCGGCGGAACAGCACGGCGGACAGCTCCGGGTCGCGGATCAGTTCCAGGTGCGGGGTGGCGCGGATCAGCTCCGCGGTGTCCCGGGCCAGGGTGAGCGCCACCTCGATCGCCTCGGTGTACGCGTCGGTGCCGTGCACCGCGAGCGAGAACCACAACGGCAGGCCGCGGGCCCGCCGGGTGAGGTGGTAGGCGTAGTCGGTCGGGTTCCACTCCTCGGGCGCGTCGGTGTGCAGGACGTCGAGGTAGGACGCGTCCTGGGTGTGCACGCCGCGGGCCGGGGCCGGGTTGCGGTACACCAGCGCCGCGCAGTCGAACGGCGCGAACAGCCACTTGTGCGGGTCGACCACGAAGGAGTCGGCCAGTTCGATCCCGTCGTAGCGGGCGCGCACGCTGGGCGCGAGCAGGCCCGCGCCGCCGTAGGCACCGTCCACGTGGAACCACAGGTCGCGCTCGCGGGCGACCGCGCCGATCCCGGCCAGGTCGTCGATGATGCCCGCGTTGGTGGTGCCGGCGGTGGCGACCACGCCCACCACGTCGTCCGCGTCCGGATCGGCGGCCAGGGCGGCGCGCAGCGCCTCGCCGGTGAGGCGGTGGTCGGTGGTCTTCACCACGAGCGGTTCCATGCCGATGATGTGCAGCGTGTTGCCGATCGAGGAGTGCGCCTGGTCGCTGACCGCGATCCGCAGACGGTCCCGGGCGGTGGCGCCGGTACGTCGCCGGCCCATGTCCCGGGCGACCACGAGTGCGGACAGGTTGCCCGCCGAGCCGCCGCTGACGAAGCAGCCGCCGGCGCCCGCGGGCAGTCCGGCCAGGTCCGCGATCAGGCGCAGCACCTGGTTCTCGGCGGCCACCGCGCCGGCCGCCTCCAGCCAGGAGATGCCCTGGAGGGACGCGCACGAGACGACCATGTCGAACAGCAGCGCGGCCTTGGTCGGCGCGGCCGGGATGAAGGACAGGAAGCGCGGGCTGTCGCAGGAGATGACCGCGGGCGCGAGTTGGTCGGCGTAGATCGACATCACCTCGCCCGGGTCGTTGCCGTGCGCGCCGATCAGGCCGTCCAGCGCGCGGTCGAGCTTGTCCTTGCGCCCGGGGTGGTCCAGCGGCACCGGGTCCAGGGCGAGCCGCTCCCGCATGTAGTCGAAGACCAGGTCGGCGAGAGCGGGATCGTACCGGTGCATGCGCATGTGGGCTCGGCAATCTCTCGGCGCGTTCGGGCGAGGCACCCGCGCAGGGTTGGGTGCCGCGGGGAGGGCGTTTCCCCCGCGGGTGGCGTTCTCACGAAAGCCGGATGAGGGTGCCGGGTCGGTCTGCACCGGCAGTTCAAACCCTACGTACACGCGTGCGATCGGGCCAAGAGGTCGATCTTGCGCGCCGACGCCGATCTATTGCGTCTCCACTCCCTGCCAGGCTGTTCCGTTGCGCCTGACCAGCCTGGAAAGCACGACACAGCTCTTCGAACGCACCACGAACGGCTCTGCGGCGATCCGCTCCAGGACCCGCTCGAAGTGCTGCACGTCGGCCGCGAGCAGGTGGACCACCGCGTCCGCATCGCCGGTGACGGTGCTGGCCGAGACCACCTCGGGGAACTTCGCCAGCGCCTTGCCGATCTCGCTCGGCGAGGTGCGCCCGACGCAGTACAGCTCGACGAACGCCTCGGTGGTCCAGCCGAGCGCGGCGGGCTCGACCGACGCGGAGAAGCCGGTGATCACGCCGGCGGCGAGCAGCCGATCCACCCGCCGCTTGACCGCGGACGCGGACAGGCCGACCCGCGTGCCGATCTCGGCGTAGGTCGAGCGCGCGTCGTCGATGAGCGCGGTGATGATTCGGCTGTCCAACGGGTCCAGCGCCATCGATCGGGTCTCCTGGGTGCGGGTACGGGTCGGGCGGGTCGGGCGGGGATTCGGGGCGGCGGGGGGGCGGGCGGACGGGGCACAGTGACGGTAGCCCACCTGGGCTTGGGTGCGGGGCCGTTGTGTGGCTGCTGCGGGGCCGGCTCGGGTTGTCGGCAGTCGCGGGGAGCCGCTGGGGCCGCGGGGGTCGCTGGGGACGCTGGGGCTGCGACGCGGGCTCCGGGTTGCGACCGCCGGTGAGGTGGTCGATGCGCGGCCGTGGTCGTTGTGCGGCGGTGGTCGTTGTGCGGCCGGATCCGGGCGATGTTGTCGGCGGCGACGCGGGCGGGGTGTGTGCGGGCTTGCCTCGCCGGCGGGCCGAGGCAAAAAAGGGCAAGCGCGGATTGTGGACGTCCCCGCAGAATCTGGTGGACGGCGAACTGACCGTTCGAGGCTGCCGCGCGCCCCGGTGGGCCGGGCGGGGCGGCGGGCGGGCGACTGCAACCGGCCGGAGGTATCGCATTCGGACGGGGCGAGTTGCCTGCGGGCGGGGCGAGTTGCCTCGGCAGGGTCGGCCGACGGCGATTCAGCCGGCGGTGGGGTGACGGCGGACGGCCGAGTCGATCGGCCCGGCTCGATCGACCCGGAACGGGTGGTGGCGTGTGGCGACGAACCGTCTGGCGCGAGGGGTCCTCTTCGTGGCGTGTACGGGCAGCTCCGCACGGTCCGCCCGCGCATAGCGTGAGGTGAGCCCGGGCCGGGCCCGCGCACGCGGGCCGGCTTCGGAGTACCGACAGAGGAGACGAGAAGAATGAGTATCAAGGTCGCAGTGATCTACCACGACACCGCCGAGTGCGTTCGGGCGCTCGCCGACACGGTGGCGGCGGTCGCCTGGAACACCGGCGCCGAGGTGCGGTTGCGCAGGCTGCCCGAGCCGACGCCGGATCGGCCACCGACCGACGCGAAGGCCGATCCACCGGCGACGACGCGCGATCTGACCTGGGCCGACGTCGTGGTGCTCGGCGCCCCGGCCCGGGACGGCGACGTCGTCGCGCTGTTGCGCCGGCTCGCCGACTCCGCCACCGCGCCGGCGACCGCGCCGGCCGCGCGCGAGATGCGGGACGAATGGGAACGCCGCACCGAGCAACAGGTGTTCGGCGTATTCGTCACCGCACCCGCCCCCGGTACGTTGCACGGCGGACTGATGCGCAGCTTCGGCATCGTCTACCGGCCCGTACCCGGCGATTCGACGAGCCGACCGAAGCACTCGGTCGCCGCACCCGCCCCCGCATCCCCACCCGCCGGCGGCACGGAGGACCCGACGATGCTCTCCTTCGACCTGGCCCGGACGCAGACCCGCCGCTGCGTCGAGATCGCGGCCGCGCTCCGCGCCGAACGGACCCTGACGGTCTGAGCACGTCGAAGCGGCAGGGCGGGGGTTGCCGCGCGTGGGGGCCGGTCGAGGGGTGGCGGGAGGCGGCGTACGTGAGTCGAGCGGCAGAGCAGGGACTGCCGCACGCGGGCGACGAGTCGACCTCGCCCACGACGGGTCGTTCGTCCTCAGGCGGAGTGGTTCGGGTCGGACGGACATGGCCAACGTGGTGAGATCGCCGCGGTCGGCGGAGCGGATCGTGACGGGTTGGTCGGCTCCGCGCAGGTCGAGGGGTTCCGTCCGGTCCGTCGTTGGTGGGCATGGGGGTTGCGCATCGTCCAATTCGCGCGGGGTTCGGGATATCGGTCCGGGAAGTGGATCTTGCCGGGTGGGCCGATGGTAGGTTTTCCGCGATTGTCAGCCGGTGCGACCGGATCCGGCCGCCTCATCGGGTCTGCCGGGCGGCGGCCGTGATGCGAAACGAGTCCCGATGTCCGAGCACGGTACGCAACATGCGCACGACGCCCGCCGCACGACGGTCGCCACATCCCCTGCGCGCCCGAAGCGGCCATGGCGCCACCGGCGCCCCGAGACCGCGACCGCCGCCGAGAGCGAGACCGCGACCGCGTCCTCGGTTGCCGCAACCCGACGGAGGCAGGTCCGGGGTATCGCGGTGGTCGCCTGCGTATCGGCCGTCCTGGCCGCGACCGGCGCGTGTGGGGGTGGCAACGGGGGAAGGGCCCTTGCCCCGGCTGCGGACACACGCCCGCCCGGGTCGTCGGCACCTCCCGTCGCGCCCGGCACGCCCGCGGCGTCGGCCTCCACTCTCGCCTCACCCGGCGCCGCCCCGACGGGCTCCACGGGCCCGGCGCCGAGGCCGTGTGCGACCGTCACCGCGACCGCGAAGCCGACCCGGGGCACGCTCACCAAGGACGACCTGCGCTCGGCCTCGACCGACTCCGTGCCGCTGACCGGCGACGAGGTCTTCGGCCTCCCCGAACTCCCGTACAAATACCCGGGCGGCACGCTGACCCGGACCTGCGTGAAGATCCTCGACACCTGCGCCCCGATCGCCACCGACGAAGCCGCCGAGTTGATCGAGAAGTTGGGGTGCACCCGCGCGGTCGCGGCGCTGTACGTGGACAAGGCCAACAACGTCCAGACCACCGTCGGCGTGCTGGAGATGCCCACCGCGATCGCCGCGGCAACGCTCGCCGAGAGCAAAGCGGGCTGGTACAACCAGGTCGTACAGCCGACCGACCCGATCACCAGGACGTTCGAGGACGGCGCCGCGTACAGCTGGGTCAGCGAATCGTTGTACCGCTACTTCATCTACGAGATCACCGGTCGTGTGGACGGTACGGACCGCACGCCGGCCGAGGTCGACAAGCACGTCGCGGCGCAGAACGCCGTCTACCACCTCGTGGGCGACTCCCTGGACCGCCGCTCGGCCGCGGCGGGGTCGTAGACCCGCGGTCGTGCCCGGCCGGTCGGCACGCCGCCCGACGGCAGGCCCGAGCAAAAGCCGCCGGAAACGGTGCGGGGGGCGGTAGGCACCGGTTCCAGCGCGCTGCTTTCGTGGGGTCGTGGTGGTCGCCGAAGGATCACGCGGGTCGGGACGATCGCCGAGGGGTCACGCTCGCGCCGTTCCGCCGACCGCGTCGAATACCAAAAGGGGTCGAGCCTAGGCAACCAGCGTCGACGAGTCGGCGGTCCGGGTCGGGACCGCCGTCGTGGGGTTCGGCGTTGCGCTGCCTTGGGGTTTCGGAAAGGCGCCCGGGAAGTCGGGAAAGGTGAGGGTCTGGGCGCGCAGCAGCTCCACGGCGGCGCGCGGCGACGGGTCCTTGAGGCGCAGTTGTCGGGCGGCGCTGCTGCCCTCTTCCAACAGTCGTCGCGCGACGGTCCGGACGAAGGCGAGGTCGCCGGAGGCGACCAGGTCCGGCATCAGTTCCTCGATCAGTTGCCACACGACCACGCGCGCCGAATCGGTGGCCATCGTCGTCGGGTCGATCAAAAGGCCTTCCAGTCCCGAGCGGGCGGCCCGCCAGGTCGCGGCGCGCAACCATGCCTGGGAATGCCGTCGGGGTTGTTCGCCGTTCTCGGCCGCCCGAACGCCGCGTTGCACGAGGGCGCGGAAGAGGAGGGCGATCAGGACGGAGGTGTCCACGTCGGGACAGGCGTCGCAGATGCGCATCTCGATCGTCGGTACATGCGAGGACAGGCGCAGGTCCTGGTAGTGCATGCCGAGGTCGAGGATCACCCCCGAGCGGACCATGCCCTCCAACATGTCGTCGTACTCTCGGGCCGAGGCGAAGTCGTCCGCCGGGCCCGCCGAGGGCCACCGCTGCCAGAGCATGTTGCGCCAACTCGCGTAGCCGGTGTCGACGCCGAGCCAGTAGGGGGAACTCGCCGACAGCGCCAGGAGGGTGGGCAGGTGCGGGGAGATCCAGGACATCGCCCGTGCGGCCACGTCCCGATCCTCCACGCCGACGTGCACATGCAGACCGCACACCACCTGTTCGTCCGCCACCAACGCGTAGTCGCGCTTGATCGCGGCATAACGCTCCCCCGCGGCCTGTGGCGAGTCCGTCAGTTCCATCGACGGCGCGGTCCCCGAGGCGATCACCGCGACCCCGATCTTCTCCGCGGCCTCGGCCAAGAGCGTGCGGGAGCGGATCAAGTCGGCGCGCAGATCCGCCAGTTCGAGATGGGGTTCGCTGTTGGTCTCGATGGAGGCTTCCTTGGCTTCGCCGGTGAAACCAACCGCCGGAAGCTCGGCGAGCAGTTCCGTACCGGCCGGGGTCAACCGCCCCGTCCGTCGGTCGACGATGTGAAACTCTTCTTCGACACCCACAGTCCGAATCGACATATGTCCCCCTGAGATGTGTATCGCGTCGGTTGTCGTGCGCGGCGCGTCCGATGGCGGCGCCGGATCCATACCCGTGGAACGGGACTGCTCGAATTCGGTGCGGCAACCGGCGCCGACGGCTCGCGCAAGTCCGTGCCGACGGTCCGAGGTGCCCGAAACCCATTGACCTACAAGGCCGTTGGACAAGACTGCGACCCCGTGACCGCGATGCCAAGTCCCATTGGGTCCAGGAAGTCTTGCGCTCAGCGCGCCGGGTTCTGGGCCTCGATCGCGCACGGTCACGAATAGGGGCGACGCATCCCGTTCGTCACCCCGCGCACGGGCCCGTACACACTGTGGGGCCGATCGGTGCGCGATATGGCTATCGATCGCGGACGGCGACATCGAGGATGAGGCCGACCCACGAACAGGCTCGGGCTTGGTTCACGCTGCCGTGACCGAGACCGACCGTGCGAGCCTGCTCGTCGTGTCCCCCGTCGTCCGGCGCGGGTCCGCAGGCGGCACGGGCGTCGCGAGGACCCCGCCGGGCACGCGGGAGGCGCGAGCGGAAGGGCACGTGACCGCCCCGGCGCCCCTTCCACTCGGCCGGCTCGGCGCTCCGCTTACGAGCCCTTCGCGTCCGCCCGGCGACACTCCCCGTACGTGTCCCACCCGTGTGCCCGGCGGCGTTCCTCTTGCGTGTCCTACGAGACCGCCCGGCGCCCCTCTTCCCGCAAGTCGCCGCCGGGTGGCGGTGGTCGACCGCCGACAGCGAATCACGGAACGACGACGGCCGTCCAGGGCTCGGCACCATCCGGTCCCTCATGGTGCTGTGAGGGAACCGTGATGGGCCCTCCCCCTTGGCATCCGAGGCATTGGATCCCATGATCGACTTCGTGATCCGATACCTACGCACCCGCTCGGCCGTTGCCTTGGGCGCGGTGACCCTGGCGCTGTACGGGCCGGTGTCCGCCGCGGCGGCCGACCCCGCTCCACCGGCCGAGGCGGTGCCGGCCAAGGTGGAGTTGGTACTCGACCTGTCCGGTTCGATGAAACAGAACGACGCCGGCGGGCAGACCCGCCTGGAGGCCGCCAAGCAGGCGGTGAACCGCATCATCGACGCGGCTCCCGCCAACGCCCAGGTGGGCATCCGCGTCTACGGCGCCACGTATCCCGACACGGACAAGGCCGCCGGCTGCGCCGACACCCAACTCCTGGTACCGGTCGCGGTGATGGGCGAGGGCGCCAAGACCGCGGCCAGGCAGCGGGTCGCCGCCCTGAACGCCGTGGGCTTCACTCCCATCGGCAACGCCCTGCGCGCCGCCTCCGACGACCTCGGCACCCAGGGCGAGCGACACGTCATCCTGGTCTCCGACGGCGAGGACACCTGCGCACCTCCGCAACCCTGCGAGGTGGCCAGGGAGTTGAACGCGCGCGGCACGAAGTTGACGGTCGACACGGTCGGCTTCAACGTCTCCGGGGCGGCCCGGGAGCAACTCAAGTGCATCTCCACCGCCGGCGGTGGGGTCTACGCCGACGCGAACGACACCGACTCGCTGGTCTCCAACATGTCCAGCCTCTTTCGACGGGCCTGGACCCCCTACGACGCGTCCGGCCGACCCATCCGGGGGGCGACGACCGGCTGTGCGAACGCGCCGATGGTCGAGGACGGTCAGTACCTCGACGCCTTCGTCACCAGTCGGGACCTGTGGTACCGCATTCGCAAGAACCCGGACGAGGACCTTGCCATCGGCGCCACCGCGATCTTCTCCGAACGCATGCGCGCGGGCGACGACCGGGAGAACTCGGCCTTTCTGACCCACCTGTTCATCCGTTCGGGTCCCGCGGACCAACCCCAGAGCTGGATTCTGAAGGAGGGCGTCGCCTTGGAGGCGAACAACATCGTCACCACCGGCGCGAACGGCGGGTCGAACAGCACCGCCCGGGCCCCGGACGGAATCGGCTGCCTGCGCATCTCGCACAACGCCGAGGTCGATCCGCAGCGCCGGATCCTGCTCGAACTCCTGATCAGCCATCCCAAGCGTCCCGGTGCGGTGAACGCCGCGAACAATCCCGCACCCGAGCGCTCCGCACCCGTTGCGAGCGGCGCGCCCTCCGGGGCACCCGGCACCGACACCCGCGCCCGGGTCACCGCGTCCTCGGACGACGACGGCGGACCCGGCACCGCGGTGACCGTCGGCCTGATCGCCGGCGCCGTGTTGCTGGGCGGCGGGCTCGGGTCGTTCCTGGCCGGTTCCCGGCGTGGGCAGAGGGGGCAGGCGTGAACGGCGTCATGCGCGTACGCGGGGCACTGGCCGCGGTCGCCGCGGTCCTGGCCGTACCGGCCGTCGGCGTGGTGGCCGCCACTCCCGCGGCGGCTGCCGACGGCCCGAGCGGTTTCTCCTTCAACAGCGCCGGCGAAATCGGACCGGGGGTCCACCGCGAGAGCATGGTCGTGGGCGACTTTCTCTTCTGGCGGGTGTTCGTGCAACCCGGACAGAAGCTCTCGATCAAGGGGTCCGTCGACATTCCGACCGACTTCCCACACAAGCAGGGTCCCCGGTTCGTCCTCAACCTCTACAACCCGCTGCGCGAGGCCATTCCGCTCCTGGACAACCCGACGAACCAAATCCTGCCCGGAACCACCCACTTCGAGGCCACCTCGGGTGCGTGGACGGTGGGGGACGGCAAGAAGTACGAGAACTTCGACGGCACCAAAGGCTCGTTCAAGGAGTTCAAGGACGACAAGTACGCGCTGCGTGGCTCCTATTACATCCAGATGTCCATCTCGGGCGCCCAGGGGCCCCAGCGCGGCATCGTGGTGCCGGTGAAGCTGGAGGTGTCGGTCGAGGGCACCGTGGTCCAACGTCCCGATCAGCCGGCCGGCCCCGAGGAGGACCCTCGCCCGACGGGCGGCACGGTCCCCGAGGCACCTCCCTCGGGGGCGACGCAAACGCTCGCGAGCGGTACCGCGCCGCCGGTGGCGGGTACGGGCGGCAACTCGTCCTCGGTGGCCTCCGATTGGAGTACGCCGGCGGGCGGCGCGGTGTTCGCCCTCCTGCTCGCGGCGGGCCTCGGTTACCTGCTGCGCCGTCGGTTCGCCGGCACCGCGCCCGCACCCTCGGCCTCGCCGTGGACCGCGCACATGTCGCCGACCGCTCCGGCGCACCCACCCACCGCGGCATCCCCGTCGCCGTCCACCGGACCCACGGTGTCCGCTCCCGCGCCGCCACCCACCCGCCCGGTCGCGCAACCGCGCCCCGCACACCCCGACACGCCGCCACCCACCCGCCCGGTGGCGCAGCCTCGGCCCGAACACCCCGATCCGGCGCCACCCTCGACGACGTGGCGACCCGACCAAGCCACGTACGCCCCGGGCACGGCACCCGAATCGCACGAGGTGACCCAGGCGTTCGAAACCCCCCGCCGCCCGGAGCACCCGCCCGGCACCCCGCCGCACTCGCACTGAACCACGGGCTGCGAACCACGAGCCGGGAGCTGCGAACCGGAACCACCGGTTACGAACCACCCGCTGCGAACCACCGGCTTCGGCTACCTACTACGACCTACGCCCCACAACGACAACCCATTTCGAGCCCTCGCGCCCACGTGATGCCCCGGTGGCCAATCCACCGGGGCATCACGCGTTCCGTGCCGGCCCTTCCACGGGACGGGCGGAGCCGGTGCGCGGCCGTGGTTGCAACGTTGCTGCAACCCCCCTTCGGCGACTGGTGGAAGGGCGTCCGCTCGCGCACACTGCCGGAACGCAGGTCGGCAACCCCATGGCCGATGCCGAAGGAGACACCTGCCCTGCGTACGGCGGTTCGGCGGCGAGGAGTTGTGCCGCGCCGTCCGCGCCGATGGTCGGGCCGAACCGCGACCCGAGAATCGGGAAGGTCGATGATGGTGATGTCCCAGCGGACCACGGACTGCCGCTCCTCCGTCGGGTGCCTGCCCGAGGAACACTTGTCGGTACAGGTGCCCTCGGCACGACCGCCGCGAATACGCTCCGATTTCCCACATGCCGCCCGCATGTACGACTACTACCTCGGCGGCAAGAACAACCTCGCCGTCGATCGCGGCACCGCCGAGACCGTACTCGCCCTGGCGCCGGAAGTCCGCGCGATGGCCCTCGCCAATCGCGCTTTCCTGCGCCGTGCGGTGTCGTTCGCGACCGAGGTCGGGATCCGGCAGTTCCTGGACATCGGGGTGGGTCTCCCGACGGCCGGTGACACCTACGAGTGCGCGTTGCTCGGGACGGAGCACGCGCGGGCGGTGTACGTCGACAGGGATCCGATGGTCCTCGCGCATGCCCGGGCGCTGTCCGCCCGCCCCGGTCGGGTGTCCGTGGTCGACGGGGACCTGCGCGATCCCGGTGCCCTGTTGGAACAGGCCGCCGGGCGAGACGGGTTGGACTTCGACCGGCCGGTGGCGGTGGTCCTGACCGCGGTCCTGCACTACCTGTCGGACGCCGACGATCCCTGGTCCGCGGTGGCCGAGGTGATGGCCGCGACCAGGCCGGGCAGCGTGCTGCTGCTCTCGCACGCCGCCGCCGATCTGCGCCCGGAGGCCGCCCGCGCGACCGCAGCGACGTACCGGCAGTCGGCGACCCCGCTGTTCCCGCGCACCGCTCGGGAGGTGGGCGCGCTGTTCGCCGGGCTGACCCCGATCGAACCCGGCGTGGTTCCGGTCGCGTCCTGGCGCACGGACCGACTGCCGCGCGTCCACGCCGACCGGCAGTGGATGTACGCGGGGGTCGCCGTCAAGCCGCCACCGGCGGGTAGGTGGCAGTGTTCGAGCGGAGGGCGTGGTATGCCCACCTCCCGGCATTCGTGTCTGTAGAGGGGGCTCGGGCCGGGTCGCGGTCGGTGTACGGCCGGTGTTCGGAACGGACGCGGTAGAGCGCGTCGGCGGAGGCGTCGGCGGAGATCGACGCAGCGTCGGTAGCGCGTCGACGGAGCATCGCCGGAGCGCGGATGCTACCGGCGCATTTACCGGACCGTGGTACCCATGCCGTCCTTTCCCACGTGGCCGGCGGTTCGCGACGATGAACGCCGTTGCCCGGACGCCGTCGGATGGTCCGGAGCGACAAGGTGGTGCGGCGGGAGCCCGCGGGTACCCGGCCCAGTCGGGGTCCCGCCGGCCCGGTTCAGGAGACGCTGTCCGAGCAAGCCCCGGATGCCTCGGGGACCTCCTGCCGCGGGCCGGACCACCCGGCGCGTGGTGCGAAGTGGTCGGCGGCCGCGATCCGATCGACCCCGTGGCCGCGGTGACTCGTCCCGCGGTCACGGTGGTCTTCGGCGCGATGCCGGTGGGAGCCGCCGCCCAGGTGTCGCCGAGGGCGCGAACTCCCTTTATTACTCGGGTGTTTACCGGTCCCCGGTGCCCGTCGCGGCCTTTGTCGCACCGTCGCGGTTCGCGAGGATATGGGCATGCCGCAGAACGCTCAAGAGGCAACACGCAAACGCGAATCCACGACACCGGCGGGTCCTCGAACCCGTCGCCCCGGCCTGCTTTTGGGAGTGGAGGGATTGGAAGCGCACGACATCGGTTCCGCGCTGTTGCGTTCGATCTCCTCTCCTCCGCGGATCTTCGTCGGGTCGGCTCGCGAGCCGAACGCCCGACCGGACTTCGCCACCTTGATGGCGCTGGCCGATGCGGTCGGGGGCGAGCCGTACATCCGCGGGGGACGGTCCGCGTCCGAGACCCTGACGCTGGTCGCGATGCAGACTCATCGCTACGAATCGACCCGGCTGTTCCTGGCCGCCGGCCGCACCGTCGTCGAGCAGCGCGGCGTGTACAGCGCGGCGGTCGAGGACGCCGTCACCCGTCATCCCGGCGACTCGGACCGGGCGCACTGGGCGGCCCGACGCTTCCTGTCCACCGTCGCCGAGTGGCGTCCGCTGCCCGACGTGGTGCTGCTCACCATGGACGAACCGGAGGCGGTCGTCGAGCGGTTGCGCCATCAGGAACGAGAGCAGGCCCCCGAACCGGGCCAACTCCGGGAGAAGGTGGATCTGTTCCGGCTGCTCGCGGCGGACGACCCGGAGCGGTTCCGGATCTTCGACCGGCGCGGGATCGAGGAGACGCAGATGCCCAAGGCGGTGCGCGACTGGTTGATCCGGATGCTGCCGGAGGAGATGGTCTCGCGGTCGGCCTGAGCCGGGTGACGACGAAAGGACGCCGACCCCCGCCGGGGGTCGGCGTCCGGCTTCGCGTCTCAGTTGCCCCGGGCCGGCCGTGCGAAGCACGTCGCGTCGTCGTACGCCGAAGCAAGGCCGGGGTGCGGACCGTACGAGCCACGCGGCGCCCAGGGGCCGACGGCTCGGAAGCCGCCTCGTCGGGTACCGCCGCCTCGGCCTCGGCTGTGCGGCATGGGGGAGGAAGTCATCTGCTCGTCCTTTGCGTTCGTGATGGGATTCGGGTTCGTGGGGTTCGGGTCGAGCGTCGGCACAGCGCGTTCACAGGTTCACGCGTTCCGGGAGGATCGTCGCCGCAGCAACAGCGCGGCGAGACCGGCGCCGAGCACGATCGCCGCGGGCAGCCCGGCCCAGACCAGCGGGCCGCCGTAGGCTGCGGATTTCTCGTCCCGCCCGGACGAGTCGGTGAGCCCGGGTTCGGTCCGGATCGGGTTGCGCGTGGCCGGTGACTCGTTCGCCGGCGGGGTCGAGGATCCGGCGGGTCCGGAAGCGTGCGCGTACACCGGGCCGGGTTCCTTGCTGCCGGTCACCGACACGTCGACGGCCAGCGAGCGCAACTCCCCTTCGCCCTGGGCCGATACGGCGATGTAGTACCAGCCGGGCAGCATGTCGGCGACCTCTTGTTGCCGGTCACTGCGATTGCGGAAGCGCACCGGCCTGGTGGCGAAGGGATCCAGTCCCTTGGCGAAGATGTGCTCGGTGTCGTGCACACCCCACGAGTCCTGGGCCAGCTGCTCGCGGATGGGATTGTAGAAGTGGGTCTGTACTCCGATGATCTCCTTCCCACCGCCGACCCGGGCCTGGAAGGCAAGGCTCTGCCCCCAGTCGAGGCGGACCCGGTAGAAGGCCCACTCCCCCGGCGCGAGGGTGTCGGTGTAGTGGCCGGAACCGGGGAGGGTGGTGGCCGAGGCGAACGAGCCACCGCCGACCACCGGTCGCGCCGCGCCACCCGGCTCGGTGTATCGCGCGATGTCGGCTTCGGCGGGACCCGGGTCCAGGGCCTGCGGTTCGAGCAGCACCTGGAGTTCGAGCGGCGCCGGCGGCCCCGTACCGCGGCGGGTCACCGAGAACACCTGCCTTCCCGGTCGACCACATCCGTCGGCCCCGGTACCGGAGGCCGTCCAGCGCACGGAAGCCGTGACGACCTTGGACAGGTTTTGGTCGAGGCCGGTGTCCGAGGTGCAGAAGCCGGAACCGCGCTCGCCGATCTGCTTGACGTCGAGCGCTTCGAGGCCCTTGATCCTGCTGATCGTGGTGCCCGAGACGTAGGCGGTGTAGCCCGCGGGCACGTCCATGGCGTAGTACTTCACCTCCTTGTCGGCCAACTCGTCCAGGTAGCTCCCGGGAGCCAGCGCCGCGGCGCGGGCCGGATCCGGGCCGCCGTCGACCGCGATCCCGGTCGGCTCGTAGCCGCGCAGCGCGCGCTGTGTCACCCGGGTGAGTTCGCGTTCCAGCGAGGCCGCGTCCGGGGCGTCGGCGTAGGTGCCGCCGGAGGCGCGAGCGATGCAGGTGAGCTGGGCGCGGGTCTTGGGGTCGGCCGCAAAGCCGACGGTGTGCACCCGCATGTCCACGCCCTGGGCGGCGAGTTCCCGCGCCACCTGGCACGGTTCGGGCGGCGCGCACGTGTCCTCGCCGTCGGAGACCAGCACGATCGAGCGCGGGCCTTCCGTCGGCAGCGCCGCGGCGGCCTTGCGCAGGGCCGGCCCCATCGGCGTCCAGCCCATCGGTCGGATCTCCTGTACCGCGGCCTTGAGGTCCGGTCCGCGGGCACTGCCGACGGGTTGTACCACCGTGACGTCACGGCAGCCGTCGGCCCGGTCGGTGGTGGATCCGCTCTGCCCGGTGCCGTACACCGTCAGTCCCAGTCGGGAGCCCTCCGGCGCGGTGTCGACCAGTGTCGTGATCGCCTTCCTGGCGACATCGATCCTGGTCTCCGTCGCGGCCCGCTCGTTCATCGAACCGGAGGCGTCCAGCACCAGCATCACCGGTGCCAGTCCTTCGAGTTCGGTCGCGTGGGCGGCCGGCCCGGCGGACAGTGCCGACGCGGCACCGAGCGCGACCGTGAGGACCGCGGCCGCGCAAGCCGGAAGTGCTCTGGATCTCATGTCCGGGAATGTAGATCGAGTTGCAGTAGCAAACAAGAGATTCGCTAGTAGAAATCTTCGCGCGCCTGCCGATGCCCTGTTTGCTCTAATTATGCGCTTACAGGAGGTATGACCGGCCCACTTGTGCCCCTACAACCCCCGCCCGCCCCGTGCAGGTCCACCGCCGGGCGATCGCACCGTCATTGCAGTTGCAAACATCCGGTCGGTGACCGCGACGGCGCGTTCCGGTCACGGCATCGCGCACATTCACTGTGCACATCGAAACTCGTATTCGCCCGTCCGGCCCTTTGCCAGTGCAATGTGTAACCGGAAAACCGAATCGGTGGCCGCTTGCGCTCTTGTACTCTTGCCGCAGGAATCCGATGCGACCGGACCGGTCTCCGGAGCCGGAACAAGGGCGAATAATCGGCGCGTTCGAGATATCACCCACCCAAGGTGCAGTGGCGTCCACCTGCGTGCGGCCGCCCGGACGGCGGGCACGTTCGAGTCGCGTGAAATCCGCATGCGATAAAAAGCCGATCCAAGAGTTGAGGCTGGAGGTGCGATGAGCAAGCCGACGGTTACCAATCCGTGGATTACCGCCACCGTCACCGAATCGCCCGAGGTCTTGGCCCCGCAACCGGCCCCGCCGCCCACGATGTTGCCGACTCGGCCTCGGCCCGGAGCGGTACTGCCGCCGCACGACGGTGGTCTGCCGATTCGGCACCTTCACCCGAACGAACAGGCGCCGTGGTGGTGGCTGGGCTGTCACGGCGGTGCCGGAGTCGGCATGTTGAGCGCCACGTTCCCCGACGGTCGGGACGCGGATCGGCACTGGCCGGTCCCCGGTGACGGCACCTCGGCGAGCGTCCTGCTCGTCGCCCGCACCAACGTCCCGGGTCTGCGGGCGGCCCAGACGGCCGCCCGGCAGTGGGCCTCGGGAGGCGTGCCGCAGGTCCGGTTGCTGGGCCTGGTGGCGGTCGCCGACGCGCCCGGCACCCTGCCCAAACCGTTGCGCGATCTGGTGAAGCTGGTGGCCGGGGCGTTTCCCCGCACCTGGGCCGTCCCCTGGATCGAACCGTGGAGATTCGGGGAGACCCCTCCGGTCGCCGAACTCCCGAAACCGCTGGCCCGACTGGCCGGAGATCTAAGCCACGTTGTTGCGAGAAACCGAGGCCCCTGGTGATAGCTACTGTGTTCACTGCGATTCACGGAATACAGGGTTGGGCAACCGACGGAGAGTCCAAGCCTCCATCGCCACCGCCCGGCCCCTCCATGCCGAAGCCGAAGACTTTCACGCCGGACAACGGTCTCACCGACGGCATCGCAAAGGTCGCCGGTGTGGTGTCCTACGGAATCCTCGCCTTCTCGTTCCTCGTCGCCCTGGTATGCACGGGCATGATCTGGAAGGCGCACAAGGACGGCGGGCAGGCGTCCTTCGTCGGACTCGGCATGGCCATGCTCACGGTGATCGTTTCCGGCAGTCTGGCCACCATCTTCAACTGGGTGACCTGAGCCGCGAATCCGTCCTCCTTTCACCGTGATTCGCGGCCCCATCCGGAGTAGAGCGCATGGCCTGGTTGAGAAAGGAACAGTCGGCATCGAGCGGATACGACGATGAAGGCAGCCGTTTCACACAGCCCGGCTTCATCGCATCCGCACTTGTCATCCTGTTCGTCGTCCTCAGTGCCGTCTATCTCGCCGTGGCGGGCAACGACGGAAAGACCCGATCCGCCCCGCCTTCCACGGCGCCCAACCTCGCCCCGGTGACCCTGGCTCCCGTCCCGGACTCCGTGTCCGCCGAAACGAACGAGTGTCCCTTCACGCCGGTGACGGATGTGACCCGCCCGACGCAACCCCCTCGGGACGTCGCCTGGCAGTCGTTCCGCACGGTACTGCTGCCGGCCTCTTCGACGGCCGGGCCCATGGTCACCCAGGGCGACGTGGCCCGCTGCTACCAACAGACCCCCACCGGCGCCCTGTTGGCGGTCGCGCAGATCACCACCCGGTACGCCTTGGCGGAGAACTGGCTCCGAGTGGTCGCCGAGCAGGTTCTGCCCGGGCCGAGTGCGGACGCCTATTCGCTTCCGCGCATCGAACGGGAGTTGACCCGTGGCGCCCCGCGACCACCGGAGCCCGGGAGCATGTCGCAGATCGCCGGTTTCAAGTTCGTCACCTACAGCTTCCAATCCGCTTCCCTGGAAATCGCGCGCCGCACGCCGGACGGCAAGTTGCAGGCGTTCGTGCACACGGTCGTCTGGACGCACGGCGACTGGAAGTTGGAGCTCCAGCCGGACGGCGCCGACGCGCCGATAGGAAGAAACCTGATCTCGCTGGAGGGGTTCGTTCCCTGGGGGGGCTCTTAAAACGTGGAGCGGAAAACATGGCGGATCACGCGGCCTCGGGCCGCCCACCGCCCGACCGGACGCAGGGCATTCTTGATCGCGGCGCGGGCAGCCGTGCTCCTCGGCTTCGTGCTGTCCTTCCTCGTCCTGCAAAGCGGCCACCCCAGCATGGCCGTGGACAAATATGACAAATCTTGCGTCTGGTTTCCGGACAATGCCGCAGGATCGAAGTGGACCTTCTACTGCCCGGGCGAAGATTCCTCCGCCAAGGACGAAACCGGCTCGTGGAACGGTTTCCAGCTCATCGGCGGCGACTCGGCCAAGGCGAAGGAAGACCTGGATAAATGGCGCAAGAACGAACTCAACCTCACCGGTAAGGCGTTGGAGGCGGCCGGCGGTCTCGGCAACGAGCCCAAAACGCTGGAGGAGCCCCAGAACCGATCCTTCATGCTGGACGGTGCCGAGAAAGCCCAGAGCCCGTGCGTCCTGATGGACGGAAAGCACGGCGGGGCCAACGAGAAGCGCGAGGTCAAGTGCGTCGAGGTACGGCAAATGCTGGAGAAGAAGCAGCACCCGTGCACAATGGCACCGCCCCAATCCCGCCCGCTGTGCATCCAGCAACACCTGTCCTGGTCCGACTACGCGAAGCCGGCCGCCGGTGACCTGCCGTCGTGCGACACCACCTCGAAGACCTCGGTCTGCCCCGACAACAACGTGGTCGCGCAGAACGCGAAAGGTGAGGACAGCAAGTTCCTGAACGAACCCATCACGTTCATTCGGGATCAGAGCAAGAACGCGGTGCGCACGACGTTGTTGTGGTGGATCAAGGCACCGGATCCCTTGATCAGCGAAACCGACAAGACGGACTGCGACGACGGCACCGGCAAGTACACGGACCGCACGAAACCGTATCCGTGCAGCAGGAACACCACCGACTTCCTGACCCGGCACACGAACCCGTTCACCTACTTCCTCGCGCTGGCCTGCGTCATATTCGCCGGCTTCAAACTCGCCTACACGCGCGACGCAAGCTCGGTGAAGGACGTCATCAAGGGCACGATCACTCTCGTCCTGGTCACCGGCAGTGCGATCTTCCTGGTCAATGTCGCCGTCCGGGCCTGTCAGGGATTCACCGATTGGATCGTCGTCCGAGGACTCAGTCCGGAGACCAACGGCGCGGCCAACACGGACCGCGCACTCCAGGAGGCCGCGGACAGATTCGCGCAGAGTCTGGAGGGGTTCGATTCCATCGTGCTCTTCCTGCTGGCCGCGTTGATCATCATCTCGTCCAACATGGTCCAGTACTTCTACATGACGGCCCGCCTGTTCTTCGTGATCGTGCTGACCGGGACACTCCCACTGACCGCCGCGGCCACCTCGACCGCGGCCGGCAGAAATCTGTTCCAGCGGCACATCTCGTATCTGATCGCGTTCATCTTCGTGAAGCCCGCATCGATGATCATCTTCGTCGCGGGCGCCCGACTCTGGGCACCGCCGGGATACCAGGGTCTGGACTACAGCGATCAGTTCCGCGGCTTGTTCGTGCTCGCACTGGTCACCTTGGTCGGTCCCGCGACCGTCCGGGTCGTCTTCGCCATGACCGGCCCGGCGGCCGGATCCAACGCGGCGAACATCGGTGCGGCGGGCGCCGTCCTGACAGTCGGCGCGAGGAGCGTCGGAGCCGCATCGAACCTGGTGCGACACCGGAACCAAGGGGGCAACAACTGATGAGTAACGTCACCAGCCACGACGTTCGCACGTATGGAAACTGGCAGAAGCCGATCTCGCCCGGGCTGGGTCGCCTCGGCTTCATCGGCACCGTGGCCGGCATCGGTGGTCTGCTGCTGGTCATCCTGGTGATGATGATCTCGTTCGTCGCCGCCCTCGTCGTGGGCGTGCTCATCGCCCTCGCCCTGCTGCCGATGGTCATGCGCGACAAGCACGGTCGCAACGGTTTCCAATGGGCCGCCGCCCGGGTCTCGTGGAGCGCGGGCAAGGCCCAGGGAGCCCACCTGTACCGATCGGGCCCGCTCGGTCGGCTCCTGCTCGGCACCTGCAAGTTGCCCGGCCTCGCCGCCGCCTCCAAGCTCTTCGAGGCGCACGACGCGTACGGCCGACCGTTCGCCCTCGTCACCATCCCCGCGACCAATCACCACACCGTCGTCCTCACCTGCAGCGCCGACGGCGCCTCCCTCGTCGATCCCGACCAGGTGGACACGTGGGTCGCCTACTGGGGCCTGTGGTTGTCCCAGATCGGCCACGAGCCGGGTCTGGTGGCTGCCTCGGTCACGATCGAGGCCGCACCCGACACGGGTGAGCGACTGCGCGGCGAAATCGACGGCAACGTGGTGGCCGAGGCGCCTTCGCTCGCCAAGCAGGTGCTGGAGGAAGTGAGCGAGGCGTACGGACAGGGATCGGCCCAGATGTCGACGCGGGTGGCACTCACCTACTCGGGGGCCGCGCGAGGAGCACGGGCACGTCGCAACGCCGAGGAAATGGCGGTCGATCTGGGCATGCGGCTCCCCGGACTGTGCAGCAGCCTGCAGATGACCGGGGCCGGACCGGCCCGGCCGATGACGGGTCGGGAGCTGACCGAACTGGTCCGGGTCGCCTACGACCCGAGCGTGGCCACCTTCATCGATCAGGCCCGTTCCGAGCGTACGAGCGATCTGCGCTGGGACGACGCCGGCCCGACGGCCACCGAGGAATCGTGGGGCCACTACCGGCACGACAGCGCCTTCTCGGTCACGTGGGCGATGTCGGAGGCGCCGCGCGGCGAGGTGTACTCGAGTGTGCTGACCCGACTGGTGTCCCCGCACCCGGACATCATGCGCAAGCGGGTGACCCTGCTGTATCGACCGCACGATCCCGCGACGTCGGCTCGACTGGTGGAACGCGACCGCAAGGACGCCATGTTCAAGGCGAAGCAGTCCAAGGTCGCCAATGCCCGCGACTCGATCGCGGTCCAGGCCGCCGAGCAGGCCGCCCGCGAAGAGGCCACCGGCGCGGGACTCGTGCGGTTCGCCATGCTGATCACCGCCACCGTCAACGACGCCGCCGACATCAAGCTCGCGGCGTCCGCGGTGGACAACCTCACTGCCTCGTCCCGGATTCTCGTGCGCCGCGTCTACGGCTCACAGGCCTCCGCGTTCGCGGCGGCGCTCCCGTTGGGGCTGGTCCTGCCCAACCACCTCAAGCTCCCGCAGGTTCTGCGTGAAGCGGCGTAACCCGTCGGATCCCCGGAACACGCGCTTCGGACAAGGGAGTCGAGCCCGTTGACGAACAACACTTCGGTCGATCACAACACCACCTTCGGCGCGTCGGCGCCCTTCGCGGCACCGCCCGCGCCCGACAAGCCGCGCAAACGTTGGGGACGCAAGGCGAAGCAGTCCGCCGACGCCGCCGGCAAGCAGCCTCGGCCGCAGATTCGACGGCCGGGGCCCAGGGGTTTTCGCGGTTGGGGTCAGGGCGCACCCGCGTACGTCGAGACCCCGCCGGAGTGGCGGGGCACGACGGTGCAGGTCTGCGGCCTCTGGCCGTTCGGCGCGGGCTCGGGCACGCCCGGCGTCGGCGTACCACTGGGCCGGTCCCTGGCCGGTGGCGCCACGGTGTGCTGCGACCCGATCAGTTGGTTCACGCGTGCCAACCTGTTGCTGAACCCCAGTGAATTCGTGCTCGGCAAGCCGGGACTGGGCAAGTCCACGATCGTGCGCAGGCAGGCTCTGGGGCTCGCCGGGTACGGCGTCAATCCGGTCGTCTTCGGTGACCTCAAGCCCGACTACGTGGATCTGATCGAAGCCCTCGACGGTCAGGTCATCACGCTGGGACGCGGGCGCGGCTATCTCAACGTGCTCGACCCCGGAGAGGTGACCGAGGCAGCCGCACGGCTCCCGCTCAAAGCACGGCAGGCCCTGCTGGCGGAGGCGCACGGCAGGCGGTTGAACGCGGTGGCCTCGCTGGTCACCGTCCTGCGCGGGCACCCGCCGACGGACCGCGAGGAGAGCATCCTCAACGCCGCGCTGACGGTCCTGCACGACCGACACGACGGCGTCCCGGTCATGGCGGACCTGGTGCGGTTGTTGCGGGACGCGCCCGACCCGGTCCGTGCGGTGGCACTGGATCGCGGTAATCTCGCCCGCTACCGGGACATCACCGAGGGCCTGGAGGCGTCCCTGGTCGGTCTGCTCGGCGGCGGGCGGCTGGGCGAACTCTTCGCGCACCCCACCACCGAGGCCATGCACCACGACCGCCCGGTGTGCTTCGACGTCAGCAGCATCGACGACTCCGAGGGCCAACTTCAGGCCGCGGCCCTGCTGGCCTGCTGGAGCTACGGGTTCGGCGCCATCTCGGTCGCCCAGGCCCTGGCCGACGCCGGACTGGAGCCGCAGCGGCACTACTTCGTGATCCTGGACGAGTTGTGGCGTGTCCTGCGCGCCGGACGCGGGCTGGTCGACCGGGTCGACGCGTTGACCCGACTCAACCGCCAACGCGGCGTCGGCATGGCGATGATCACGCACACCATGTCGGACCTGCTGGCGCTACCCGCCGAAGAGGACCGGATGAAGGCCAAGGGCTTCGTCGAGCGGGCCGGCATGGTCATCTGCGGCGGTCTGCCGGCCGCGGAGATGCCGCAGTTGACCGAGGTCGTGAGCATGACCGAGTCCGAGCAGCAGATCATCACCGACTGGTCCACTCCCCCCTCCTGGGACAGCGAGATGGGCACCGACTCGGCTCCTCCCGGGCGTGGGAAGTTCATGGTCAAGGTGGGCGGGCGCCCCGGTATACCCGTGCAGGTCGAGCTCACGCCGTCCGAGCTGCGCATCAACGACACGAACCGCAAATGGACGACGTGACATGACGAGGCGAGATACGGGCTTCGGTCGAACGCGGGCGGGCGCGGTCCCGGGTCGGATTCTGCTGGTCGTCGCGGCCGTGATTCTTTTTCTCCTGACCGGCGGAACTCCCGCAGGAGCGGACGAATCGGATTATCCACCGGCCAACTGCCTCCAGATACCTCGCGATCTCCAGGGCGTCGTCTTCAAGGTCTATTGTCCGGGCAAGGCAGCGCGCGAATATTCCAACGACGTGAGCGGCTGCGACGGAGGCCCCAGCAGTCCTTCGTATGTCAATCGGGACGGCGTTCCGGACCTGACGAACTTCTGCAAATACAATGTTCGCAAAGAACTGAAGGACTGGCTGCTCAACGACAAGCACAAGACCGCCGGACACGTGGATCCGAGCAACATTCGGGACAACCCGTGCGATGCCCTCCCCGAGAAATACAAAACCGGCTGCCCGGACATCCGCAAGTCCAAGTTCCAGGACCTGTCCACCCATCCCTGCATGCTGAAGAACGCATCGGGGGCCGACTACCTGGAGCCCGAACAGCAGAGCAAGTGTCTGGGCGACAACTCGTGGTTCCAGAACGGAATCAAATCACCACCCCGTGGCGACAAGAATTCGTACAACACCCAGGACTACTCGGGTCCGTCCGAGGTGATGGACCCGCTCATGGAGGGCGCCGGCTGGGTGGCCTGGGCCTGCCTGGTGGGCTGCTTCTTCAGCGCGTTCTGGTGTCTTTTCCAATTCGTCGGCGCGCGCCGCAGCGGCGGGGAGATGGCGCACGGGGTGGTCTATGTGTTCATCGGCACCCTGATCGTCGGCAGCGCATCCAGCATCACTCAGTTCGTCCTCATCTAGGGATGTTCCGGCGCCGGCAGGCCCCACGAATGCCAGAAAGGAGGTTCTCCACGTGAGTTCCACCAACAAAAAGCGCGGCCCCAATCCGTACGGCGACATGTACATGATCCTCGCCGTCGTGGGCGTGCTCATGGCCGTCACCGGGGCGATGTGGGTCGGCGCCATGGCCACCCGCGCCGAGACCGACCTCAAGCCACCGCCACCACCCGTCATCCTGCTCGGACTGGTGCTGGACAAGTACACCTGGCCGGGAACCGGCGCCACCGTCATCGCCGTCGCGCTGTGCGTGGTCATGGCCGCGGCGGCCGGCGGCGCGACCTACCTCGTGATCGTCTACCAACGCGGCCTGCTCGACATCGATCGGGCGATTCCCTACCTGGCCAAGCCCCGTGATCTCCGGGCCTCCACCACCAAGGGCGTGCGGGCGAAGGCGGACGAGTTCGGTCTGGATCCGACCGAAGTGCCCGGACTGTACATCGGCAAGACCGTGCGCCACGGCGTCGACGTGTGGGGCTCGTGGGAGGACATGCACGTCGACATCTGGGGGCCGCGTACCGGAAAGACGACCTCGAGGGCGATTCCCAACATCGTCGCGGCGCCCGGTGCGGTGGTCGTCACCTCCAACAAGCGTGACATCGTCGACGCGACCCGCGGCTCGCGGGCCCGGCGCGGCAAGGTGTGGGTGTTCGACCCGCAGAACCAGGCCGGCGCCAAACCCACGTGGTACTGGGATCCGCTGTCCTACGTGGGCAGCAGCATCACGCTGGCGGTCAAGATGGCGGGCCGGTTCTCGTCCATCAACCGACCCGCCCACTCGCGCAGCGACGCGTACTTCGAACCGGCGGCGGAAGACCTGATCGCGCATCTGTTGCTGGCCGCGTCCATCAGCGGGAAGCCCATCTCGCAGATCTTCACCTGGCTCACCCGCCCCACCGACGACACCCCCGAGCGCATTCTGCGCGAGCACGGCCACATCCCCTCGGCGGACGCGGTGGACTCGGTGATCACCGCGCCGGATCGGCAACGGGCCGGTGTCTACGGCACGGCCGCGCAGATCGTCTCCTTCCTCGTCGCGCCGACGGTGACCGCGTGGATCGAACCGGGGAACGACCCGAACCGTCCGGCCTTCGACTACAAGGCGTTCGTCCGCGGTGGCGACACGCTCTACATGCTGTCCGAAGAGACGAACAAGATGGCCGCGCCCCTGGTGACGGCCTTCACCGCGGCGATCGCCGAGGAGGCCGAGAACACCGGACGGGACTGTCCGGGCGGCCGGTTGCCGATCCCGATGCTCTTCGTGCTGGACGAGGCGGCGAACGTCTGCCCGTGGAAGGCACTGCCGGACAAGTACTCGCACTTCGGTTCACGCGGCATCGTGATGATGACCATGCTCCAGTCCTGGGCCCAGGGGGCTGCGGCATGGGGTGACGGAGGGATGGCGAAACTGTGGGGCGCGGCCAACGTGCGCGTCTACGGAGGCGGCGTCCTGGACACCAAATTCCTCGGCGACCTCTCCGCCGCCTCCGGCATCTTCGAGCCGGGCACCACCAGTTACACCCGCAAGTCGACCGACTTCTTCGAGAGCAACGTGAACAAGGCGTCGCGCACCGAGGCCGTGCTCGACGTGGCGGACCTGACGTCGATGCCGCGCGGTCGTGCCTTCGTGCAATTCAGCGGGACGAAACCGGCGCTGATCCGCACGATTCCCTGGTGGGAAACCGAGTACGCCGAGGAGATTCGGCAGTCGATCGCCGCGTACGACCCGAGCGCCCAGGCGCCGATGGCACTCAAGAAGGTCTCATGAGCGATCCTCGCGAACACGAACCGCTCGTCCACCGGGGCGATGTGGGCGAACCGGCGCCGACCGCGCCCGCGCCCCGGACCGAGCCGGCTCCCGAGCCGGAGCCGGAGAAGCTGTTCTTCCCGTCGGTGGACGTGTTCGTCGCCGAGTACCTGGCACCGTTGTTGCGGCGTCGGCTCAACCGGTCGTTGGCCGTGTGGTGCCCGAGTTGGTGGGCTCACCCGGAGGCCGTCGCCCGGTTGACCAGCCTGTGGCGGGCCTTCGAATACCTGCGCCGGGACCCGGCTCTGGGCGTTTCGATCTGGTGGACCCACCATGCCGACCCGCACCTGCGCGCCCTGATGGATCCCGACGTCGGCCCGTTCGCGGTATGCGACCCCAGGGACGGTCACTCGAGCAGCCCGTTGCCACCACTGCCGCTGACGCCCGTTCCGCCGGGGCTGCTGGATCACCCCGGATTCCGGGTCGAGGAATCGATCTTCGAGAACATGCGGGAGAACGCGGCCGACGCCGGCGAGCGGGAACGGCCGACCGGTTATCCCAAGGACAAGGTTTTGAACAAGAACATGGGTTTCTGATCCAGGAGGAGAGGCGGCGGCCATGGCCGACGAAACCGGTGTCGACGACATCGCGGGAGCGTTCTACAAGCTCATCGGGGAGACGATGCAAAGGGCGGAGCAGACGCTCGACGTGATCGGTGCCCAGGTGCAGCTCGGCGATTTCCTGCCGGGACTTGATATCGCCGCCAAGGTGGCCAAGGGAGTGGCGACCGGACGGTAGTCGGTGAGTCGGTAGGTCGGCGTCTAGGCACAGGGGCGGGGAAAGGCGATGCGGAAAAAGAAATCGTGGCTCGGGCTGCTGCTGCTCGTGCCTTTCGGCGGGTTCCTGATCTTCGTCGTCGCGATGACGGCTCTCATCGCCGCCACCAATCCGCTCAACCTGCTGAAGAATGGACTGACCAACGTCGCCTTCAACGTGAACGCCGTTCCCGCCCAATACAGGTCGTTCGTGGCGGAGACCGGAAAACTGTGCCCCGAGGTGACCCCCACGGTCGTCGCCGCGCAGATCCATCAGGAGAGCGGCTGGAGACCGGACGCCGGGAGTCCGAAGGGCGCGTACGGTCTGAGTCAGTTCATACCAAGTACGTGGAAGACGTTTGGCGGAGGAGCCCCGCAGTCCGATCCGAGAGCCAACATCCTGGCTCAGGAGCGCTACGACTGCCATCTCGCCGGCGAGGTCCGGAAGATGCAGGCGGGCAAGTACGGCACGTGCGTGATGGAGATGCACGGGAAGGTCTACACCAAGCCCGGGCCGAAGGCCGGTGAGATGCGCGGCGAGGTCTTCGACCTGATGCTCGCGTCGTACAACGCGGGCCCTGGTGCGGTCTGTTACTACCGGGGTATTCCGCCGTGGGAGGAAACCCAGGGATACGTCCCCGGGATCAAGAACCTCATGAGCACGTATTCGGCGCCACAGGCCGTGAGCGCCGTCTACACGGGCAACGACAAGACTCTCGGCGGACGTGCCGTCAACCTCGCCAGAGGATCCATCGGCAAGTATCCGTACTCCTGGGGCGGCGGGACCTTCACCGGACCGAGCGAGGGCTTCGCCCAAGGCGCCGGAATCGTGGGCTTCGACTGCTCCGGCTTCGTGCGCTATCTCTTCCACCAGGCCTCCGGCGGAGCGTTGAAGCTGCCGCGCACCGCGGGCGAACAGGCCCGCGTGGGCCAACGGATCCTCTCCTCGGCCGGCCCGCCGAGCAAGGCCGAGGAGGCCAAGATGCAGCCGGGCGATGTCATCTTCTTCACCAGCCCGGGCGGCTCCATCGGAACCGGAGCCACCCACCACACCGCTCTGTACGTCGGAAACGGGATGACCATCAATGCGCTCAAGACCGGCACCGTCATCAGGGAGGACCCCTTCTCCCAGTTTTCCCGGCGGGACGTGTGGACGGTCCAGCGCTATGCCGTCCACACGACCGCTCAGGCCTGAGATGCGCGGCCCCCTCGCGATGCTCGCGTCGCTGACGATCGCCGCCACACTCGCCGGATGCGGCCTGGGCGACGGTGGGGGCCGGGAGAACGCTCGACCCACGGGACAGCCGGCCCCCACCCGAGGACCCGTCACGACGGCCGAGGCGACCCCGACCTACCCGCAACCCTCGACTCCCAGCTCGCCGTTGCCGGCACTGGTCGGGCGGACGGGCACGCCGGCCGCCTCGCTGCCGGCGCCCGACCAGGTCGACGGGCGCAACGCGACCGCCGTCGCCCGCGCCGTGGTGACGACGATGTGGACGGTGGACACCGCCATCGACGCGACCCGGTGGGACGCCGCCCAGCGCGCCGCGCCGTTCCTGACGCCGCGGTACGCGGAGAATCTGCGGATGAGTCCGCAGGTCGCCGCGCCGGGAGAAACCTGGTCGACCTGGGCCGAGCACAAATCCGTCACCGCCGTGGTCGCCGCACCCGCCGACGACCTGGGCAAGCCGGAGGACTCGGAGACCTCGGCCTTCCACGCGTTCAGCCTGACCGTCACGCCCACGGGTCGGGACGGCTGGCGCGGACCGGCCGTGACCACCACCGTGTTCGTCTCCTTGGAGCGCGCATCGGCCGCTCAGCCGTGGCGGGTGTCCTCGGTCCGGGCCATCGACTGAAACCGGGTGGAATGCCCGCCCGCGGTGCGCCCGTGCACAGCGGTCGCGCGTCGTCGGTATCGGCTTGCCCAGTCGAGGCCCGCGAAGGTTGTCGGCCCGAAATCGACCGCCTAGCGTCGGCAGGGAATTCGACGGCGCTCCGGCGCCGATCTCGGACATCAAGCACAGCGCAGGAGTACACCTTGGCCTCTCGGCGTTTCCTGAGACGCCGCCGGGCGCTGTCGACGCTCGCCTCGATGCTTGTGACCCTCGGCGCGGCAACCGGCTGCACGGCGATGGGCGGTGGGCAATCCCCGGCCGGGGAGCGCAATCCCCTGGCGGCGCCGCCGGTCGCCGCCTCCGCGCTGTCGGTGCCGCCGACCTTCGACGGCAAGCGGGGTTGGCGCAACGAGGTGACCAACCGCGCCTACGCGCTCGCGCCGCGCGCGGGCTTCCTGCTCGATGTGTACGCCGGAAGCGACGAGTTCGGGGCACAGCCGGAGTCCTCGGCGAGCGGCGCGCCCGGCGGCGCCGAGAACGCGCCGGCCCCGGTGTCCGCGGCGGACCCCACGGCCGCGAAGCAGAAGCCGAACGGAACAGTCCTGATCGCCCGCGGCGCGGACAAGGGCGCCGTGGTCTGGTCGTCCGCCCCGCTGCGGAAGTTGTCGATCGAACGGGCTCCGCAGCTGCGGGTGATCAACACCGCCCAAGGCGAGTTCGCGGTCCTGGTGCGCTTCGGCGTGGTTCCCGGAAGCGGCCTCGTCCGCTCTCGGCGGCTCACCGTGGTGGACACGTTCCCGGTCGCCTCCTCGGGCAACACCGTGCCGCCGACGCAACATCTGGAGCGCGAGACCCCCGGCGAATTCGGCGGTTCGGGCATCTCGATCGACGACGGCGGGGTGCTCTTCCTGGGTGATCGGGTGGAAGACACCGCGGAGGACTACATCGAGGTCGGACCGGCGACGTTGTGGAATCCGACGACCGGTGCGAGCAGCACCGTGCCGGCGGGAGAGTCCCGGCGGTCGGAGGTGTGCGAGCAGGACGCCGTCGACGGTTGCACCGTGCGGGACGTGCCCGTCTCCACCATCGCGGCCGGGGTGCTGACCGCCGAGACACCGGCCCGCCCCTGGGGCCGATTCGCGCTCGTCGGCGGTTGGAGCAGTTCCCGGATCGGTCCCGACGGGCGCACCCGCGGCACGCTGTTGGGCACCCTGCCGGGGGCGATGCTCGTCGCCTGGGCCGGTCCGGACGGCCAACCCACGCTGTACGCCGTGCACGATCCCGCGTCGGGCGCGGTCCAGTTCTCCGGACGATGTCCCGCCCCCGGCGGTGGGGACTTCGACCCGCAGGGGCTGCGTTCGCTCTTCGACGCCTCTCCCGGCGGGCGCTACGTCGTGGCGGGTTCGTTGGCGCTCGACCTGTCCGCACGCACCCTGGCCTGCCTGGCCGGCGACCACGACCATCGTGGCGTCGAACTCGGCGCGGTGGGTGACGACGGCGTCGCCTTCGGCTCGTTGCTCGCCGACGGCCGGGTCCCTCGGGAAGGTGAGGAGGAGACGGCCGCCAGGGAGCCCGCCCTCGTGCGTGTGGCCACGCGCAGGATCGATCCGCTTCCTGCGGGAACCGCGATCCCGGACCGGCTCACCGCCTCGGGCGCGGGGTTGTTCACGCTGTCCGTCCCAAGCGAGGAGGACACCACCGCGGCGGCGGAGATCGCGATGTATCCGGCCGCACCGGGTTCGCCCGCGAGCGCCGCGCCATCGAGGTGAACCCCTTCCCCATCCACCGCGCCCGTGGCCGGTTGTCCCACCGGGGACCGGTCGGCACGTCTTTCGCAACATCCGAAGAACGCGTCGACGTTCACGCCGGCCGGCTTCGGCCGCGTACTCGCCACCCAAGGATCGTGGACCGGTCCGTGTTCCAGGGAGAAGCCCCATGTCCCAGCGCTCCGCGCCCGACTCGCCGGCCCCGTCGTCGGCCGAGGAACCCGATCCCGAGCGGCGCTCCGGCGCGCCGCACGGAAGCCGGCTGTCCCGCATACCCGGCCTGTCCCGCCTGCGCCTGAACCGCAACCGTCCGACCGCGATCGTCGCGATCGGCGCGGCCGTCTCCGTCGTCGCCGCCTCGGTGGTCGTCGGCATCGGCGCGGCGGGGGCCGACTCCGACCTCTCGGACGTCGGCGCATGGCTGCCCAGCGGCGGAAAGAATCTGGTCGTCCACGTCAACGGCCTGACCGGGCGCGTGGATGCCCGGATCACCCTGCCGGGCGGCCAGGACCCCACCACCTTGCAGGTGAGCACGGACGGCAAGACCGTCCTGGTCCTCAATCAGCGGACCGGGCAGCTCAACCAGATCGACCCCCGCCAACTCACCGTTGCCCAGAGCTCACCCGACGGAACTCCCAACCAGGACATCGCCACCGGCGGCGGGAACGCGTGGCGCATCACCCCCGGCAAGGGGGAGGTGCAGCGCATCGACCCGCGACCCACCACCGACGCGGCCAACGCACTCGGCTCGTTCGCCACGATCGGTCCACCGATCGTGTTCCAGGACGCCCAGGGGGCGCCGATCCCGCTGGGTCGGACCCAGGCGGACTCCGACGGCACGCTGTGGGTGCCGCTGTCGGCCACCGGCGAGGTGGTACCGGTGCGCGGCTCCGACCGGGGGGCGCCGATCAAGGTCGCCGAGCCCGGGCATCAGCTCTTGTTGACCCTGGTCAAGGCCGCGCCTCCGTCGAACGAGGGCGGGCAGAAGTCCGGCGCGGACCGGGTGTTGGTCACCGACGTGAGCGCCGGCAAGGCCATGACACTGTCCCAGACCGCCGTCGCGAGCACCTTCAAGCTGCCGACGGACGCGACCAAGGGCGCACCGGACAAATTCCTGGTGCCGGGTGTCAACGAGGGGGCGATCGTGCCCTTCCTGGCTTCGGACACCGGTTCGTTGATCCTCGTGGACATCAACAGCGGCTCCGTCCAGGCGACGCCGATCCAGACCGGGAAGCACACCTACGGAAGCCCGTCGGTACTGGGCGCGAAGGTCTACGTGCCGGACCACGACACGGGCGCGCTGCTCGTCTACAACACGGTCCAGGCCAAATTCGAGGAGCCGATCAAGGTCACCGGCGTCAAGGGGAAGCTGGAGACGTACGTCAACAACGGCCTCCTCTGGGTCAACGACCAGAACAACGCGGAGGCGGCCGTCGTCGACGTGCAGGGTCGCATCCACCGGATCGGCAAGGACGGCGAACCGGGTGCGGACGGGGTGCCGGGCGACCAGTCGACCCCGACCCCGAGCAAGGCACCGGGAACCGGTGCGACCACTGCCCCACCGACCACCGCTCCGCCCACGCAACCGCCGTCCGAGGACCAGCAGTTGCCGGGCGGCGGCGAGGCGCCCCCGCAGGACGTGCCGGACGACGATCCGGTCCCGCCGTTCCCGGGTGACGACGCGCCGAAGCCCGTCCCCCGACCGTCGGCGACCGGCGACCCGCAGGCACCCGTGCCGCTGCCCACGGACACCGCGCCGAACGATCCGATCGAGGTGCCCAAGCCGCCGTCCTCGCGGCCGACCACGCCGGGCACGGGCACGCCCACCGCGTCGGCGACCGGGAGCGCGCCGGCCACGAGCGGGCCGACCGGTACCGCGAGCCCGACCGACACCGGCAAACCCCCCGTCAGCACGACGCCGTCCACACCGGCGTCCACACCGCCGTCCACCACCCCGCCCGAGATGAAGGCCCCGGGCACGCCCAAGGCCACGTCGAGCCAGGGCAAGATCACGCTGACCTTCACGCCCTCGGACGGCGCCAAGCCCACCCGCTACACGCTGGGCAATGTGACGGCCGGACTCTCCGTCACCCCCGATTCGATCGGTCCCGGTGGCACCATGAAGTTCACCGTCTCCGGTGGTGAGTGCGGCAAGGAGTACAAGTTCTACGTCAGCGCCGAATACGCCGGCCGAAAGACGATGAACTCGGGTTGGTCCCAGCCCATCCAACCGTGCGTCAAGCCGCCGCAGCCGGCCGGCGTCTCGGTCGCCCTGGCGACCGGGGGCCACGGGGCGACGTTGAAGTGGACCGTGCCCAAGGGCACCGATGCCAAGACGACCTATCAGGTCAAGGTAGGCACCCGGGCTCCGGTGACGGTCTCCACGACCACGTATGTCGTCAAGGACCTCAAGAACAGCAACAAATATCCGGTCACCATCACCGCGAAGAACGCCGCCGGCAGCGGCTCCGCCACCACCACGATCAACCTGACCCCGCCGCCGCGCACGTACAAGGTCGGCCCCAACCGCAGCAACTCGATCGGCATCGGCATCCACGCCGGTCCGCGGATCGACGCCGCCACCCGCAGGGGTGAGATCGGCGCCAACTACACCGGCAACATCACCGTGCAGTGCCAGGTGAAGGGCGAGAACGTGACTCGCACCGCCACCAACGTGCGCAGCGCCATCTGGGACCGGGTCGTCTACACCGGCCCGGGCAAGGACGCCACGGGTTACGTCAGCGACCTGTACATCCGAACCCCCCGGGCCGACCAGGGCACGTTCTCGCCTCCGCTCTGGGAGTGCGAGTAGTCCCGCGGCTTCACCCATCGTGTGTTCACTCGCGGGTGGCGGGCCTCATCCTCCCGCCACCCGCCGTTCCACCCGTCTGGAGCACCGTGACCCAGCAGCTCGCCACCTCGGTGAACGGCAACCCGCCGGCCGAGGCCACCCGCTTCCACACCGGCGACGCCCTGCGGTTGTTCCGCGAGTGCTTCCGCGCGCTCGGGGACAACATCGAACGGGTCGTCGTCGGCAAGCGCGATGTCGTGGACCTCGCACTGACCGCCCTGTTCGCCGAGGGCCACCTGCTCGTGGAGGACGTGCCCGGCACCGGGAAGACCACCCTGGCCCGGGCCATTTCCGCCTCCATCGACGCGTCGTGGCATCGCATCCAGTTCACCCCGGACCTGTTGCCGTCCGACATCACCGGTGTGTCGATGTTCCGCCAGACGACGAACACCTTCGAATTCCTGCCCGGTCCGGTCTTCGCCCACGTGGTGATCGGCGACGAGATCAACCGTGCCTCGCCCAAGACCCAGTCGGCGATGCTCGAAGTGATGGAGGAGGGCCGGATCACCGTCGACGGGATCACCCACGAGGTCCCGCGTCCGTTCATCGTCATCGCGACGCAGAACCCGGTGGACATGTCCGGGACCTACCCGTTGCCCGAGGCACAGTTGGACCGCTTCCTGATGCGCGTCACGCTCGGCTATCCCGACCTCGCCTCCGAGGTCGCGGTCGCCTCGGGCGCGGGCGGCGGGGCGACGGTCGAGGGTCTTCCGGTGATCGCCACGGCGCGCCACATCGAGGAGTTCGTCCAGGTCGCCCGCCACCACGTGAGCGCGGCCGGGCCGGTCGTCGACTACGCCGTGCGCCTTGCCCGCGCCACCCGCGAGAGCGCGCACACCAGGCTGGGCGCCGGCCCGCGCGGCAGTGTCGCCCTGGTCCGGGCGGCGCGCGTCCGCGCGGCCTCGCAGGAGCGCGGCCACATCCTGCCCGAGGACGTCAAGGTGCTGGCCCGCCCGATCCTGACGCACCGTCTGCTCCTCGCCCCGGACGCCGAACTCGGCGGTGTCACGGCCGCCGACGTGCTCGACGAGATCCTGGATCGGGTGCCGGCCCCGCAGCCGACCGCCACGAAGGGCCACGCTTGATGCTCTCCACCGGCGGTCGCGGAATGCTCGCGGTGGGTGCGGCCCTGTGTGGAGTGGGCTGGGGACTGGGATACGGCGAGGCCCGGGTGCTCGGGATCGCCGCGCTGGCCGCCGTGGCGCTCGCCCTGGCCTGGACGGCGCCTCGGCCCTCGGTCCGGGCCCGGCGTACGGTCGTACCCGTCAAGGTCGCGCGCGGCGATGCCGCGCACGCGGTCGTGGTGCTCGTCAACACCGGGACCCGGCCACTGCGCGGCCTGCGTGCCCAGGACCACGTCGCCGGCGAGGCGGTCTATCCGGCCACGCTGCCGGTGGTGCCCCCGGGGGCGGAGGTCAGTGCCCGCTACCCGTTGCCCACCCACGTTCGCGGGCCGGTCGCGGTCGGTCCCATGTCGTTGGTGCGCAGCGACCCGTTCGGCCTGAGCCGGCGAACCCGCGAACACGGCTCGGTCGAGACCCTGTTGGTCCGCCCGCGCACCGTCCCGTTGCCGGTGCTGCCCGCCGGCCGCACCCACCATCTGGAAGGGCCCACTTCGGACACGGCCGAGGACGGGACGCTGACCTTCCACTCGCTGCGCGAGTACACCCTCGGCGACGATCTGCGGCGCGTGCACTGGCGCTCCACCGCGCGTACCGGGGTGATGATGGTCCGGCGGATGATCGACGTGAGCCTGCCCTCGACCACGATCGTGCTGGACACCGCGCCCGGCTCGTACACCGGCAGGCCGCCGTGGTCGACGGCGACCGAGACGTTCGAGACGGCGGTCGAGGTGGCCGCGTCGGTGGCCGCCGCCGTGGCCGGGAAGAACTTCCCTTTGCGCGTGTTCACCGGCGCCGGGCCACTGACCAACGAGCGTGATCGCGAACCCGGTTCGGGCCGGCTGCTCGATCTGTTCGCGGTGGTCGAGGCCGACGCGTCGCACTCGTTGCGGGACACGTTCGACATCCTGGAGCGAGGTCGCGACAGTGACACGCTCGTGGTGGTCACCGGCGTCGAGTCGGCCTCCGCGCTGGAGGCGCTGGGACGGGTCACCCGCCGCTTCGACCGGGTGATCCTGGTTCGGGTCGCCGCACCCGGTGGCCCGCCGCCGCCCGCCCTGCCCTTGCCCACGCAGGTGACCAGGCTGCTGGTCACCGACCTGGAGGAACTGGCCCGCGCGTGGCACCGCGAGGCGATGCGATGAGCGGCCCCGGCATTCACCGTCGCGGGTGGTCGTTGGTCGCCACCACCCTGGCCGCACTGTGCGTGGGCCTGGCATTCCGGCGGGTCTTCGAAACCCGCGAGGTGTTGCTCGTCACGGGCCTGTCCGCGATCGTGCCCACCCTCGTGGTGACCGCCTGCTCCGGTGGCCCGAAGCGCTTCGTGACGGATGCGGAACGGGCCCGCGCGACCAGACCGTTGTGGCCCTCGGTGGTCCTGTCCGCGCTGGCCTGGCTGCTCGTCGTGTCCGGGACGCTCTTCCGCGATCGTGCGGTGGGATACGTGGTGCCCACCCCCGGCGGGGTGCGCGACATCGGCGCCGCCGTCGTCAACGCGCCCAAGTCGATCCTGACCACCGTGCTGCCCGCTCCCCCCGACGGCGAACTGCTCGTCCTGGTGTCGGTGTGCGTGTGGGTCGCGGCCTTCGCGTCGGCCGAACTCGCGCTACGCACCGCCACCGTGTCCCTGCCCGCCCTGCCCGCGCTGCTCGCCGTCGTGGTCCCGGTCGTGCTGGGCGTCGGCGGGCCCGGTTCCAATGTCGCGGTGATGGTCGCCCTGATCGGTGCCATCGGATTGTTGCTGCTGATCCGGGCGCCCCAATGGCGACCCGCGATGGGTACGGCGCTGGTCGGTGCGCCGATCGTGGTCGCGCTGGCGTGCGTGGCCGGCCTGCTCGGTCCCGATCTGCCCGGTACGCGTGACCGGCGTCCTCCCGATCTGCGCGACCTGGTCGAGCCGCCGCCTCCGCAACGGTTGACCGGCATCAGTCCGCTGGATCGCATCTCCGCGTGGCTGATGTCCCCCGACCAGCCGATGTTCAGCGTGGACGGTCCCAGCGCGCCAGACCGCTACTGGCGTCTGACGGTGCTCGATCGCTACGACGGGTCGAGCTGGTATCCGGTGCGGGACCTGCGGGCCACCGCCGGCCGGGTGCCGGACTCGCCCGACGGCCGGCCGGCCGTCCTGACCTCGGTGGTCGACCACGTGACCCTGCGCGACCTGGGCGACATCTGGCTGCCCACGAGCGATCGTCCCACCGGGGTGGACGCACCGAATCTGCGGTTGCGGGTCGATCCCGACAGCGGCGTGATCGCGAGTGGTTCGGGCCTGCGCTCGGGCACGCGGTATCGGATCGACGCGCGCCTTCCCGCGCTGGATCCGGACCGCCTGCAGTACCTGCCGGCGGCACACGATCCGGCGAACACGGTCCTGCCCGAAAGTGACGCGGTGGGACGACCGATCCCGGCCCTGGAGGCGCTCCGGGCGAAGGCCGTCCTGGCCACCTCGGGCAGCACGTTTCCGTATCAGCAGGCACTGCGCCTGGCCCAGTGGTTGCGCGCCAACCACCGCTACGACATCTCGGCGGTCCCCGGACACTCGTACCGCAACCTCCAGTTCTTCCTGGAGACCTCCAAGGAGGGCACGTCGGAGCAATTCGCCACCGCCTTCGCGGTGATGGCGCGTACGCTCAACCTGCCCGCCCGAGTGGTCGTCGGCTTCTCGGCCGGGCGCGAGGGCGCGAACGGGGTCCGCGAGGTGCGCAGCGGTGACGTACTCGCATGGCCGGAGGTCGAGTTCGAGGGCGTCGGCTGGGTGCCCTTCTTCCCCACCCCTGGGCAGGCCACGGACACCGGTGCGCGCAAGCAGGCCCCGGAACAGAAGGCGCCCGCGAACAGCACGCCGGCCAAGCCGATCACCCGAGCGGAGAAGGATCGCGAGATCGCCGGTCAGTCCCGGTCCGGGCCCGCGCCCGAGCCGGAGACTCCGCGATCCGCGCACCGGGCGCGCACCCGCTGGGAGTTGTACGCCGCGGCGGGCCTGGGCGTGGGCGTCGTGGGATACCTGGTGTCGGCCTGGCTCGGCCCGGTCCTGGCCCGGCGGCGCCGTCGCCGGGGAGGACCGCGTGAACAGGTCATCGGTGCCTGGCGACAGATCGGCGACGACCTGGTGGGCGCCGGGATGCGCACGAGTGCATCGCTGACGGTCGGCGATATCGCCGAATACGGGGCGACCCGACTGCCGAGCGAGGCGGCCGATCGGCTGCCCGAACTCGCCGCCCTGGTCAACGACATCGCCTATGGCGATCGCACGATCGACCAGGCGGACGCGGATGCCGCGTGGCGGGATCGGGCGATCGTGGCCGGCGCCGTCCGGCGGCTCGACGGGCGACCCCGCGCCCACGTCAGGGCCGGTCACAGGATGCGCCCGAGTTCGGTGGCGCTGGTATTCCGATCGCCCGACAGGGGACGAGAGTGAGCTCAGACGTGACCATCGACCGACGCGGCACCTCGAACTCGGCGGACCCGACCCGGGACGACCCGTCCGGCGGCGGACCCGCGTTGCACGAACCGAGGTGGTGGCCGTACGTCCGCGACATCGCGCCGACACCGCCGGCGGACGCGGACGCGGGGCCGGGGTCGGCGGGGCTCGCGACCGCAGGTGGCGTCACGGCTGCGGAAGCAGAGGCGGAGTTGGCGGGACTCGCGCCCGCGGGTGGCGTCACGACCGGGGAAGTGGACGCGAGCCATACGCAGTTCCTGCCCGCGGTCGAGGCGATCGCCGGCGAGCGGCGGCAGTCGGTGCCCGACGCGGAGAACGCCGCGTCGATCCCGGCCCCTCCCACTCCTCCCGCGCCGGTTCGCAATCCGCCTCCGGCGCGCGAGCCGGAGCCCGAACGCGAGGAGCCCTCGTCACCGGCGGAAGAACCCTCCACGCGCGAGGAGGAGACGACGTACGCGCCGCTGGCGCGGGCAATGGACCCCAAGGCCGAGCAGCACCACCCGATGCCCGCCGCCGGGGCGTCGCCGACCGCCGCGACGGAACCGGCCGCCGCCACCGAACCGGAGGCCGCCACCGAACCGGACGGCGGCACCGGGACGGAATCCCGCGCCCCTGTCGAGGCGCCGGCGAAGCCGGAACCGGCCGAGGAGTTCGGCTGGGACTTCCGCCAGGTCTCGACCGAGTCGGCGGACTGGTTCCCCGCGCCCAAACGCCGTCCGCGCTGGGTCGTGTTCGTGATCGCCGGCCTGGTCGTGATGGTGATCGCCTCGGCCTGCATCCTGGTCCTCGCCGGCCGCGAGGAGCAGCCCGTGGCGCAACCCACCACCGCGGCCCCGGTGCCCGCGACCGTGATGGCACCGGACGCGGCCGCGCCGTACCGCCCCCAGGGGGTCTCGGTGAAGTCGTTCGAGGGACGGCTGTTGGTCTTCTGGAAACCTCCGCAACGTACCGACCTGATCGTCGGGTATCTCGTCGTCGCGCAGAGCCGGGACGGTGCGGTGCAAAAGACCGAGGTGCCGCGGGCCGGCGAATTGACCGCGGTGTTGGCCGGCGCGCCGGTCGGCCCGAACTCGTGCGTGGTGGTCACGACACTCGTCAGCGGTACGCCGAGCATGATGATGTCCCGCTCCGACCCGGTGTGCCCGCGAGCCTCGGCGACCCGATCCGAGCCGCCGGCGACCGCCGATTCCGCCGACCCGAGCGAACCGGGAGCCTCTGGTGAGTGACAACGCCGCCGTCCCCGCCTGGCCCGTCGTCCTGATCACGTTGAGCGCGGACCGAACCCTGGAGATCGACGGGGTGTACGTCCCGGTCGATCCCGGCCGCGACCCCAGGGACGTGGCCCTGGCGGTCGCCGCGGAAACCGCGCGCAGCCTCGGCCGCGCGGTACGGGTACAGGCCGTCGAGCCGGACGGCACGACCTTCCCGCTGATCGTCGACCCGCAGGGCAACGTCGCCCAGGCCGGGGATCCGGTGCCCGCCAAGCCCGCTCGACGCGGCCGGGGCCTGCGCCGCGGACGATCCGACGCATCGCCGAGGCCGGACCGTCCGCACACGGGCTCGCAGCGGCCCGGCGAGGTCCGGGCCCGCCCGGCGCACTCGCCGACATACGAACAACCCGCACACTCGCCGACGTCCGAACAACCGGGACACTCGGCGACGTACGAGCGGCCGGCGCACTCGCCGACGTACGAACAGCCGGGACACTCGCCCGCCTACGAACCGCCGACACCTTCGCCGGCGTCCGAACAACCCGCGCCTTCGCCGACGTCCGAACAACCGGCGGACGAACCGCAGACACCGCCCGATCCGCCGGCCGACGACGAGCGGCCGGCCGCGCCCTCGCCGACGGCCGCGCAGGCGCACGCTCTGGCGGTGATGGCGCGCGCGCTGGAGCGGGGCGAGCCCGACCGGGCACTGATCGTCGCCAAGACCATGGCGAGGGCAGCCTCGCAGTCGGGTGACATCGGCACCGTCGTGGCCACACAGGAAATCTACGCCTACGTCGCCGTGTTGGCCGACCGACTGGAACTGGCGGCCCGGCTCTACGCCGACGCACTCGCCCTGTGCGACTCGCACCCGGTGGATCGAGACGGCTGGCGGGACCGGTTGGCCGAGAACGCCGACCGGTGTCGGGCGCACGCGGATCTCGATCGCGGGGCACGGGCTTGACCGCCCCGCGCCCCGCGTCGGCTCAGGATCGCGTCGCGGTGTGCCGCTCGGTCGGCGCGTCGATCGCGCCCAGTGCGCCCGTCTTCAGGGCGAGCCACAGGTCGACCTGGGTGGCGGGGCAACCGATCAGCCCCGTGCCCAGGCGCTCCTCGATCCGGACCAGGCGCTTGCGCACTCCCGGGGCGGAGATCGCCAGGGCCGCGGCGGTCGGCTCGATGCGCGCGTCGCAGTCCAGCCAGGTGCGCAGGGTCTCCACGTCGTGGGACCGCGACCCGAGCGGGCCGACCCGTTCCCGGGCCCAGACCCGAACCCGGGGCATGGCCAGCAGATCCTCGACGGTCACCGCCTCGTCGGCATGGTCGGCCTCCTCGGCCGCACCGGCCTGCGCCGCGCCGGGCGTGCCGGCGGCGTCCTGCCCGGATCCGGGGTGCAGCGCCAGGATCCGCAGCGCCAGGGACAGTTCGGCGCGCACGGCCAGCGCATCCAGATCCACGTCCAGGAGCGCGGCCACGGTCTTCAAACGCGCGATCAGGGTGTTGCGGTGCACGTGCAGCCTGCGGGAGGCCCGTCCCCCCAGACGCAGCCAGGTCTCCAGGGTGGTGGTCAACTCGTCGGCCCCCGGATCGGCGCGCCGGGTCGGCCGATACGTGCGCAACGGCGCGAGCCGCCGCCGCGCCCAGGCCGCGCCGGCGCGGCCGATCAACTCCTCCGGTGTCGCGTGTTCGCCGAAGGCGACCACCCGATCGGTACCCACCGGAGCTCGCGACAGCGCCTGCGCGGCCTGCTCGTACGCCACCGAGGTGCATTCGAGTGCGAACGCGTCGCCGACTCCGACGAGGACGTCGACGAACTCCCGGGCCAGTCGATCGGCCACCCGATGAGCCGCCTCGGGTCGCTGCTCCCCGGCGTCGCGACACTCCGACGTCGTGGGCGCCCTCCCCTCCACGGGGATGAGCAACACCAGGCAATCGGACCACGTCAGGTCCGGCGCCCATCGGATGCCGGCGCCGGCCAGCCCTTGCACCGCGCGCTCGATGCCCCGGCGTCGCTCTTCGGGGAACCGGACCACGAGCACGCTCACCACGTCGGGAAGCGGGGAGCCCATGGCCAGCGCGACGTCCCTGGCCGTCGCGGTATGACCGGCGCTCAGCAGTCGCAGCACCGCCTGCCGGCTGCGCGCGCCCGCCTCGGCGATCCGGGCGCGCTCGGCGGCCGTTCGCTCCGCGTTCCAGGCCCAACCGAGAACGGGCACCGCATCGGCGAGCAGGCCTTCGGTGTGGTCGAGGGCGGCGGCGCGGCCGACGATGTGCAGTGTCCCCTCGGGTGCGTCCCGCTCGCCCATCGGTCCCAGGGCGATGGTGTGGCCGGTCTCGCCGCGTTCGCCCACGTCGCGCGTCGCGGGCCGGCCGGTGGGCCCGAACGCCTCGTGCCGCACGGCCCCTTCGCGGTCCACGATGCGCATGTGCGCGCCGGTGCGATGGGCGAGCCAGCGCAGCAGATCGCGGGTCCCGTTCGGGCCGGCCGCCAGCCGTTGTGCGGTGAGCAGGTCGCGAACGCGTCGCTCCGCCGCGTGCTCGCCGTCGGCGTCCGGGTGAAACGGGTCGCCGTACAGATCCTGGCGGGCGTCGACGAGCGGGGTGGCCCGCTCGGGACGCCCCTCGGCGAGGCCGGGACGACTCGTCCGGCTCCGGTGGAGGACCTGGCCCTTCTCCACATACGTCGCGCTCATTACCGCCCCCGTTCGTCCGGCCGATCACGGAGCGGGCATGCGTCGGGTGGACCGTCCGGGACCGAGGTGTCGCCCGAAGCATGACCCGCGCCGGATAAGGCACATTGCTCGGATTTTCAACCGCCCGGCGGAACTCGGATAAGGTCGAGTGCGTTATCCGGCTCGGGTATACCTGCGGGTAACATAGGCGTGCCTATTTCCACCTGCACGACCGCATGGAATTCACCGTGAGCAAATTCCGTCGAGACTGTTTCGTAATGTCCCCCGGGCGCCGAAGGGCTGCGCCGACATGCCGCCCGGCCCGGCCCGGACGAGGCTCCTCGCACGACCGCATCCCGGGTGTCGCCCAAGGAAGCACGGGCCGGGCGACCGGTCGCCCGCCCGCGCCCACCTCCCGGGACGCGGTGCGTCGGGCGTCGTTCTCCGCCGGTCACGGACCGCGCATATCACGTCACGCGCGCACGCTCTCGGCATGCTCTCGGATATGCAATTCCACTCACACACCGTGCCGTCGCGAATGCGCCGCGGAAATAGTCGGCCGGCTGCGGTCGATATCGATGATTCCGCGCGGGCGCCGCCGCCGAGGACGCGGGCTACCGGTGCGTATACCCGAGACGGTTCAGCGACTCGACCTTGCCGCACACCGATACCCGGCGAGAATCTACCCCCCGGACTCCGTCATCGGACGGGTCGCCGCATTCCACCCAGTTCGGGGAGCCTTTCAGTGCAACGAAGCCCTATCGGTTCGCTCGCCGCCGGCCTGGGGGTGGGCACCCTGGCACTCGTCGGGCCGATCCTGGTCGCCGGATCCGCACACGCGGCCGACGACGCCAAGAACACCTGCGGGTCGGCCCGCGTCGAATGGTCGATCGACGGCGGAAAGACGTGGTCCTCGGCGGGTCTGCTGGGCGCGCTCGCCACCAAGGTGAACGTGCGCATCGTGGGCGAGGTACCCAAGTCGTGCTCGTACAAGGTCTCGCTCGCCGCCTACAGCGCGGACGGGCCCACCTGGAAGACCTCGGGCACCCAGCGCTATCTCGGCTCCAAGACCGTGACCCTCGGTCGTGACCACAAGAGCGCCGCACTCGACATCTCCAAGCACGCGCCGCCCTGCTTCGGCCAGATCGACCTGTACGGCAACGACAAGGTCTTCGACGGCAAGGCCAATCCGCTGCCGCACTATCCCGACGCCAAGTATCCGCTCGACCTGATCGCCGGTTGGAACGGCGGCAAGGCGTGCGCCCCACCGACGACCAAGCCGCCCACGACCAAGCCGCCCACCTCGACGCCACCGACCAGCGCACCGCCGACGAGCGCCGCTCCCACGACGGCGCCGCCCACGAGCGCCGCTCCCACCACCGCACCGCCGAGCACCGCAGCGCCGACCACCGCGCCGCCGACGACCACGCCCGAGGCCACGCCGTCGGACGAGCAACGGCCGCCCGCCCCCGCCGCGAACGTACCCGGCCTGGCCCGGACCGGCGCGAGCAGCGGCCTGGGCCGAATCGCCGGCGCCTCCGCGGCCATCCTGGTCACCGGCGTGTGCGCCCTGCTGCTACTGCGCCGTCGACCGAACAACTCCCGCTGATCCAGAGCCCTTGCGTCCCGCCGCGGCAGCGTCGGGTTCCGCCGGCGGGGGCGGGTCCGACCCGGGCCCGGCCCCGCCGCGTCGGTCTCGGGGCTGCCGCGGCGGGACGAAAGGCCGGACACGGCCTGGTCCGGCAGGGCGCGACGGCACGACGACCGAGCGCCGACCCGGTTGCGGGTCGGCGCTCGGTCGTCGTCGGATCCGGACGTGTGGCGTCCGGTGCGTTCGAAAATGGCTCGGCTCCGTCAAGGCGGCCCGGGTGGACACGGCGCGACTCATCCACCCGGGCCGCCATGGTGGGTACGGATCCGGGCGGGGATGGAACCCCGGTTCCGTACCGGTACCGGCGCGGCGGATCGGTCGGCGATGGCCGGGAGGGTGCGCGTCCCCCGCGCCATTGAGGGGGACGGCCCGGCCGCCGACCGATCCGCAGCGCTCAGTTCCCTCGGCCCGCGGGGACGGACGTCGGGTGGTCGGACGGCTCGGTCAGCAGTCGGGGCAGGCAGTGCGCGCCCCGCGTGGTTCGCGTCCCGGCGTGGCGATAACCGTCTCTGGTACCGCCGCCGCGGCCTCTGCCGGGCGACGAAGTGGAGCAAGTCATCTCAGTTCCCTTCCATTCCTGAATGACGGCGAGAATCGTTCCAGGAGGAATCCGTGTCGCGATCCGCGAGGCCGGCGCCGCCGAAGACGGTCGGGCCCCTCGGTGCGACAAGCGTGCGCCATGTGCGGGTCTCGGCCAAGTCCGCACAGGACGCGGGAATCTGACGTGAAGGCCAAGCCGATCTGGCGCTTGACCGTGACCGCCCGAGGTCAGCTCGCCTCCTCGTGGCGCCGGGAGGGCTCGGGGTTCGAGTCCGCGGCATGGCGAATCGATTCGTCCGCTCGTACGAAGCGGTCCTGGAGTCCACGGCCGGCGGACACGAACGCGTCCATCGCCGCGGTCAGCAGCGGGTTGCGGTTGGCGGTGCGATACAGCGCGGACACCCGGCGATGCGAGGGCGTGTGCGCCAGCGGCACGCCGACCACGCCCTCCCGGGCCTGATAGGCCAGGCCCGGGACGATGGCGACGCCGGCTCCGGCGGCGACCAGACCCTGGACGACGTCGTAGTCGTTGCTGCGGAAGGCGACCCTGGGCGCGAACCGATGTGCGGCACACACCCGGAACAGGCTCGTGGCGCCGGCCGTCCCCGCCCGAGTGGCCACCCAGCGCTCCTCGGCCAGTTCGCCGACGTCGACCCCGTCCTCGCGCAGCGCGGGGTGTCCCTTCGGCAGCAACAGGGCCAGGGTCTCCTCCACGAGCGGGAGAACCGTCAGCTCCTTCGGCCACACCCGCGGCACCAGGTCGTAGGCGAAGACCAGGGCCAGGTCCAGGTCGCCGCTTTGCACCTGCGGCAGCAGGTCGTCCGGTTCGGCCTCGTCCAACAGGATCTCGGCGGTGGGATGCAGCCGGGTCAACTCGGCCACGGCGTAGGGCACCATGCGTTCACCCGCGGTGGGGAACGTACCCAGACTCAGTCGGCCGCTGCGGCCTTGCACCACGTCGCGAATGTCGCGCTCCAGGCTGTCCAACACCGCGATCGCGTCGCGTGCTCGATCGGCGATCGTGAAGGCGGTCCCGGTCGGCCGGATGCCGTGCGCCTCCCGTTCGAACAGCGGGGTGCCCACGGCGCGTTCCAATGCGGCGATCTGCTGGGAGACCGCCGAGGCGGTGTATCCGGTGCGGCGCGCGGCGCGCGCGAACGATCCGGTGCGTACCACTTCGACGAGCGTGCGCAAGTGCAAGGGGTTGAGCATCAGGATTCCTTGGCCTCGCTCGAACGAGGTCTCGGGCTGTCGCCTCTAGGAACCGGCGGTGCGTGCCACGACGCTGTTGGAGCACGGTGGCCGTATCGATCGTCGGGATTGAAGGAGCGCTTCGACATGTCGGATGTCCTGTCGCTGATGGATCAATGGGGGCCGGAGAAGGTCGTCTCCGTGTCACACACCCGAACCGGGATGAAGGGCGTTCTGGTGATCGACAACACCGCCCGTGGCATGGGTAAGGGCGGTACCCGGATGTCCCCGACCGTGAGTACCACCGAAGTGGCCCGACTGGCCCGGGTGATGACGTGGAAGTGGGCGGCGGTCGACCTCTTCTATGGCGGCGCCAAGGCCGGGATCGTCTACGATCCGGCCGGCCCGGACAAGGAGGCGGTGCTGCGGGCGTTCGCCCGAGCACTTTCGAACGAGGTGCCCAGCGAATACGTGTTCGGCCTGGACATGGGGTTGACCGAGGACGACGCCGCCATCGTCCAGGACGAACTGGGCGATCGGGGAACGGCCGTCGGCACCGATGCGGTACTGGGCGGAGTCCCCTACGACCGGCTCGGGATCACCGGGTTCGGGGTGGCCGAGGTCGCCGACGCGTTGCTCACCCGTGTCGGCCTGCCGCTCCGGGGCGCGCGGGTCGCGGTCCAGGGGCTGGGCGCGGTCGGCTCGGCCGCGATCCGCCGCTTCGCCGAACTCGGTGCGACGGTGGTCGCGGTCTCCTCCGTGCACGGCGCGTTGTACGACCCGCACGGCTTGGACGTGACCCGGCTGCTGAGCCTGCACGCGGACAGCGGCGATCTCGCGATCAAGGAGTACTCGGGTGGGACCGTGCACCCCCTGGGGTTCGAACTGTCGGTGCCGACCGAGGTGTTGGTACCGGCGGCGATCCAGGACGTGATCGACGAGGCGACGGCCGGCACGATCACCCCCCGACTGATCGTGGAGGGCGCCAACCTGCCCACCTCCGCGGCCGCCCAGCGTGTGCTCGCCGATCGGGGCATCGTGGTGGTACCCGACTTCATCGCGAACGCGGGCGGCGTGGTGGCCGCCGGATTCGCCATGGACGCGCGCTACTCGGCGTTTCGCCCCGATCCGGAGTCGATCCGCGCGACGGTGTCGACCAAGCTGCGGGAGAACGCCGTGCTCGTGCACGAGGCGGCCGCGCGTCGAGGGATCACCTCGCACGAGGCCGCGCTCTCGTTGGCCCAGGATCGGGTGCACGCGGCAATGCGACTCAAGGGACGGGTGCCGCGCTGACCGCGGTGTCCCCGCGCGGACGTCGTGATCGCAGGCGATCATCGACCCGCGACCCCCTTCGCATGGCTGCACCGCGGTGGACTCGGACGCTCGATCGGGCTCAGGTGTACAGGTCCAGGGACAGCGGCATCTGGCAGAAGGTCTCGATCTCCTCCTGGAGTTCGCGCACCCGCGTCTCGCGCGCCCGCATCGGACGGCGCAGCCGTACGTGCACCACCATCAACAGGGAGAGAAGTCCGTGCACCCGCCAGGCCGAGTCCAGTCGCAGCACCGGACGCAGCGCCTCGGTGGTCGCCTCGATCTCGTCCAGGCTCGCGTAGGCCAGGGCGATGGCGACCCGGGCGAGCATCTCGTCCGAACGCGAGTAGCCGGTGGGGGCCGCCGCCTCGTACTCGCTCAGGGCGCTCTCCGCGGCTTCGATCGCCCGACGTTCCGCGCCGGGGATGAAGGCCCGGGTCAGCGCCTCATAGGTACTCTGCCTGGCCGGATCGAAGTGCAACAGGCCACCGACCTCGTCCAGTTCGTCCCGCCGGGACAACTCCCGGGCATCGGCGGCGGCGCGCAGTGCGGCCGACGCGGCGAGCGCGTCGCCCAACGTGGCCTGGGTCAGCGCGACGAGGGAATGCACCCACACCGACGCCGTGCCCACTGCCGGGTCGTGCACGGAGGCGCCCAGTCGGGCGTAGCGCAGCGCCTCGTGCACCCATCCGGCGCGATAGGCGATCAGTGACTGGACTCCGCGCAGCCACACTTCGGCACTGGGGTCGCGCGCGTCCACGACCGCGCTCAACACTCCCGCCTGGGTCGTCGCCAACGCCTCGCGGGTATCCCCCAGGTCGTGCCGGGACCACCCGTGGATGCCGAGCGCGAGTGCCTTCGTCAACGGGTCGACCGGCGAATCGTCCGGATCCGCGCCCCGAGGCTCGGCCGTGGCACATCGGCGTACGGCGACCAGTTTCTCGTAGAGATCCGGGAGGGCGGTGTGCGGATACACCGCCGCCAGCCGTCGGACGGCCGCCGCCGTCCGCGCCGGGGACAGGAACTCGATCGCGTCCGTGAGCTCGTCGAGGGCGTCGACCTTGTTCGGGAGTTTCATGCGTTTTCTCTCCGCCGATGCGAGATCGTGCCTTACCTGCCGCCAGCATGCGGCCCTCGGGCGCGCGCGCAAAGGTCGTTGCGGTTACCCGAACTCGGTAAACCCGAAAGTAACCGGGGTGCCACCGACCGCATCGAATCGAAAGTCACCGCGACGATTATTTTATCCTCGAAATGTTGCGCCCGTCGACAACTGCCGCTGTTCGTGCCAGGCCCCCGAATGTATGCTGCAAATCAGTTCCGCATCCCCCTTTCCGGTAGGCGCCCGGATCGAGCGATGGGGCGGTGGCATTCGGTCGTGATCCCGGTCGATTCCGTAAGCGCTTTCCAACTGCGTGTCACCGCCGTGTCGCTTGTGCGTCGATTCCTGATATTGAGGAGCCCCCCATGACAACTGGCCTCGTACCCGACCGGCCCGTCATCACCGTCGAGATCTCGGCGGACCAATCCGTACGCGTGGCCGGTGAAACCGTTCCGGTTCCGCCGGGGGGCGATCCGCGCGGAACCGCACTCGCGGTCGTCGCGGAGCAGGCGCGCCTGCTCGGGCATCCGGTGCGGGTGCACGCGGTGGAGGCGGACGGCACGATCTTTCCGTTGAACGTGTACGCGGACCGGTCCATCGCCGAGGCGGGCGCGCCGATACCGGCGGCGCCGCAACGGCGCGGCCTGTTCGGCCGGCGTCACCAGACTCCGGAGGTCGCGGCGCCGGCGCCCGCCCCCGTACCCCTTCGGTCGCCGACACCGCCCGCCCCGGTCGCGCAGCCCTCCACGGCCGGATCCGCCTCGATGGCGCCTCGGCCGACCTGGGCCCCGCCGGGTGCCGTCGGCGAGCCCGACCGGCTGCCCGACGGGCTGCCCGCGCCCCGGCGGGAGCAGCGGCTGGTGCTGGACCTGATTCGCGGCGCGGTGCAGGCGGGGGACGGCGCCCGGGCGTTGGCGATGGCCGCCGATCTGGACGCGGGCGCGGCCACGACAGCCGATCCGGCGGAGCGACTGGCCATGCGCGAAGTGCACGGATACGTCGCGCTGGTCATGGGACGGCCCGAGTTGGCGGTGCGGTTGTACGCCGAGGCGGTCGCGTTCGGTGACGCATTGGCCGAGCCCGGCGAGTGGCCGGCGCGGATGGCCGCGAATGCGCACTTCTCCTGGTTGCGCGTCCCCGACTCGGCCGTGGCGGACGCGGTGGGCGCATTGGTGGTGGACGCCTACGCGGCCGGTGGGATCGCGGATTCTCCCGGTGCGCGGGCGGCCCGCAGGCGCATGGCGCAGGCGCGGGCCTGCGCCTGATCGCACGGCGACTCGACCCGATTCCGCGGCCCCGCCCCGGCGGGGCCGCGCCGGGCCGGTCAGCGCCGCGTGAGTGCCGGCGGCGCGAGCGGAGTCCCGCTCCCGCCCACCTGTGGCCCGTCCCCCCACAGGTCGTACAGGTCGTCGGGGAGCAGCGGCGCCCGGTATGCCGCGCGCAGCACGTCGGCGGCCACCGGTCCCGCCTCCTCGGCCAACCGAACGAACCAGTCGAAGCCGGCCGGATACGCCCACAGGTACGAGCGCAGCAGCGGGTTGGCGCCCCGGTCGCAGATCAGATCGGCGATCTGCTCGTCGGTCCAGAACGGCACCCGGGCCCGGGCATGGGCCGCGCACGTGGCCACGCCCACGCCCCGGTTGATCGCCAGATGCAGTTCGCTGCGCACCAGTTGCAGGTAGTGGTCCAGCCGCACCCGCGCGATCAACACCGCGTCGTCGGGGGCCACGAACAACGGGAGTGCCTGGGCGAGCCCCTCCAGAACCACCTGCGTGGGTCCGTGTACGGACAGGACGCGCACCCAGGGCACGTCCTCGCTGGTGCATCGATGGGCGAAACTCGCTGCCTGGAGCCCGTGACCCAGCACCTCGTGCAGCGCGAACTGTCGGGCGCCGACCCGGGTGAAGCGCGCGTTGCGCGGGTTGAGCCGCAGCCGGACGTGGCGTCCCGCGCCGTCGAGCCAATAGGCCCAGTAGGCGTCGACGTCGACGCATTCGATGGTCAGCTCGTAGGACGCCTCGGACTCGGTCACCTTGCGCACGGCCGGTTCGAAGTCGGCGGTCGCCGCGCGTATCTCGGCCGGCGCCGAGTCGGCCGGCAACGGCTCCTCGGCGATCCGCAGCTCCCGATCGGTGGCGTCGTGCCAACCGATCCCCAGCTCCCCGAGCAGCTCCCGGGCGATGGTCGCGCGCTCGCCGACGTAGTCCCCCGACCAGCCTACGGCGGCGCAGCCCTGGGTCGCTCGGACGTACTCGTCGAGATCCCGCCGCTCCCCCAACTGGGCGCCCAGATATGCCAGATCGGCGTTCACCCGGGTGGCCAGACACGGTGCGTCGGCCACCGCGGGCGTCGCCGCGAGGTCGCTCAGCCGAGCGTGCACCGCCAGCCGATCGCAGGCGGCGGCCACCGGCTCGGCCTCGGGAAAGAAGTCGAAGTCGATGATCGGGGCACCACCTCGATCGATCTCCAGATGGTGCCAGGCGCGAATCGCCGCCTCGATCTCGTCACGCACTGTCATGGACCACATCCCAACGCAGGGTCACGTACTGATTGGCGTGCAGGTCTTGCCTGGACAACGTCACGTGCAGTCGATCCTCGTCGAGACTCCACCGGGTGTGCTGGGTCACCGAATTCTCCGAGCCGTCCGGATGTTGCTCGATCGCGCCGCACCCGCGGAACTCGGTGACCCCGTGCTGGGTCACGCTCAGGGAGAAGTCTCGCGTGGGCCGCGCAATGGCCTGACGCCAGTACGTCGAGTCCACGAACATCCCTCCCTCACACACGTATTCGATGACGGTAGTCTCCCCCGGCGGCACCGGTGGCGAGATCTGGCAGGCGAACTTGCTCAGGCCGGTGGTGTCGTACAGGCGCTGGATGGCGATCTGCCGATCGCACGCGTCGGTGGGCGTGATGGTCAAGCGACCCCGGGTGTGCTCGAACCACATCTCCCGGACCATGCGGGTGAGCGGCCGGCCGGTGAGGTTGAGCACCACCTGGCGGTAGGTCAACCGCACGTCTCCCGCGCGACCGACCTCGATGTCCACCTTCAGGGAGAGTTCGACCGCGTCCCCGAACGGATGTGCGGTGTCTCCCGGCTCGTCCCACGGCATCGACTCGGGGTGATCGTCCGCGACGGCGCGGACCGGCTCCGCCGCCGGACCGCCGGCCTCCGCGGCGCGGTCCTCCTCCCACGGCTGGGGAGCCAGGCCCAACATTTCGCCGGGAATCCGCAACCCCTCGGAAACACGCTCGATGACGTGCTGCTGACGCACCTGAGCCCTTCCCTTGACGTAATCGCCCACCCTGCTGGGCGTCATCTCGCACAGCCGGGCCAATTTACTCAGTGTAAATCCGAGGTCGTCCTGGGCGAGGCGGAATATGGCCCCCAAGTCGCGGTCGGCGCAGGCTCGAATCATGGCCGGCGTGGCCAACAATTCGGTGGGAAAGGGCTTGCGGTCATCGATCTTCGGCATATCGATCTCCCCGTCACGGGGCCGACCCGGCGCGGCCCGCGTAGTTACCCGCGAATTTATCAGCGACGGGTAACGTCCTCGACCTTATGCCGCACGTCCTATCCACCGACACTCTACAAAAGAGCGTTCATTCGAACGCGGTCCGTGACATCCGATGTCGAGGCGATCGAGCAGGCGTTTATACGGTGTGGGCAAAAGGGATGACCGGGCGCATATCGGCCGACCGCGCAATCCGCCCGCAAGCCTCGTGAATCCTCCATCGATGCGAAGAGTCGGGAGATCATGTCCGCAGCCATCCCCTTCCGCCCCGTCCTGGTCGCGCGGCGGCCCGCCGGCCCCGCGGTCGAGCGCGCTCCCTCGGTCGAGGCCACCGCGCATCGACGCGTGCTCTACCGGGGGACCGACCCGGCCGCCGGGCACGCGGCGGTGGCCTCGCGACTGGGTCCGCATCGACTGCACGTACCCGGTGGGCGGATCGACGCGAACTTCCGGATACTGCACGAGGGTGAGATCTCCATCCTCGAACTCGCCTACGGCGTCCGCGCCGACATGTACTTCGACGGCAGCTCCGCGGACCACCTGATCCCCATCCGGCACCGCGGCTGGGGTCGGGTCGTCATCGACGACGTGGAAAGTGCGCTCTCCCCCTGTGTACTGAGCCCCGGCCGGCCGGCCCGACTGAGTTGGGAACCCGACACCTCCGTGGTGATCGTCCGCATTCCCGGCGAGGTCCTGGACCGGGCGATCGGCCGGGAAGCCGTCGGGTGTCACCGAAAGGCCCCGACGCTCGGCCCGTACCTGGACAACACCGACCTCGGTGTCCGGCAATGGCTGTCGCTGGCCCGCGACTTCAGCGCGATGGTCGACGCGACCGGACACCTGGCCGGCTCGCGGTCGGCCGCACGGCACTTCGAGCAGGTCCTCGTGCACGGTTTGCTCTCCTGCGCGCCGGCCCACGGCGCCGGCCCGCGACCCGAGACCGGGTCGAGCGAACCGAATGGTCTGCGCCGGGCACTGGCGTACTGCGCCGAGCACGCCGGCGAACCGATCTCGGTCGGCGCCATCGCGGCGGCGGCCGGGATGAGTGTGCGCACGCTTCAGGAGAAGTTCCGCATCCACCTGGGTGTGACCCCCGTGGGGCATCTGCGCCGAGTGCGACTGGCGGGCGCGCACGCCGATCTGCTGAACGTGGCCGAGGGGCGATCCAAGGACACCGTCACCGACATCGCGCTCCGGTGGGGCTTCGGTCACCTGGGCCGTTTCGGGTCGATGTACCGCGAGACGTACGGGCAGTTGCCCTCGCACACCCTGCGCCACGGCGCGGCGGCACCGGGAGCGGTCTCCCGCGCCGCGGTCTGACCGGCGTACCCGGCCCGCGCGTGGGGCTCGGCTACAGCGTCGGCGGACCCACCGTGGCCTGGAAGTGCTCGCGGGCGTCCGACGTGCGACCGTTGCCGTACACCCGCAACACCTCGGCCAGGCCCGGGTAACGGTTCGCGAGCAGTTCGGCCGCGGACTCGATCTCGGCGGCCGAGGCCACCGCCCGCAGCACCGCGTGCACCGCTGCGGCCGGGTCCGCGCGCGGCCCGGACAACACCTCGGGTCCGTTCAGGCGCAGGGCCGTGCGGGTGCTCGGCTGGTGTGCGCGGATGCGCTCCAGCGCGGCCTCGCGGTCGGCGACCGTCAGGCGGTCGAAGTCGGTCGAGGCAACGAGCGCCTCCACCTCCTGGAGTCGGGCCAGCACCGCCGGATTACCGATCTTGGCCCGCTGCCCGGACATCAGCTGCGAGAGCATCGGCGCGGACAGGCCCAGCATCGCCGCCAGTTCCATCTGCGAGGCGCCCAGCCGTTTCAGCAGCCGCCGGAAACGGTCGTGCAGCGGCTCGCCGTACCACTCCATCTGCCGCGCCTGATTGCGCGCGATGGCTTCCTGGTCCTCCTGCGACTTGGCCACCGTGGAATCATGCACCGCGAGTCGCGCGTTTGCAATTGCAATCCCCCGGTGAATCGAAGGTCGCCGGACGGGTGCGGCCCGACACCGACCCACGGGCGGACTCACGACGCCGGGATCGGTATCCATCGATACGCCCCGTCCTCCCGATAGGTGCAACGCACGCGTCCGCCGCCCGGTACGGGCGCTTCCGCCGACACCTCGTACCAATTGCACGCGCCGCCGGGCACGATCTCCTCCGGTACCGCCGTGGACACCCGGGACGCGGGCGGGTCGACCGTTCCCTTGCCGCTGGACCCGCCACCATGCGCCGCCGACGGAACCGGCGCGCTCGGCGGGGAGGTCGGGCCGGGGCCGACCGGATCCTCCGCACCACCACCGCCGGAGGTGAGCACGGCGGCCGTCGCCGCGGCGACGGCCAGCACGGCGCCGACGATCACCCACGTGCCCCGACGTCCCACCCGCCGGGACGCGCCGCGATTTTCGGCCGCCCCGAAGGGGGTGGCCGAAACGGGGATCGGATCGGCCGCGTTTCGCTCCGCCGCGCGCAACCACAGCGAGATCGACGGCGCCTCGGCTTCGGGCGCGACGACCGGAGTCGACGGCTCGACCGCCGGCTCCGGTGGGGTCGGCGGTACGGGCGGGAGCTCGGCGGCCGGCTCCGGTGGGGTCGGCGGTACGGGCGGGAGCTCGGCGGCCGGCTCCGGCGCGTGCGCGCCGACCCGGGCGGCGGACGAGGCTCCGCGCGGGCTCGGCCTGCGACCCTCCTGCCACGTGTCCGAGGTGCGCTCCACGTCGCGCAGCACCGAGCCCTCCGGGGCACCCTCCGGCAGCGGACCCAGCACGTCGAAGACCTCGATCGGCTCGCCGTCCTCGGTCGTCGCCGGCGTCACCGGTCCCAGGCCGGGAACGATCTCCCGGAGCCGGGCCGACGCCGTCGCGGCGTCCGCCGGTCGCGCCCCGGGCTCGGGCTCGGTCAGCGTGCGCACCAGGTCCCACAACGGGCCTCCGTCGACGGGGAAGTCCGGCGGCCCGTCGGGCGGATCCTCGCTGCCGGTGAGCAGTTGCCAGGCCAGGATGCCCGACGCGTACAGATCCCGACGCACGTCCGGCGGTGCGCCGGTCGACGCCTCCGGCGGCAGGTAGCCCCAAGTACCCACCACGTGACCGGCTTCGGTGAGCCTGGGGCCTTCGCGCGGCAGGGCCAGGCCGAAGTCGCCGAGCAGACAACGGGGTCGATCCTGTCCGGTCACCTCCAGCAGGACGTTCGCCGGCTTGACGTCGCGGTGCACGAGGCCGACCGCGTGCACATGCTCCAGGGCGTCCAGGAGTTGGCCGAGAATCGCCCCGGCATACGCCTGCGGCAGGGCGCCGTGATCACGGATCAACGAGGCCAGCGACCCGCCCTCGAACAACTCCATCGCGATCAGCACGTCGCCGTCGGCGACCCACGTGTAGGGCGACGAAACGTGTGGGTGCTCCAGCCTGAACCCCTGCTCGCGCACCACCCGCAGCAGCAGCCCCGCGTCGGCCGGACGCACCAGTTTGGCGGCGCAATAGCCACCCAACCGATGGTCGAAAGCCCGCCATACGGTGCCGGACATTCCGGTTCCGACGGGATCGACGAGGGTGAAACGACCGGCTAGCGGTGTGGGCACGTCGTCACCCTAGCGCAGGGGTTCGGACGCCCCGCAGGGGCTATTACTCGCCGGTAATCCATTGTTTGCAAGTGCAACCCTGATCTACATTCCCGGGCATGGAACAGCGAGCCTTCCCGGCCTGTGCGGCGGCACTCATCCTGGGCGCGGTCTCGCTGCTCGGCATGGCCCCGCACGCATACGCCGCCGATGCGAACGGCCTCGCCCGGGACCGGCCGACGGCCGAATCGGCACCCCGGTGGCCAGCCCAGCGCGCGCCTCGCACGTACAACCCGACCGGAACTCCCGTCTCCGGCGCGCCCGACGGCGCCCGCGCGGTGTCCCTCGCTCCGGGCGACTACGTGGACCGGATGGCCGACAAGGAGGTCAAGTACTACGCCGTGGACGTGCCCTTGGGGTACACGGTGTACGTGTCCGGGACGACCGTCAGCACGGTGAAGGGCCTGGAGGCGCTCGACCTGAAACAGATCGACGAGCGCAGCACCTCGTGCCGGACCGACACCGGGTTGTCCCAGTCGGTGATCAAGGTCGTCACGGCGTCGCTGAATTGGGGAGCGACCGCGACCGGCCGCAACAACAGTTGCGCCAAGCCGGGTCGACAGGTGTTCTCGGTGACCCGCCGGGGCACCGGGCCGCCGGTCCCGCTGGAACTGCGCATCTTCCTGGAACCGGCCGTCTCGGACACGGGCCCGGCCGAATCCGTGATCGCGCGCTACACCGAGCCGGGCGGTTCTCCCGTACCGGTGCTCGGCGGCGGCTCGTTCACCGACGCCGGCACGCTGCCCGGCTCCGGCCACTTCACCGACGACATCGCGTTCGGGGAATGGGTCTTCTACCGCGTCCGCCTGGACTGGGGTCAGAGCCTGGCCGTCCAGGCGCGGGTGGGCGGCGGGCGCGGGTACGCGCCGACGGAGGTCCGGCTGTACAACCCCGTGCGCGAGGAACTGGCCCGCGAGTTCGGATCCGTGTCCGACACCGAGCACATCTTCGCCGGCCGTCCGGACCCGTTCGCCACGCGGCCCGTGCGCTACCTCAACCGCAGCGACCGGCAGCAGGAGGTCGCCGACATGCTGCCGGGGTGGTACTACCTTGCGGTCGCGGTACAGGGCGAGGGCGAACAGCGCTCGCTCGCGGTCGACGTGTCCGTCGGCGGCAACAAAGAACCCGGACCCGCGTACGTACCCGACCCGTCGATGTCGGTGGCGACCTCCCGGTCGACCGCTTCGCCGGGCGGGGTCGCGACGGGCGGGAGCCCGGCGGCGGGCTCCGCGGCGCAACCGACCGGCGGCAACCGGGACTCGGCGGGTGCGAGTGCGGCCTTCGGTGGTCCCGCCGTCTGGCTGGGGCTTCCGCTCGCCCTGCTGCTCGGCGCCGGACTGGCGACCTGGGTGATTCGTCGGCGTGCTCCGGAAGCCCCCAGCGACTGAACCCGGGCCCGCCTGATCCGACTTCCGGTTCGGACCGGATGGCCCCGGACGCCGGTGGCCCCCGCGCCCCGCGGGCCACCGCTGCCGGGTGCTTTTGCTGCTCCGCTAGGCCGTGTCCGGTGGATCCTGGTGGATGAGGTCGCGTCGTCCGGTGCCGTGGCTCGGCGTGCCGGAGAAGCGGCCGCATAGTGGTTCCATTCGGCTGTTTCTCCGGTGCGGCGAGGTGCGGTGCCAGGCGGCGCGGCCCCGCCGAGATCCGCCGGACACGGCCTAGGACTCGGCCAACCGGGCGCGCAGGAACCGCATGCGGTCCTGTGCGGCGTCGCGTCCGGGGTCGGTGGGCATCGTCGAGTAGGCGCGCAGGACGACCGGGCCCAGGTCGTACGCGGCCTCCACCTCCTCGACGCGCAACCAGCAGTGGTGCGCGTTCTCGATCATCCGGGCCGCGTCGTGGGGGTGGGCGCCCCGGGCCAGGGCCGCGTCGGCGTACAACTCCACCGCGAGGGCCGGTCGACCGGTCAGCAGGGCCACATAGGCATGTACCTCGCGCACGGGCGGCAGCGCGTACTCGTCTCCGCCGTGGTCGACCGACGCGTCCAGGGACGCGGCCATGGCCAGGGCCTGGTCGTCCGCACCCGAACGGACCGCCCGGGCGATCTCCAGGATGATCCGCTTCTGTTCCTCGGTGGGCTCGACCAGGGCCGGCGGCGGGGTGGGCTCGGGCGGGGCGGTCGGCTCGACCGAGGGCGGGGTCAGGGGCGGCGCGGGATCGGGCGGGGTGGTCGGCTTGGCCGGGGACGACGTGGGCTCCGGCAGAGCGGTCGGCTCGACCGGGGCCGGGGTCAGGGGCGGCGTGGGCTCGGGCGGGGTGGTCGGCTTGGCCGGGGCCGGGGACGACGTGGGCTCGGGCGGGGTGGTCGGCTTGGCCGGGGGCGGCGTGGGCTCCGGTGGGGCGGTCGGTCCGGCCGGGGACGGAGTCGGCCGGTGGCCGGCGGCCGGCGGCTCGGGGACCGTGCGCGCGGTCAGTTCGGGAAAGGCCGGGGGTTCCTCCTCGACGGGCACCCGCTCGGCCGGCGGTTGCCACGAATGGCGGATGGGGGCCGGTTCGGCATGGTCGAGGGTGGGTGGCGTCGGTTCGAACGAGGTTGCCTGCCCGGCCGGTTCGGCATCCGGACCGGCCGATGCCTGCTGCGTCGCTGCCCGCTGGACCTGCTCCCTGGGGTCGAACGGCGGCTCGACGAAGGCGCCTTCGCTCGGCGGGTTCGACGGTTGCCGATCGGACGACTCGCCCGCCGGCCCGGAGGGCGCCTCGACGTGCGGCCCGTCGGGCGTCGCTCGCGTCCTCGGATCCACCGCGCCGGTGGGAATTCCACTCCGCGCGCCCGTCGACACGTCGGCGGCCGGCGGCCGTTCCCGGGCATCCGGGCTCGGCGCGACATCCGGGCGCGGCGTGCGCTTGCGTCGGCCCGGGAGCGAGCGTCGCTTCGAGGGCGGCGGAAGCGGGCTGTCCGACGCACTGACCGTGCCGTCCGGCGCGACGATGAGCGGGAAGATCACGCCGTCCGGCTCCCTCGCCTCGGCGCGCACCGGACGGCCCAGCGAACGCGCCGTCGCCGCCGCCTTCTCCAGCGCGACCGCACGCGGGTACGCGCCTGGCGGCACCGGGATCCGCTCCCCGTCGACGTGAACCGTGTCGTCGATCGACAACTCGATCGAGACGACGGGCCACGCCGGCACCACGAAATCGTCGGGCACGTACGCTCCTTCGGTCGAGCTGAGTGCGTTGGTCCTCGGGCCGGAATCGGTTCGGAGGAGGGTGAACCGGTTCCCGGTTCCGGGAGGGAACGGGGGGTGGAACCGCTTCGGGGGTGGAACCTGTTCGGGATGGATCGGGTCGGGGCCGGGCCGCGCGGTGTCGGGCCCGCGCCGTGTCGGGCCTGCGCGCTAACGGCCCGAAGCGGACGGCCGCGTGCCGGCTCCGGGCGTTCCGGAGGCGGGCGTTCCAGAGCTGGGCATTCCAGAGGCGGGCGTTCCGGTCACCGGCGGTCCGCACACGGGTGCGCCGGGAGCCAACTTCATCGAGGGTTCCCCGGTGATCAGGGTCACCACGACCACACACGAATCGGCGCTCACCGGCGGGCCCGTGAACACGACACTCGTCTCACCCGCGCCGGGCAACTCGGTCTTCTGGTAGGCGCCGGCCGGGCTCTGCGCGATCGCCATGTATCCGGCGATCCCGTCGGTCCGGGTCGGTGCCTGCCACGACACCTGGATGCGTCCGTCGGCGGAACGTCTGGTCACCTGCCGGGGTTGATACGCGGCCAATTGATCGGGAGCGATCACGCTCGCGGTCGCCGGGGGCGCCGAGGACGGTGGCGCGTCGGCAGCGGTGTCCTCCTCGCCCCCGCCGGTGAGCAGGACCGCGGCGACGGTGATGCCGGTGACCAGGAGCACCCCGGCGATCACGAGGCGCACCCGGGACTGCGGCTCCGGCTGCTCGGACTTCCAGTCGTAGGCGTTCGGTTCACCCGTGGTCCCCGCCCAGTCTCCACCGAACGCCGGATCGGGTTCCGCCCCCGTCTCGGGAAGTCCCGATGCCGACCAGAACCACGGGGGTCGTCCGGCGGCCTCGCCCGAACCATCCGCCGGAAGGTCCGTCGGCGGCGGTCCGCCCGCCTGGAAACCCGGCGCGAGCGGAATCGGCGATGGTCCCTCCGGCTGGGCAAACGCCCCCGCGGTCATGGTCGATGGGCCCGCGAACCGCGCATCGGTCGGTGTGTACGCCGGCGCGGCCCACGCGTCGAGCTCGGCATCGGCCGGCCACCAGCGTGGTCGGGCCAACGCCGGTCGCGGGCCGGCGTCGCCACCACCCGCGTCCCCCGCGTCGTCCCACCGCATGTGACCTGCGCTCATCGCCTTCGACCTCGTCCCCCATCGATCCTGCCTCACGCGATGCCCACCGCCACCGGATCCGGTCCGCCTCGGGAGCGACCACAAGCCGCCCGCCGGCGGGATGCGCCTCGACCGCGGCGGCGCATCGTCGCGGTCGTCGGTGTCCGGGTGCCGGACGGCCCGATCGCCTCGGGTCGCGGACGGCCGCGACGCGCGGGCGGCGGGTGGGGTCGGCATCGGCGTCCTACGGTCACGGCGAACCGAACAACGGAACCCATGCGGAGTCTAGGAACCGGCCCACGCGACCGATAGGACCGAATACGCGGAAGCAGAAGCGCGAATCGGCCAATCCACGGGTCCGCGTCGTCGCGCGCCGCGGCCTGTTCGCGCCGCGACGGGCGCGGGCCACGCTCGCGGACGGCGACCGCCGGGCGGTGTCCGGCTACCGCCGACCGCCGGCAGCGCGTGCACACGGCCCGTCCTCGCAGCCCGCGAGCCGTGCGCCCCCCGGCGCGAAACCACGCGATGGTGGGGTGTGGAGGCACGGATTCCCGTTCGGGTGAGCGCACGCCGGAGCGATGCTTCCGTACCCGGCTGTCGGCGACCCGCCCGGGTCTGTTGGGTTGATCCGGGCGCCGGCGAGCGTCCGCATCATGCGTCGCCCCCACCGCTTCGGCGCTCCGGGGGCCCGCGCTCCGGGGGCAATACAGGGGGTTTGCAAGCTGTGACCGAAACACCGCAGGTTTCCTCGACGGCACACAAACGTCGATCGACCGGACGAGCGCACACGAGCGTCGCGCCCACCCCGTACGAGTTGTGCGATCGGCCGATCGTGGACGTACCGACCGTCCTGGCCGCCGAGTTCGCCCGCCGCTGGCCGCAGGGCGCCGACGGCATGCACGCGGTGCACCGATACGCGCTGCTGCCCACCGGCAAGCTGCTGCGGCCCGCGCTGGTGATGTACGCGGCACTCGCGGTCGGCGGCGAGGTCGAGCACGCGCTGCCCGCCGCCGTCGGCATGGAGTGCGTGCACACCGGCAGCCTGGTGCACGACGACATCGTCGACGCCGACGAGGAGCGGCGCGGCCGGCCCGCGGTACACGTCGCCTACGGCCCCGAACGCGCCATCATCGCGGGCAGCAGCCTGTACTTCGCCTGGTTCGGCGCACTCGCCGAGTGTGCGCGCCACGGCGTGCCCGGCGAGCGCATCGCCCGCGCGATGGCTGCCCAGGCCGAGGGCGGAACCGCGATGTGCCAGGGTGTGTTCGACGAACTCGGCTTCGCCGGCGACCTGGACTGCCCGGTCGAGGACTACCTCTCGATGGCCGGCCACAAGACCGGCGCACTGCTGTCCGCGTCCTGCCGGGTGGGCGCGATCCTCGGCGGCGGGACCGACGCGGCGGTCGAGGCCCTCGGCGCGTTCGGGCGGCACGTCGGCCTGGCCTTCCAGATCCGCGACGACCTGCTCCCGTACGACGACGCGTCCGCCGCCACGATGGGCAAGCCCGCCGACAGCGACGTGAGCAACCACCGCCCGACCCTGCCGGTGCTGCTCGCCCACGAACGCGGCACCATCGAACAGCGCGCCGCGATCCGGCACGCCCTGCTGCACGAGGCCAACCCGGAGACCGCGCTCGCCCGGATGCGCGCGCTGGTCGAAACCACCGGCGCGGGCACCGAGGCCCGGGCCCTGGCCGACGGTTACGAACGCAGTGCCCGGGACGCGATCTCCTGGCTTCCCGTCAACCCGTACACCGAGGTGCTCACCCACTGGTCCCGCCGGGAGCCGGCCCCGCCCGCGGCCGGCTGACCGCACCCCACGCGCGGGCCTCCGTCGACCGAGGCGCCGGCGGAGGCCCGCACATTCCGGCGTCGTCGCATCGGGATCGCGGCCGTCCCGTTCCCGGTAGGTTGTCCGGCGCGAGCGGGTACGCACCGTCCCGAAAGCACAGAACTCACCGAACACGGCCGGAATCACCGCGATGGCTGCGGTGGGGCTCGAAAGGTTGACCGACGTGACGGACCGGCCCGAATCGACAGTGCTCCCGAAGGCGGCCCCGACCGGTACCGCACATCCCGATCGGCTCACCGATCGTGAGGTGGAGGTGCTGACGCTGATCGCGAACGGGCTGAAGAACGCCGACATCGCCGCCGCGCTGGCCATCGGCGAGGCGACGGTGAAGACACACATCAACAACGCCTTCGCCAAGATCAACGCCCGCAACCGGGCCGACGCGGTGCGCTACGCCTACCGCACCGGTCTGTCCGGGCCCTGAGCGAAATCGGCCCGTGGAGCGGGCAGTCGGCCGTCGCGCTCGCGCCGCGGCAGTCCCGGCGCCGGGTGTTCCCGGTTCCGGCTCCGCCCACCTCGGGTTCGCCCACTCTCCGGATCCGCCCGACCTCCGTCCGCGAGCCGGCTCCCCTGCCGAGCGCGCCGGCGGGTGCGAGGGCGCTACGCCGCCAGCGGGGCGAACATCGGCGAGCCGGTGCGATCCGGGTCGTCCGCCATCGCCAGCAGCGGCGAGGTGATCACGAAGTCGGCGGTGGCCCGATTGCAGGCCACCGGGATGTCCGCCAGCACCGCGAGGCGCAACAACGCGCGTACGTCGGGCTCGTGCGGCTGCGGGCTCAGCGGGTCCCAGAAGAACACCAGCAGGTCCACGGCGCCCTCGGCGATCCGCGATCCGATCTGCTGGTCGCCGCCGAGCGGGCCGCTGCGGAATCGGATGATCTCCAGGTCGAGTTCGTCGGCGAGGATGCCGCCGGTGGTCCCGGTCGCGTACAGGCGGTGCCGGGCCAGGGTCGCGCGGTGGGTCCGGGCCCAGGCGAGCATCTCCGGCTTGCATCGGTCGTGCGCCACGAGCGCGATGCCGCGCTCGCGGTCGTGGTGGTGGTTCGGGTCGAGCAGGTCGTTCGTTTGGGTCACAGGCATCTCCGGTGTGCTGGGCTTTGGCATGCCCCCAGTCTTGCCGCCGCGTGTTGCGCCGGTGTGGCCGGGACATGACACCCACAAGAAGACGAATCGATCATGCAACCGGCCCGCGCACCCGGCAGCCCACGCATCCGAGGGCCCGCGCGCGACGCACACGATCCGCGCCTGCGGCGCGTCGCCGACGCGTTGCTGCGCGCCGCCGCAGCCCTTCCGGCCGCGCCGAACCTGCGAAGGGGCTGTCGGACGGCGACTACGCCTTCGCGGCCGGCGTCTCCGGGCGTGCTGTGGCGGCCACCGCCACGGTCGGCCCCTCCGGGAGCACGCGCAGCCTGCGCACCGGTGAGCAGAAGACCGGGACGAAGCCCAGCGACAGGCACACACCGCCCGCCCACATCGCGGTGTGCACGCCGGCGAACTGCCCGATCAGCGCCGCGGCCACCGCGCCGATCGCGGAGGCGCCGGTGAGCAGGCAGCGGAAGGTCGCGTTCATCCGGCCGAGCAGCGCGTCGGGCGTCAGGCGTTGCCGCAGGCTGACCCCGAGCACGTTGTCCATGCCCATCTTGGCGGTGGCCAGGAACCAACCGAGGCCGGCAACCACCAGCCAGGGACCACGGTCGATCAGCGGAACCAGCAGCCCTGCGGGCGCCAGGCACAGTCCGGCCACGCCCAGCGTGCGGCCGAAGCCGAGCCGGCCGGCGATCGGCCCGGCGCAGCGTGCGCCGACCAGGATCCCGAACCCGCCGAGCGCCAGGTAGAGCCCCAACGCACCTGCGGGCAGGTCCAGTTCCCGAACGAACACCACCGGCAGCAGCACGTTGACCAACTGCGAACCGAAGTTGGTCAACGCCGCCGTGCCGGCGAGGGCGCGCAACTCGCGGCGCCGTCCCACGTGGCGCAGTCCCTCGGCGATTTCGGCCCGCAACCGGCGCCCGGCGCCGTCGTTCGCGGCCGGTGCGCCGTCCGCGCGGAGCCGGGCCAGTCCGAGGCCGGAGGCGAGGTAGCCGACCACGGTGCACACCAGCGCGACCGGGGCCGCGACCAGTTGGATCAGGAAGCCGCCCGCACTGCGGCCGGCGATGTTGGCGCCTGCCATCAGGCTGACCATCGCGGCGTTGGCCGAGACCAGCGCCTCGCGGCCGACCAGATGCGGCAGGAAGCTCTGCGAGCCGACGTCGAAGAACACGGTGGCGCAGCCGTTGACCAGGACCACGGCGTACAGCTGGGGCAGGGTCAGCACGTCCAGCCACCAGGCCACCGGGATCGAGCCGATCAGCGCGGCGCGGACCAGGTCGGCGACCATCATCACGCGGCGGCGGCGCATCCGGTCCACCCAGGCGCCGGCGGGCAGGCCGATCAGCAGGAACGCGACGGTGCCGAGCGCGGCGAGCGCGCCGACCTGGCCGGGGCTCGCGTCCAGGGCCGCGACGGCGATCAGCGGGACGGCGACATAGCCGATGTTGGTGCCCAGTTCGCTGAGCGCCGCCGCGGTGAACAACGTGCGGAAGTCGGCGATACGCCAGGGTGAGTGCGGTTGGCTCATCCCGGCAGCCTGCCGGTCGCCCCGAGCGGCACCCAATGATTTAGCCTGGACTGAATGATCGAGTTCGCCCGGAACTCCGAGTTCGTTCCGGACTCGTGGCCGCCCCGGCCCATGGGTCGTATCGAACTCGAAGGTCGGATCGGCGCAGGTGTGATGATCGAGATCGAATTCACCCCGGAGGACGTGGCCCGCACCCGCTTCGTGATCTCCCCGCTGTGGGAGGTGATCGCGAGCGTGCGGATCCTCAAGGGCGCCGACGAACAGGGCGTCCACCACACCTGGACGGATCGGGTCCGCTCGCGCCTGGCCGCCGCGAAGGTGGACCTGACGCCGCTCACCGAGCTGATCCCGGTGCCGACCCGGGCCCTCGCGGGCTTCCTGTGCCCACCGCCGACCACCCCGTTGACCTCGCTGGACGTCGAGTTGGCCACGCTGCGCGCCACGCCGCTCGAACTGCTGCGCACCAGTTCGGAGGTCGCGCCGGAGCGGATCGCCGCGCTGCGCGCCGACCCGGAGCGCGAGTTGGGCCGGCTGGCCGAAGCGATCGAGGTGTACTGGGAGTTGGCGCTCGCGCCGTACTGGCCGCGGATCCTGACCTTCCTGGAGGGCGACATCCTCTTCCGCGCCCGGCGGTTGGTCGAGGGTGGCGCCCGCAGCCTGTTCAACGACCTGGATCCGCAGGTGGCGTGGGACGCGGGCACGCTCCGGCTACGAAACCGTTTCGCCCGCGGTCGACGCACCCTGGATGGCCGCGGACTGCTGCTGGTGCCCTCGGCGTTCGTATGGCCACGGGTGTTCTCGGTGTTGGACGGGCGCTGGCAACCCACCCTGCGCTATCCCCCACGCGGCATCGGCACCCTGTGGGCGCCGGCCCGAACCGCCGCACCCGACGCGCTCGCCGGCGTCCTGGGCCGCTCCCGAGCGACCCTCCTGGCCGAACTCGCCACACCCGCCTCGACCACGGACCTGGCCCGCCGCACCGGCCTCACCCCCGGCGGCGTCTCCCAACACCTGTCCGCACTGCGCTCGGCGGGCCTGGTCGCCGCCCACCGCGTCGGCCGCGAGGTGCTGTACGCCCGCACCCGCGCGGCGGAAACCCTCCTGACCGCAGCGCATTCGGCCTAGCCGGGACACGAAGGAGCGCATACGCTCTCGCCCCTGCCCGTCGTTCTCATGATCGACTTCCCGAAAGCGAGCCCCGGCATGCCCACGCTCCCCTGGACCACCCCGAATCCGGTCACCCCCGGCACTCGGGTGCTCGTGATGGCCTCCCGGTTCGAGGTTCGATCCGCCAAGGACGTACCGAAGTTCTTCCTCAAGTCGCTCGCCGCCTGGCGGCAGGTGAAGTCCGCGCCGGGAGCCGTGGGCGCCTCGCTGATCGCCCAGCCGCTGAAACGGGTCTTCCACACGCTGTCCGCGTGGGAGAGCCGCGAGGCGCTGGACACCTTCGTGCGGACCGAACCACACCGCGGCATCATGGGGACCCTGCGCCCGACCATGCGCACGTCGACCTTCACCTTCTGGGAGGTCCCGGCCGAGAACCTGCCGATCACCTGGCCGGACGCCCGGGAGCACCTGGCCGACCAGGAGCGCCGGAACGCGACCGAGAGGGACGGCGACACAGCCTCCTGAGCACCGCGCCTCCCGGTCCTGGGCGTCCGTGCTCGACGCCGCCCGCGCCTCGGCCCACCCGGGCGCCCACCACGATCTCGGCGGACGGGCAGCCGGGGCCGGCTACACCGCCGCCGCCGCGCCGTCCGGCCAGCAACGCATCGCGAGCGCGGCGACTCGTTCCAAAGTCGCGCGGTCGACGCCGTCGACGGCCTGGGTGGACATGCCCTGGACCACCGCCGCGTAGTAGGTGGCGAGGCCGTCGGCGTCGGTGTCCGCGGGCAACCGGCCGGCGGCCGTGTCGGCGGCGATCCGCGCGCGCATCACCGCCTTGGACGCCTCCCGGATCGCGCGCAGTTCGGCCTTGACCTCCTCGGCCGCCGACGTGCAGTTGACCGCCGCGGTGATCACCATGCAGCCCGGCGGGTGACCGGGCTCGGTGTACGCCTCGGCCAGCGCGTGCAGCACGCGCTCCATCGCCTGTCGCGCGTCCGGCGCCGCGGCGATCACGTCGCCGGCGACCGCGCCGTAGGTGACCCCGTAGCGCCGGACGGCCTCGCTGAAGAGTTTGCGTTTGTCGCCGAAGGCCGCGTACAGGCTGGGCGGCTTGATCCCCATCGCGGCGGTCAGCGAGGCCACCGAGGTCGCCTCGTAGCCGTGTTGCCAGAACTCGAGGACCGCGCGGTCCAGCGCGGCCTCGCGGTCGAAGCCGCGCGGGCGGCCTGGGGTACCGGACATGAAGCCATTGTATAGCGCTCGCTATGAAATCCGCCGAACTCTGTTACGGTGAGATCTGTAGCGAGCGCTAAACAACCATTCGAGCACGCCTCCGGGAGCCCGCATGTCCACCGCCACCCTGCCCACGCCCACCTACGCCCGCACCGTCCTCGGCTCGGGTCCCGGGCTGCTTCTCGCCCACGGCGCCGGCGGCGGCATATCCGCCAACTACGGCCCGATCCTCACCGGCCTGGCAGCCGGCCACACCGTGGTCGGCGTCGACCTCCCCGGCGCCGGCGACACCCCGCGCGCCACCGCGGCACTGGAACTGGACGATCTCGCCGACCAATTGGTCGCGGCCGGCGTCGCCGAGGGCCTGGAGACGTTCGCGGTCTCCGGCTATTCGCTGGGCGGCGCGGTCGCCGTCCGCGCCGCGACCCGGCATCCGGAGCGGGTGACCGCACTGGTCCTCACCGCGCCGTTCGCCCACGCCGACCACCGTCTGCGGCTGGTCGCGCGGGTGTGGCGCGGGCTGTACGAGTCCGGCGACCGCGCGACGTTCGCCGCGTTCGTGACCCCGCTCGCGCTGAGCCCGGCCGCCCTGGCCGCCCTCTCCGCCGACGACCTGGCCGATGCGCTCCGGACGAGCGCGGACACCCCGCCGCCCGGTACGCCCGAGCACACCGAACTGATCGAGCGCGTGGATGTCCGCGCCGACCTGGCCGCCGTCGACGTCCCGGTCCTGGTCGTGTCCACCACGGGCGACCGCCTGGTCGAGCCGAACCACCACCACGCCCTCGCAGCCGGGCTGCGCACCGCGCGCGTGGTCGAACTGGACGCGGGCCACCTGCCGTTCGCCGAACGGCCGGCGGAATGGGAGGCCGCGATCACCGGCTTCCTGGCCGAGGTCGAGTCCGGCCACTGAGGGTCGCCGCGGGACGGCCGACCAGCGGGCGGCCGTCCCGACGGCCGGCGCCGAAGGCGTCACCGTGACGACGTCGCCGATCGCGGGGGCGCTCATGCGTCCGGATACGGCGCGGCCCACTCCTCCTCCGGCAGGCGCAACGCGTTGGCCACGTAGGCGATCGTGCGGTACCACCCCGCCAGGACCAGGATCTCCACGATCTCGGCGTCGGCGAACCGTGCCCGCAGCTCGGCCCACGTCGCGTCGGCGAGGTCGGCGCCGTCGTGCAGTTCGTCGACCACCCGCACCAGGATTGCCTGCCGCTCGCTCCACGCGCCCGCGTCGTCGTGCACGGTGGCCCGGAGCTGACGCGGGGTCAGGCCGACCTGCTCGCCGAACACCTCGGCGTGCACGCCCCATTCGTACGAGCAACCGGCCCGGGCGCACACCCGCTGCACCACCGTCTCCCGTTCGACGGCCGGCAGCGTGCCGTGCACCAGCAGCCCGGAGCCCACCACGCGCATGCGCGACGCGAGTTCGGGGTGATGCTCCAGCACCCGGAACAACGCGAGCGGCTCGCGCTCGCGGGCCGGCCCCATCCAACGGGCCAGCGCCGCCTCGGTCTCGGCGGCATAGGGCGGCGACAACGGTGTGATCCGCGACATGGACGCACTCCTGCACTGGCCGACACGGCCCCTCAAGCTGCTTCGCTTTCAGAAGCACTATGCTGCTTCCGAAACAGAAGCACAAGAGCGGGCGCAGGAGCGAGGCGCACGAGCGCGGCGCGGTAGCGAAGCGCACGAGCGCAAGCACACGAGGAAGGTGGCGCACCCATGGGCGACGACGACACCGGCGACGAGCACGGCACTCCCCTGCCGGGCGGCCCGGTCCGGGGCTCGACCACCGGCCGCGCGTCGATGGCCGCACTCGACCTGCTCGGCCGACGCTGGATCCTGCGCCTGATCTGGGAACTCAGCCGCGAGCCGGCCGGCTTCCGCGCCCTGCAACGCCGCTGCGACGACATGTCCTCCAGCGTCCTCGACACCCGCCTGCGCGACCTGGTCGACGCCCGAATCGCCACCCGCAACCAGAGCGGCGACTACGAACTCACACCCCTCGGCACACACCTCGTCGAGGCCCTGGATCCCCTCCTGACCTGGTCGACCACATGGGCCAAGGAACTGGAACGAGACTGAACCCACCCGCCACCGACCCGCGTCACCTCCGCGCGAACCGGCCGAACCGCTTGGGCGGCTGGGACCGTTCGGGCTGCTCGGCCCGTTTGCGTCGGCTCGGCGGCGGACCCCTCCGACCGTCGCGCCGATCCACCGGACCGACGCACCCAGTCACCGGACGCCGTGCGTTCGATGTACACCAGGGCGGTCACCGTCGTGTGGTCCACCGAGAACCCGTGCCCGGAGCACGCCCGGTTCATCCAGCCCTCACACCGGAATCGCGCCCGCTTCTCCCGGGAGCAGAAGGCCACTTCCCAGGCAGACCCGATACGGTCGACCAGCAACAGGCCGCGCTCCGAATCGGCCTCGGCTCCCGGCGAACGAGGACACAACGCGGTCCGCTCACCGGCCGGATGGTTGATGTAGTCGTACTCCCGCCCGATGTCGCCGAGATCGGACACCCGCACCAAGATCACGCTCGGCCGTACCAGGTCGGGAACGCTCTCGACCACGAACGCCTCGACGGCGAACTCGGCCGAGCCGGAATGCCGCACGGCATTGGTCGCGAGTTCGGTGACGATCAGGCGGCGGACGGTTGTTGCGCACCGCGCCCGCTGCTCCGCGAAGTGCCAACCACCCCCACGCGGCCAGCTGTTCCCGCGTGGCTGTGGACATCCTCGGTTCGATCGCCTCGGCCGTCGTCATCGCCGGCGTCTCCGTGTCGTCGAGCCGCCCCTGACGAAGCAGCAGCCAGCACAACCCGACGACACCGGAAGCCGCGCTCAGTGTGTCCCCGGCGGCACGCGCATCCGCAATCGCACTCGCCAGAGCCTGATAGGCCAGGTCGTAGTGCCGCGTCTGGGTCAGGAAGCGCCCGACGACCTGGTATGCCTCCGAACGCGTGACCAGCGCACTCGCGTGATCCTCGCCATCGGAGTGGTACTCGACGGCTCGATCGGTGTCCCGCAGCAGACCGGGCAGAAGCAACGCGACGCTTTGATAGCGGTCGGCGTGATACAACCTCGCCCCGTCCAACACGGCCCGACGAAGTGCCGGGATACTCGGCTCCTCCCCCGGCTCGGGCGGACGCGCACTCAGACCCACCGGAGGCGTCAGCGCCTTCCGGAGCTCGATCAGATGAAGCCGGTTGGGATCGTCCGAACGCACGGGTTCGGGCGCGTCGGCTGCCAACAGCGTCGACGTTTGCAGGCCCAAGGCGCGGGCGATCGTGTGCAGCGACTCCATCCGCAGCGTGCCACCCTGCTCGACCTTGCGGATCGTCCCCAGCGACAACCCGGCCGCCTCGGCCAGTTGCTCCTGGCTGTACCCGGCGCGGCGCCGGCAACTCCTGACGTTCTCGCCGAGTGTTGCCGTCATGGTCCCCACCATCTGTTGGTCCACTCGCGAACTGCATCCACGCTGGCGCGGGCAGGGCATCGGCCGCGGAGCATCAATCCAGGTCATGCAGGGCCACATCGGTGATCTCGCCCGCGTCGGCGGTCAGGGTCATGTACGTGTGGTGCGGTTGGCTGCGTCGATCGGTCGGGGAGCCGGGGTTGAGCAGGCGCAGGCCGGAGTCGGCGACGGTGTCCCACGGGATGTGGCTGTGCCCGAACACCAGCACGTCCGCATCGGGATACCGCGCGGCGCACCGCCGTTCGCGGCCTTCCGCCGGACCCGTCTCGTGCACGACGGCGAACCGCACCCCGCCCAATTCGACTCGGGCCACCTCCGGCAACCGGCTCCGTAAATCGGGCCCGTCGTTGTTGCCGTACACGCCGACCAACCGCCGCGACCGGGCCTCGAACAGATCCAGCGCGGCGGCGTCGACCCAATCGCCCGCGTGGATCACCACGTCGACCGCCGACAACTCGGCGAGCAACCGCTCGGGAAGCACCTTGGCCCGCCGGGGCAGATGCGTGTCGGACGTCAGCAGAATGCGCATCCATCCACCGTACGAGCCGAACCACCCCTCGGGGCAGGAACAGGGCCGGTGTGACCGGTCGCGTCGGCAGGCGGGGGCTCGGGGTCGGCCCTGCGTCCGCCGCGTGGCGGTTGGCGGTTCGCGGGACTTGATCATGTCCCCGGGGTGAGCATGGGGCCATGACGGGTTGGCGGAAGGCGTGTCTGGTGGTTCTGGCGGTTGTCGGTGTGGCGGCGGCGGTGGGGTTGGTCGTGTTGCTCGTCGTCGCCGATCTCGATACGGCGGCCGCGGCGGGCAGCGTGGTGGGGGCGGTGGCGGGTGTCGCGGCGACCGGGGTGTCGGTGGCGGCGTTGTTCCGCTCGGCACCGACGACCGTCTCCGCGTCGGGTGGATCGAACGCGACGGGCCGGGACATGCACAATCCCCAGGCCCGTGGCACCGGTCCGAGTTCCGGGCCACCTCCCGCTCCGGGGCCGGGCGTCTTTGCATCGGAGGGGTCGAACGCGGCGGGCCGGGACATGAACGATCCGACCGCGCAGCGCGGCCCGTGAGGTGGGGACGCCGCCGAAAGCGGTCCGTCGAGGCCGGCGCCCCTGCGGCGGCGCCGAGCGTCTCGGCGACGGCGGGGTCCAACGCCGCAGGGCGGGACCTCGTCAACCCGGTGGCCATCCATGCCGAGTACGCGCTGCCCGTCGAGGCGTACGCGCCGATCCCGGATGACGCCGCAGCACGGGGCGTGTCGAACATCCCCAAGACAGAGGGGTTCGTCGGCCGCGGCGATGAACTCGAGGAGCTGGAAGTGGCGTTCGCCGGGACGGGTGAGGTCGTGGTCCACGCCGTGCACGGGCTGGGCGGGGTCGGCAAGTCCGCGTTGGCCGCGCGCTGGGCCGCGAATCGAGGCGAGGCGGTGCGGTGGTGGATCACCGCCGACACCCCCGACGCGGTCGACGCCGGGGTCGCGGCGCTGGGGCGCGCTTTGCAGCCGGGACTGGCGGGGTTGCCCGCCGAGTTGCAGACCGAACGCGCCATCGCCTGGCTCGCCGGCCGCGACGGGTGGCTTGTGGTGCTGGACAACGTGGAGGCTCCCGCCGACATCGGCCCGTTGCTGGAGCGGGTGCCGGGCGGGCGGGTCCTGGTCACCACCCGCCGCGCGACCGGTTGGCACCACCACGCCACCACGATCGCCCTGGGCGTGCTCGACCCGACCGACGCCGTGAAGCTGTTCACCGACATCGTCGAACGCACCGACGGGCACGACACGGACGGCGCCGACGCGCTGTGCGAGGAACTCGGGTACCTGGCCCTGGCCGTGGAACAGGCCGCCGCGTACTGCGCCGAGACCGGCACCGGCCCGCGCGCCTATCTGGACATGCTCGCCCGGTGGCCCGCCACGATGTTCGCCGCCACCGCCGAGGGCGGCGACTCGGAACGCACCATCGCCCGGATCTGGCGCGTCACCCTGGACCGCATCGCCCACACCCCCCTTGCCGGGGACCTCCTGCGGATCCTGGCCTGGTACGCCCCCGAACACATCCCCCGCGACCTCCTCGACGACCTCGCCGAACCCCCCGCACTCGCGGACGCGATCGGCCGACTCCGCGCCCACAACATGATCACCGACAACCACGACGACACCCTCACCGTGCACCGCCTCGTCCAAAGCCTCGGCCGCACCCCGGACCCGGCGGACCCCCACCGCCGCTCCGCCGCCATCGACCACGCCCGCGATCAGGCCACCGCCCTCCTCGCGGACACGTTCCCCGCCGATGTCACCCAGCCCTCCAACCGGCCCCGGTGCAGGGCACTCCTGCCCCATCTCGACGCTCTCACCCGCCACCACACCCCCGACCAGGACACAGTCGACACCGCGCGCGCCCTCGCTCTCGGCGCCGCCCACCAACACGATCAAGGCGCACTGGGCCCCGCCACCGAAGCCTGGAAACGAGCCCTGGCCACGTGCGTACGGGTGCTGGGCGCCCACCACCCGAACACGCTGGTTTTCCGCAACGACCTCGCGGGCGCGTACCAGTCGGCGGGTGACCTGGGCCGCGCCATCCCGCTGTACGAACAGACCTTGCGCGACCGGGTGCGGGTGCTGGGCACCGACCACCCCCACACGCTGGCCTCCCGCAACAACCTCGCGGGCGCGTACCGGGCAGCGGGTGAACTCGGCCGCGCGATCCCACTGTTCGAGCAGACCGTGGACGACACGGTGCGGGTGCTGGGCACCGACCACCCCCACACGCTGGCCTTCCGCAACAACCTCGCTTACGCGTACCGGGCGGCGGGTGACCTGGGCCGCGCCATCTCCCTGTACGAACAGACCTTGCGCGACCGGGTGCGGGTGCTGGGCACCGACCACCCCCACACGCTGGCCTCCCGCAACAACCTCGCGGGCGCGTACCG
>NZ_JBIBGL010000005.1:662348-663113 GCF_042956465.1 Embleya sp. NPDC008237
GGCAGTGGGTGAACTCGGCCGCGCAATCCCACTGTTCGAGCAGACCGTGGACGACACGGTGCGGGTGCTGGGCACCGACCACCCCCACACGCTGGCCTCCCGCAACAACCTCGCGGGCGCGTACGAGAGGGCGGGTGACCTGGGCCGCGCGATCCCCCTGTACGAACAGACCCTGCACAACGCGGAACGGGCGCTCAACCCCGGCCATCCGTTCATCGCATTGGTGCGAGCGAACCTGGAACGGGCGCGGTCCACGTAACGGGTGCGAAAGCGGCCGCACCGGCGGCGGGGGCGTCGAGCCGGCCTGGCCGCTCATTCACCTGGACAACATCCTCCGGCCGGCCCACATGTCCTTCGGCCGGCTCGGCGAGGTGCACCCGGCCTTCGAGGCCGTCCTCTCCGTCTTCGATACGGACGAACGTGCCGAACGGTACGAGGTGGTCACGACACCGTTCGTGATCCGGCCGACCTGCTGTAGGGAACTGCGGCATCGGGTCCTCGTGCAATGCCTTCAGGGAGCGACACGCGCTCGCCCACCAGTTCGACGGCCCGGCCGGAGTCGCACGCTCTGCGGTCGCACCGCGCCCGGCTCCGCCCACCGGAGCACCCGCTGCCAGTCGGCGGCCCCCTGTCGTGGGGGGGGGGGGGCCCCCCCCCCCCCCCCCCGCCGGGGGCGCCCCCCCCCGGGGGTGGGGGGGGGGGGCCGGGGGGGGGGGGGGGGGCCGGGGGGGCCGGGCGCGCGAGACGGGGAGTTTGGACATGTAA
>NZ_JBIBGL010000005.1:663123-731065 GCF_042956465.1 Embleya sp. NPDC008237
TGCCCGGCCGGGGGGGTTGGCGCCCTCGGGGGGCGCCCCCCGCCCCCGCCCCCCCCCCCCCCCCCCCCGGCGCCCGGGGGGCGCCCCCGGGGGGGGGCGGGGGCCCCCCCCCCCCCCACGACCCGGGCGGGGCGCTCGAACGATCAGGTGGTCGGGGTGACCTTGGCCAGGCCGATCGGGGCGTCCGGGTTCGCGCCGCGGTGCAGGGCGAAGGCGCGGGCGAGGGCTTGCAGATGCACGGTGGTGGCGATCGCACGGGCGGATTCCGTACGCAGGTCGCCCAGTTCGGGCGCCACCATCGCGTGCGGTATGCCGTCGGCGACCAGCCGCTCGCGCAGGGCGGCGATGTCCGGTGCCGTCGGGCCGCCCAGGTCGATCAGCAGCACCGGCACCCGATCGCCCAGCGCGGCGATCGGCCCGTGCAACAGATCGGCGACCGAGATGCCCTCGGCGAACACCCCCGACGTCTCCCGGATCTTGAGCGCACCCTCCAACGCCACCGCACCCCCGAGCCCACGCCCGGCCACCACCAGGCGATCGTGGTGCGCCCAGTCCGCGGCCAACGCCTCACACTCATCGGCACCGGCCAACACCCGGCCCACCGCATCCGGAAGCCCGGCCAGATCCGTCAGATCCGCGACCGTCGGCGGCAACGGGCCGAGCGCGAGCGCGATGCCGACCATGGCCACAAGCTGCGCGGTGACCGTCTTCGTGGCCGGCACCGCGATCTCCGTACCCGCGTCGGTCGCGGCAAGCACATGCGCCTCCGCCGCAAGCACGCTGTTCGCCTCGTTGGTGACCGCCACCACCCGAGCACCCCGCTCCCGCGCGGCCCGCACCGCCGTGACGATCTCGGGCGTACGACCCGACTGGCTCAACGCGGTGACCAGGTAACCGGTGTAGTCGGTGTGCGCGTCGTACCTGGTCACCAGGCTGGGCGCGGCCAGACCGGCCGGCCGACCGGAGGCCAACTCGTACAGGTAGCGCCCGAACATCGCCGCGTTGTCCGAGGACCCACGCGCAATCAGCACCGACCCGTGCAACGGCACCGGCAGCGCACCGCGAATCGCCGCGGCCAGTTCGGGCAACCGGCCCACCAACCGCCGCAGCACATCCGGCTGTTCGGCCATCTCGGCGGCCATCACGGCACCGGGGGCGGGAAGGGCGGGAGAAGCCGTATTCGTCATGTTCATCCCCATCGATCGATTTCGAACCAGGACCGAAAACCAAACCGTGCAACCCGCACCCGCCACACCCGGCCGCGGAGCGGAACGACCACCGTCACGTCACCAGAGCCCACCCCGGCCGCTCACCTCCGGCCACGTCCCACGCAAGCGCGGCGGCGCCCCGCAGCGCGCCGTCGTGGATGTAGCGGGCCGCCACGATCACCTCCCCCGGATCGACCGGGCCCGGAGCGTGCTTCGCCAGGAAACCCCGCAGCACGTCGAGCACCCGCTCGGACACGGCCATCAGCCCACCGCCCAAGGCGATCCGCAGCGGATCCAGCGCCAGATACAGGTTCAGGACATGGCCCGCCAGCACGTCGAGGGCATGCTCGGCGACCGCCCGCAGGCGCGGGTCGGCGGAGGTCAGGATCGCCGCCGCATCCGGCGGCAGGCCGTTGCCGGCAAGTGCGTACAGGGACTGCGTCCGGGCCACGAGCGGGCCGCCGCCGATCAACGATTCCAGGTCCGGTTCGTCCGGCCGACCCGGCACCAGCGAATACCCGATCTCGCCGGCCACGCCCCGCGCGCCGCCCACGACCCGGCCGCCGACCGTGAGCGCGGCGGCAACTCCCGTACCCAGGTTGACGAACAGCCCCGGATCGGCCGCCACCAGCGCGCCCGAGCGCAACTCGGCCAGCCCTGCCGCCTTGACGTCGTTGGCCACCACCACCGGAACCGCCCCGAACGCCTCCCGCGCCAGGCCGAGGACGTCCACGTTCTCGATCCCGGGCAGGTTCGGCGACAACTCCACTCCGGCCGAGGTCACCGTGCCGGGACAGACCAGGCCCACCGCCACGATCTCGCGCCGCCCGTCCCCGGTCGCCGCCGCAACCTGCTCCCGGGCCAACCGCAGCAGTCGATCCAGCGCATGCGCCATGTCCTCGCCCGGCTCGCGGGTGGCGACTCGTCGTTGCGCGAGCACCGTACCGGTCGCATCGATGGCGGCCATGGCCGTCTTGGTCCCGCCGATGTCGAGCGCGACTATCCCGAGGGAGTCGCGCGGCAGCGGCGGGTCGACCAGGTCGGCGGAGTCGAACACGATCGTCACAATCCTCGAGTCGGGCAAGCACGAAGGACATGGGCAAGGGAGACGGTGGCCGTCGGATCGGCCGGTCAGGAGGGATCGCCCACCACGCGCGCCTCCGCGTCGTAGCGTTCGCCCCACACCACCGCACCCGCATCGGCCCCGTGCAGCCCGGCCACCGACTGCGTGCGCCCGCGCGTCACGAACGCCTGCGGTCGGAAGCACATCACCACCGTGTCGCCCGGCCGAATCCCCAGCCGGCGCGCGTCCCGAAGCACCGTGTAGTAGTGGATCGCCCCGTCCGGAGCGGTATCCACCCGCACCTGCCGATCGACCGCGGTCGCCGGGTCCCGGCCCACCAGCGCGGTGAGTTCGAAGTCGCCCAGGACCTTGTCGACGTAGTGCCCGGCGGCGAACGCGTACGCGTCGTCCCCGTCCACGTGCGACACCTCGGTCACGTACACGATCGCGGGCTGCTCCGGCGCCTCCTCGGAAAACACGTGCAGCGGAGTCGTCCCGTGGATCGCGTTGCCCGGCTCGACATGCGTGGCACCCGCGTCTGCGGCGATCGTCAGCGAACGCGCGGACGTGGTCCCGGGCGCGTTCACCTGACGGATGTCGAACCCGGCCGCCCGCAACCGCTCCGCCGCCGCAACGACCGTGGCCAGGTTGGGCGTCGCCACGATCCGCCGCTGCTCCGGATCCGCGAGCAGGCACGGAAACGTGGTCGCCCCGTGTACCGCGACGCCCTCCACCGCGGCGACCTCGCGCGCCGCGGCCACCACGTCGGCGGCCGGGAAGCCGCCGCCGTGGCCGAAGTAGAACCGGTCCCCGGCATCGTGCACGCGCAGCAGCACCGACACGGGCGCGCCGCCGCGCCGTACCGCCGCCGCGCCGATGCGCCGCGCCGCGTCCACGGAGAAGACGGTGACCACCTCGGGGTCGGCGCCGACCACGAAGTCCTCGCTGCCCCGATGCGGCTGCACCAGGTGCCCGACGTGCCCGACCGGCAGGCCGTGCCGGACCGCGGCCGACACGCAGGCGGTGTCCACCGCGACCACCGGACCGAGCCCGGCCTCGATCGCGGTGCGGGTGACGTCGGGATTGCGCCCGTACTGCTTGGCCATGACGTACGTGGACAACCCCCGCGAGGACGCGGCCTCGGCGATCGTGGCTGCATTGCGGGCGACCGTGTCCAGGTCCGCCACGTACGTGTTGGCAAGCAGGCGGCCCTCCTGATGTGCCGTCACGACGGCCTCGATCAACGGGCGATTGTGGGCGAGGAGTCGGTCGAGGAACATCGCGAGGCTCTCCTTGAGACGAGCGGACGGAGCGGTGGATGGGGATGGAAGCGCCGGTCGAGCGGATGGCGAATGCCGGGGGTCGGCGGAGGCGGGACCCCGGGTGGCGTTGCCCGGCGTGGGTCAGGTCCGGCCGAGCGGCACGGGTATCGCCCCCTCCCCCGATTGGGCAGCCGCCGCGCTCGCGTCGTCCGCGTCCGGTTCGTCCTCGAACACGCGACCCATCGCGGCCAGCACCTGCGGACGCGAGCGGTGCGCCCAGACCAGGTACGCGGTGCCGAGCAGCATCCAGCCGACGATCACGTACGGCACGAGGTTGTTCGGGTGATCGGGCACCGGCCACAGCTGCCCGTATATCGGCAGCAGCATCAGCAGCACGGTCGCGCCGGGCAGGATCCCGTGCCGCAGCGTGGAGAACTCGCCGCGGTGCTCGCGCAGGTAGAAGCGGATCACCGCGATGCTCATCAGGATGTAGATGATCACCATGCCCAGCCCGAGGATGGTGCCCGCGAACCCGTACACGCCCAGCGGGCCCAGATCGCCGCCGAAGCCGCTGCCCAGCACCAGCGCGAAGACGAGCGAGAAGCCCAGGTAGGCGGTGATCGCCGACTGCGGCACGTGCCGTTCGTTGGTCCGGCCCAGGAAGCGCGGAAGCACTCCCTCGCGGCCCATCGAGAACAGCACCCGCACGGCGGCGTTCGAGCCGGAGACGACGTTGGCGAACTGGCTGACGATCACGGTCAGCGCGAGGATCCAGGTGACGCCCCAGTAGCGGTCCACCAGGGTGGTCAACGGCGCGGCGTCCTCGGCCAGTCGGGAGCCGTGCGCGGAGCCGAAGCCGATCGAGGTCGAGTAGGCCATCAGCACATAGAACGTGCCGATCACCGCGACCGCGGTGAACAACGCGAGCGGGATGCTGCGCTTGGCGCCGCGCGCCTCCTCACCCAGGGTGGCCACCGACTCGAAGCCGATGAACATCAGGATGCCCCACAACATGCCGGTGCCCAGGCCGCTGAAGCCGTCGATCGAATGGGCCGGGTCGAACGGCGCCACCGACAGGCCGGAGTCGCCCCCGTCACCGAGGATCACCCCGGCCAGGCCGAGCAGTACGCCGACCTCCAGGACCAGGAAGATCAACGCGGTCTTGGCCGAACTGGACACGCCGAGCGAGTTGACGCCCCACACCACGGCGGCGAAGGCCAACGACATCACCTGCCACGGCACCCGGACGTCGAACTGGCTGTCCAGGAAGTCGTGGCTGTATCCGCCGAGCGCGGCGAACAACATCGGGCCGACCATGCCGTAGGTGAGCAGCAGCAGCCACCCGGAGAGGAAGCCGCCGGACTTGCCGAAGCCGTGGCTGTTGTAGGTGTAGGCGAAGCCGGCGGCCGGCAGCTTGCGGGCGAACGCGGCGATCGTGTTGGCGACCAGGAGGCTGGCCACCATGGCGAGCACGATGGCCAGGGGCAGCGCGTACCCGGCTCCCGCCGCGGCGGGCGGCGTGTTGAACGCGACGCTGGTGGCGGGGCCCATGAAGGCCATGCACATGGCAACGGCACCGAACACGGACAACGTGTTCCGGCGGAGGGACCCGCCCTTCGACGGCAGTGGGGTGGACATCGGTGGTACTCCAGGCGGTTCGGTGGGGTGGGACGGACCCCTGAGGGTGCGCGGGCCGCCGCTCGGCACGGCGGCGCGATCTGCGTCGGGGCCGGTCGGCTGCGTCGGTACGCGTGCCGGCCGGGGTCGGAGGTGGGCTGGAGGACGGCTGCGGTGCGCTTCGCGGGGATCGTCGCGGGGCGCTTCGCGGGTCGTCGCGGTGCGCCTGGCAGGTCGTCGCGCGGTGCGCTTCGCGGGGTGGTCGCGGTGCGCTTCGCGGGTCGTCGCGGGTCGTCTCGTGGGGTCGGTTGCCGCGGTTCGTTCCGTTGCCCGGTGGTGGCGGGTAGCCGTCAGCGGGGGTGAGCTGTCGGCGGGGGTGGGCCGTCAGCGGGACGGGTGGTCGGTGGGATGCGCCGTCAGCGGGTGCTCGGTGTGAGCAGCGCGGACAGTTCCAGGTCGGCCCGGACCGCTGCCGCCGCGTCCGCCGCGACGTCGAAGCGGACCCGCAAGGCGGTCAGTCCGCGCGAAACCGCGCCCAACGCGCCCGCGAGATCGGCCAGTTCGGAGTGCACGAGCTCGGGGCACGCGGGCAATCGTCGGCGTACCCGTTCGCGCAGGCGGGTGGTCATCGCGGCGTCGATCGAGGCCGAGACCCGACCGCCGAGGACGACCAGTTCGGGTTCGTACGCGATCGTCACCGCGATCAACGCCACGCCGAGCGCGCGCTCGAACCGGTCGATCACGGCGCGGGCCGCGGGCGAGGAGTCGACGAACAGGTCGGCGGCGGTGGCCACGTCCAGGCCGGCCTCCCGGGCGGCCCGCATCAGGCCCTCGGCGCCCACCAGTTCCTCCACGGTCCGGTCGTCGGAGTCCACCGGCAGGAAGCCGAACTCGCCGACCAGACCGGTCGGTCCGCCCCGCATGTGTCGATCCACGGCCACCCCGGCGCCGAAGCCCGCGCCGACGGTGAACATCACGGCGGTGTCGGCGGTACGGGCGGCGCCGTGCCGCAGCTCGCCCTCCAGGGCCAGATCGGCATCGTTGCCGAAAGCGACGGTGCCCTCCAGCGCGCGGCGCACCCGGCGGGTGAACAGGTCACCCTCGATCTGCGGAAGGTTGGTCGCGCCGCGCACGCCCAACCCGTCGGCCGCGACCGCGCCGGGCAGACCTATCACGCCCGCACGCAACACATCGGGCGCGGCCGAGTCGGCGTACAGCGCGCGGACCCGCTCAGCGAGCCAGTCCGCGAGGTCGTCGGCCGCCAGGTGCCGGGGGGTGGGCTCCTCGCGGTAGCGCGGCGCATGGCCCAGCAGGTCGGTGGCCAGGAACCGGCAGGTGGTGCCGCCCAGGTCGACGCCGACCGCGACCCCGCGCTCGGCGGCCACCTCGATCACCACGCCCTGCCGCCCACGCCGCCCGGTCTGCAACGCGGCGCCCTCCCGAACCAGGCCCTCGTCGAGCAGCCCCTCCACCACCCGCGAAACGGTGGCCGCACTGAGCCCGGTCTGCTGGGTGAGCCCCGCCCGACTGTGCTGCCCACCGGCCAACAACACCGCAAGCAGGCTGGAGCGGTTGGCCCACCGGGCATCGGCCGTCTCCGCCATGTTCACCTCTCAGAGTGAAAATATTTCAGAGTGAGAGAAAATTAAGCCCCTCGAGAAGTGGTGTCAAGACTCCGTCAAAACCTCCCTAAGCGGAGAACCGCTACTGGGAGGGCACGTGGACCGCCGTGGTGCGGGCCGGGGGCGGAGCCCGGGCCGGGGTCGGGGGTCGGGGGCCAGGGCCGGGGCCAGCGGGCCAGCGGGCCAGCGGGACGGCAAGGCGGCAGGTCGGCAGGACGGCAGGCCGGGGCCGGGGCCGGGCCGGGGATCGTGGCCGCGAACCGGCGGGACGCCAGAACAGGGCCGGCCCGGCCCCGGGGTTCGCGACGGCGGGCCGGAGGGGCCGGCGGGGCTGCCGACGCGGCGCGACCGGACAACCGGCGGAATCAGGGCGGGCCCGAACCGGTCCGGTGCGGACTGGGCCGGAGCGGCCGACAGGGGCGGTGGTGGACGCGGTCGCGGTGGCTGCCCGCAAGTCCGTGCAGACCGACCACGAACCCGGACTGCCCGCCCCGCCGGCCGGGACAAAGCCGGGGACGGTGGCGCTCCCGGCCGAGCGGCGGCTGAACCACCTGCCGCCGGACGCGGCCACTGCCGTCGGCGGCGCCCTACGACCACCACAACGCGCGGTCCTGACGAATCGACGCACTGCCGCACTGGAACACGGTGTCGACCCGCTCGGTGCGGTCGATCCGCTGGACCATGTACCCGGTCGCCTGCGCCGGTGGCAGCCGGCGGAAACTGCGATCGAAAGCACCGAACTCGTCCGCAAAGAACTTCGGATGCACGAGTCGCCGCTCGCGCCGGTAGCCAACCACCCTGCGCACCAGAGGAGTTCGGCACCGCACCCGGGCCCCCGCCCGGCAGATCCGGTCGGCCCGCCCGCCAACCTGCCGGGCCGGGCACGACCGCCGGCCGGCCGAACACGAACGCACCCCGAGCGACGACCGGAGCGAGCCGGATCGGTCGGGGTGGGCGTGGGTCGGCTTCAGACCTGTCGTCGGCCGGTTTCGACGTAGGCGCGAAGGTGGTCGAGGCCGCGTTCGAGGATGTCGCCGATGGCCAGGTCGGCGTCCGTGCCGGCCTGGCGGTGGCGGGTGAGCGCGTCCACGGGCAGTGCCTCGCGGCCCTTCTTGCCGCCGAACTGGCGCGCGTCGTGGAGGCGCTCGCGTTCGACCGCGCCGAGGTCGAGCGGTTCCTGGCCGTCGTCGACCATGACGGTCACGATGCTGTCCACGTCGCTCGGGCCGTCCTGGACGATCACGATGCCGGTGTATGGCGTACCGCGCACGATCCATTCGATCCGGGTGCCGGGGCCGTCCCGATCCAGGTCGACCTCGGCCGCGACGGAATGCGCCGTCTCGCCGGCGGTCACCACCACCGCGCGGCCCGCGGTGGCCCGGACGGCGGTCACCGGAGGGAAGTATTCGGGAAGCTTGTCCGTGTCGGACAAGAGCATGTACACCCGGTCGGTGGACGCTGCGACCTGCACGGAACGCGTGTGAAGAACCATGCGCGTACTGCTATCCGTTCGAGGACCGTTCCATTCGCGATCCGTATACGCCCCGCCCGGGGCGGCCGCGCGGGTCGCACGCCGGGCCCGGCGTACCGGGTCGTCAGTCGGTTCCGTCGCCCAGGGATTCCAGGAGCGTGCGGAGCCCGTCGGCGAGGGCGGCCCGCTGCTCGACGCCGAGCGCGGCGAGCACGCGGTGTTCGGTGGCCAGGTGCGCCGGCAACACCCGGTCGATCAGTTCGCGGCCCTCGTCGGTGAGGGCGACCAGGACACCGCGGCCGTCCGACGCGCTGGTGGTGCGGGACACCAGGCCGCGCGCCTCCAGTCGATCCAGGCGCTGGGTGATGGCGCCCGAGGTGACCATGGAGGCCCGCATCAGTTCGGTGGGGCTCAGCCGATGCGGTGGCGGGTGCCGGCGCAGCGTGGCGAGTACGTCGAACGACGAGGCGTCGAGCCCGTGCTCGCCGAACGTCCGGGCAAGTTCGGCGCCGGCCAGACGCGCGGCGCGGGACAGCCGGGCGAGTACCGCCATGGGCGACGCGTCCAGGTCGGGGCGCTGCGTGCCCCATTGCTCCAGCACAAGGTCGACGTGATCTGCCACGGCGTCAGGTTAACCGAGCCGATCCGCGGATCCGGGTCGACTGCCCCTTCCCACTTATCTTAGCGTTGAGGTATCTTTCCCTTAGCACTAAGGAATCAACCATATGGTTGAACCGTCGACCGAACCACGCCCGAAACCGCCGGCCGACCCGCCGCCCACCCACCTATCGCCCCACCTATCGACCCATCGATCGACCTACCGATTGACCCATCGACCGACCGTCCCGAAGGGGCACACCATCATGCGCATCACCGTGTTCGGAGCAGCCGGAAGCGTCGGCAGCCGAGTCGTCTCCGAGGCCCTGTCCCGAGGCCACGAGGTCACCGCCGTGGTCCGCGACGCCGCCCGCTTCCCCGAGCTGCACCCCGAAGCCGAGGCCCGGGTCGGCGACGCCGCCCGGATCGAGGACGTGGCCGCGCTCGGTGCCGGCAGGGACGTGGTGATCAGCGCCACCCGCCCGGCACCCGGCAACGAACAGGCGCTGGCCGACACCGCCGAGGCGCTGCTGTCCGGGCTGGCCGGCACGGGGGTACGCCTGCTGACCGTCGGCGGCGCGGGCAGCCTGACCGTGCCGGGCGACGGCGACACCCTGGCGGTCGACGACCCGCGATTCGTGCCCACCGCGTGGCGCGGCATCGCCATGGCCTGCAACGCCCAGCTCGACGTCTTCCGAACCGACACCGAGGTCGACTGGACCTACCTGAGCCCGCCGGCCAACCTGGCGCCCGGCATCCGCACCGGTACCTTCCGACTGGGCACCGACGAACTCCTCGTCGACGACGACGGCGTCTCGGCCATCTCCGTCGAGGACCTCGCGGTCGCCCTCATCGACGAGGCGGAGCAACCGCGCCACCGCCGTACCCGCTTCACCGTCGCATACTGACCGTCGCATGCCGGCCGAACCCGATGGTTCCCGCCCGATCAGGTCCCGTGCCCCGGCGTCGACCGTGGTCGGCAGCAGCGGATTCCACATCTCACGTACCGCCGGGCCGCCCGGGACCAGGCCGTGTTTCAGGAAGCGGGTGACTCGTGGGCGGCGAGTTCTTCGGCCAATTCCATGCAGCGCAGGCGGGCCGGGGAGAAGTCGTAGGGCATCTTGCCGATGGCCTCGACCGCAGTCATGGTGTCTTGCCCCCTGCCGGAGCTTTGGCCGGCCTCGTCGGCGGTAGCGGGGTGCAAAGCGTCCCAGGAGTCGAAGAGCGCATCGTCGCTCTGCGCCAGGCCGGAGTCCTCGATGACGGCTTGCAGCACCCTTTCGAAGGCGTGCCGTTCGGCGGCCACCTGGGCCACGCGGGGGTCGTCGACCGCGATCGTGTCATCGAGCGCATCCTCGGCGGCGTCAATGCGGTCGGAGTCCTCCCGCAGATCCGGGTGGGTGGCCAGGGCGATGAAACGGGTGGCCTGGACGGCCGCACCGAGTGGGCCGAAGATCCGCTCGGTGACCAGCAGGCCGTCCAGGTCCGCCCGGCGCAGGGAGCCCTCGGGCAGGCTCGCCAGGCGGCTGGTGACGAAGTCGGAGAGCAGACCCATCCTGCTGCCTTCGGTGCGCATGCGCTGCACGGCAGTCCGGTGCCGCCGCAGTTCCGCTTCCCGCGCGACGAGCGATTCCTCCAGCCGTTCCAGGATGCTCGCGATGCCGTGGTCGCCGTCGGCGTCGGCGGAAGCGGTATGGGTGTCGGCGGCGAAGGCGTCGCGGATGTCGTCCAGGGCGATCCCGGCGTCGGCCATCTTGCGGATCCACAGTAGCCGGATCATGTCTTCGTAGCCGTAGCGGCGGCGGTCGTCACTGCCCCGCTCGGGCTCGGTGAGCAGGCCGATCTCGTGGTAGTGACGGATCGCCCGCGGTGTGGTGCCGACGAAGGCCGCCGCGTCACCGATCTTGACCCGGCGCGGCGGGATGAAGGACGAATACATGAACAGGGCCTTCCTCAGGGGGGCGGGACGTGAGTCCACCGGACCACATGCCGCTACGGAAGGTGCAACTCCAGGCACTCCGCCCGGCATCCATGCCAGGCCTTCCGGTGCCGGCGCGCCCTCTCCCCTCCCGAAACCCCCGCTTTTGCCTGTGCGGCACGGCGCGCCCGAAAACCGTTCCCGACGGAGCGATGACTTTGCGGGTCGGGCCCGGTCATACCCAGCACAGCCGCTCGCAGTGGACACGACAACAGCGAGCACCACCGGCGCAGGACATGGGATCCGCATTCATGGGAGCAGCATTCATGGGCACAACGCACACCGTGGCATCCGCCGACGGCACCACGATCGTCTACGACCGGCACGAGCCGGCGGGCGACAGCCGGGGGACGGTGATCCTCGTCGGCGGCGCCTTCAGCTACCGGAAGTTCCCGAAGATGGTGCGGTTGGCCGAGTTGCTGACCGAGGAATACGGGCTGACCACCGTGAACTACGACCGCCGTGGCCGCGGCGACAGCGGTGACACCCCCGGCCGCTACGACGCGGCGCGCGAGATCGACGACCTGGCCGCGCTGGTCGCCGCCGAGGGCGGGTCGGCGGCGCTGTTCGGCTGGTCGTCCGGCGCGGTGTTGGCGCTGCGGGCCGCCGCCTCCGGACACATCCCCGGGATCAGCCGCGTGGTGGCGTTCGAGCCGCCTTTCGTCGTCGACCGCACGCGCCACGTACCGCCGGCGGACCTGACCGCGACCCTGCACGGATTGATCGCCGCCGACCAACCCGCCAAGACCGTGCGGTACTTCATGACCAAGGCAATGGGTATCCCGGCCCCGTTCGTGGGCCTGATGCGGATCACCCCGATGTGGTCCAAGCTCACCGCGGTGGCCGACTCCACCGCGCACGACTGGGCGGTGATGGCCGAGCACATGCGCGGGGAGCCGCTCGACCCGGCCGACTGGGCCGGCGCCCGGATGCCGGTGCTGGTGCTGTCCGGTGGCCGCAGCGACGCACTGCTGCGCACCGCCGCCGGCGCCGCGACCGCGGCACTGCCCGACGCCCGCCACATCGAGATCGCCAAGCTCAGCCACAACCCGAACGTCCGGCTACTGGCAACACCGGCAGGCGAGTTCCTCACCGCCCGGGAGGCCTCGACCCGCTGACCCACAGCACCGGCGGGCGGAGCCGGATCCGGCATCCTCGAGCCCGGGGGGGGCGACCCGACGGGGTTCCGCCGCCGGGGCCCACCCGCTCGCCCGCCGGATGCTCGCGGATCCCGTCCGGGCGATCGGTGAACTCACCGACCTCTTCGTCTGCTGGTACCCCTCCACGATCCCATTGGGGCGGCGGCACGGCCCGGTCGGCACGGCCCGATCATCATCGAAAAGCGGCGCGGTGTACACGACCGGCTTCGCGGCCTGTGCAACAGCGGTCACGAGGACGTCCTTCTCTTCTCGCGGTAGCGTGGCCTGCCGGCAGCCGCCCGGTGTGGAGGGAAGAACCGGAGTGAGCGAGCAGGCAGTCACCTATGTGCGCCGACTGGGCATCACCGACCACATCACCATGCGAGTCTTCCTTGTCCTGGCCGAGCACACCGGGACCACGAACAGCCTTTCCGGAGCCGAGATTCCCGAAGTCATGGGCCTCGACCTCGCCGAGAGGGATCTGCCTCGCCTCGCGGCGGAGACCGGCCTTGACGTCGAGGCGTTCCGTCGGGAACTACGCGCCCTCAAACGCCGCGTCCCGATGGACATTCTCGAACATGACGACGGGACCTGGGAGATCGTCTACGGCCCCTCGTACACCGACCCTCCGCCGCCGGTACGGGGACGCGCTGTCGTCACCGATGAGAACGTCGGCGGGCCGCACGTCTTTTCGATGCCGGGCTGGAACCGCTACAGCACCTGGGGGTACGACCGGAACCCCGACTGCCTGTACGCCCAGATCATCCGCAACGAGGATGACCCCGATGCCCGGCCTCGGATCTGGATCACCCCGCCCGCGTACTGCCCGAAAACGATCGACGAACTGGCACGGGCGATTGCCGAGGCGATGGTCCCCTATTCGGTGGTGCCGCCGCCCGCCGAGTTGATCAAGGACTGGTTGACCAAACCTCGGCTTTCGTGACCCGACCAACGCACCGCGACCGCGACCGCGTGCGTCGGAGTCGGGGCCGGGCTCGGCACCAGGCCACGGATCCGTCGGTGTCGGTGTGGTCTCGGGGATCGTGGTGTGTTCCCTCGAAACCTCGAGCGCGCACGCGACACGCAGCCGTACCGACGTCGCAGGTCCGCTTTGCGCACGATCGGCAACATCGGTATCGCTTCGAACGCGTTGGCAAGGAGGCCACCCCGTGACCCACGCCCCACCCGGCCCACGCCCACTCGCCGTCTTCGATCTCGATGGCACCCTCGTCAGAGGCGATTCCTTCGGCCACTTCACCCGCGTACTGCTGCGTCGGGCCCGGTGGCGCATGGTCGCCGCGGCGCTGTGCCTACCGATCATCGGCCCGCTGTATACCGTCCACGCGACCCGCCGGCACGCCTTCGCCCTCGTTCTCCGGCTCGCCACCATCGGCCTGCCCGCAGCCCGATTCGAGGACCTGGCCGCCGACTTCGCGGCCGAACGCACGATCGAGAGCAATCGGGTCGCGATCACCCTGGCCCGGGCCCGCGCCCATCTCGCCGCCGGCGACCGGGTCGTGGTCGCGACCTCGTGTGCCGATCCCCTGGCCGCCGCCATCTGCCGTGAACTCGGCCTCACTCCGGTGGACGTGATCGCCTCCCGCCTCACCCCGAGCCGCGCCGGCATGCGACCGCTCCCCGCCTGCCGAGGCCCCCGCAAGGTCGCCCGCATCCGCGCAGCCGGCATCACCGATCCCATCACCCACGCCTACACCGACAGTTCCGTCGACCTCCCCCTCCTCGCCGAGGCCACCCACCGCTACCTGATCGACCCGGCCCCGCCCCACCTCACCCGAATCCACACCCGCCTGGGCCCGAACTACCAGGTCCTGCGCTCCCGGTAGCCGACCGCCTGCCGTCGTTGCCCGAGTGATCGACGACCGTACCGACCCGAGTCGCGCGCCGAACCAGCGTTCCGGACGCCGTGCGGCGCGGTTCCGTGGAGCGTGGGGGCGCGGTTCCGCACCTTGCCGTGCGGCGCGGTTCCGCACACCTCGCCGTGCCGCACCTTGCCGTGCGACGCCGTGCCGTACACAGGCCGTGCCGTGCACAGGGTCCGTGCCGTGCCTTACAGGACAGTGCCCGCGGCATGGTCGCATCGCGCCCCTACGCTGCCCCCAAGGACATCAGGGAGCGGGCCGTCGGTGCCGTCGTCGGGTCGGCCGTCGGGGATGCGTTGGGCGCGCCGTTCGAGTTCGGGTCGGCCGGGGCCTTCGGTACCCGCTTTCCCGAGGCGCCGGCCGGGAGTTCACGCTCCGAGGCGGTGGCGGATGGGGCGCCGGCGAGGCGACGGACGATACGCAGATGGCCGTGCACGTGGCCTATTCGCTGCTGGAGCGCGAGGGGTTGGACCTGCCCGACATGTTCGCCCGCTTCCAGCGCTGGGCCCGGTCCGACCCCAAGGACATCGGCCTCCAGACCGAGGACGTACTCACGAACGGCATGCCCTGGGACCTCGCGGCCGGCGTGCACTTCCAGACCACCGGGCGCGCGGCCGGGAACGGCTCGCTGATGCGGGCCACCACTCCCGCCGTGTACTTCGCGCCCGACGGTCGCACGGCCACCATGGCCGCCGCCCGTCGGATCGCCGCGCTCACCCACGGCGACCGGGCCGCGTGGGAAGGCACCGCGATCTTCCACGAGTTGCTCCGGGTGACCCTGATCGGCGACGACCCCTCGGCCGCGATTGTGGAGACACTCGCCGAGGTTCACCCCGACCACCACGACCGCTACGCCACCGTCCTGGACCCGGCCTGGCACCCCACCGACGCGACCGAGTTCAACGGCGCCGTCTGGCCCTGCCTCGGCTCGGCGGTCTGGGCGCTGCGCACCACCACCTCGTACGAGAACGCCGTCCGCGCCGCGATCGACCTCGGTGGCGACACCGACACCGTCGCGGCGGTGACCGGTGCCCTGGCCGGCGCCCGATACGGCCGGGCCGCCGTCCCCACCCGCTGGACCGACCGCCTCCACGTCCCGCTCCCCGGCTCGAACGGCGAGGTCCTGCGCCCGTCGGACCTCGCGGACCTGAACGACCGCCTCCTCAGCCGCACAACACACCCGGAAGCCCCGCCCGCCCTCGACGAAGCCTGATCAACCGACCCCAACCGCGACCCCTGCCGAGCCCTGAGCGCCATCCACGGCTCGCCGACCGCAATTGCCCGGCGTGCGTGGATCGACCATCGGCGCCCACCCGGGGCGGGCCGCGGATTCATCCCGCCTCTCACCCGCCCCCTCCCCCCTCCCCACCTGCCACACACCCCGAACGGCCCGCAGGCTCAGTCCGTTCGCACCTTCGCCTGGGTTCGGCGTGCGTAGGCGCGGGCCGCGCGGACGCGGTCGCCGCAGCGGGTCGAGCACCATTGGCGGGAGGCGTGGGTGCGGATGAGAAGGCGTCGACAGGGGGTCGCGCCGCAGGGGGCCAGGCGTTCGGCGTCCGGGCCGGTGACCAGGTCGGCGGCGTCCGCGGCGAGGATCGCGATGGCGTGGTTGACGATCTGGTCGATGGGGTGCGCCTGGGCGCGGTACGGGCCTCGGTCCTCGTCCCAGTAGAGGAGTGCGGCCGACGGGGCGCTGGTGAGCGCGTCGTTGATGGCCTGTACCGATGCGGCCGGCGCCGGGAGATCGGCGATCCGGGACGAGAGCAGTGTTCGCACCACATCGCGGAGGGCGCGCAGCCGACCCGCGCACACGTTGTACAGCCGGCTGTCCGGCGGCGCGAGCTCCCGCGCGACCAGCCATTCCTTTGCGGACGCGGGCGAACCCAACAGGTCGATCTCCTGGCCGCCGGGGAACGCGAGGTCGCTGTTGGCCAGATCGAGCGCGAGGTATCGATCCGCCCCGGGCGCCGGCGGCGGACCGACGGACACGGGGTGACCGGATGCGCCCGCCACGTTCTCCTTCATGGCTCTCATGTTAAGTCATGGCTCTCATGTAAAGCCTTGCCGTTCTCCGTGAGAATCGGCTAGGTTTCTCACGGCAAACAACGCGATTATCCGTGAGGTGTGCAGTGACCGGCAGCAGCAGTGCGACCAACGAGCAGATCGACATCCGCGTCTTCGGCGGCCCCTCCGCCCTGATCGAGTTCGGCGGCCTCAGGTTCCTCACCGACCCCGCCTTCGACGAGCCCGGCGAGTACCCCATCGGCACCGAGCGCGTCCTGACCAAGACCGCTCCCGCCGCCATCGACCCGGCCGACCTCGGCCCCATCGACGTGGTCCTGCTCTCGCACGACGAACACCCGGACAACCTCGACCATTCCGGTCGGGCGCTCCTCGCCGACGTTCCATTGGTCCTGACCACCTCCGGCGGCGCGGGCCGGCTCGGCGGCACGGCCCGGGGTCTGGTCCCCTGGGAGACGGTGGAGCTCCCCCGTCCGGACGGCGGCACCGTCACCGTGACTGCCACGCCCGCCCAGCACGGCCCCGACGGCTGCGAACCGGTCACGGGCGAGGTCGTCGGCTTCGTACTGACCGCATCCGACCTGCCCACCGTCTACGTCAGCGGCGACAACGCCTCCCTGGCGGTGGTCGAGAAGATCGCCGCACGCGTCGGCCCGGTCGACACCGCCGTCCTGTTCGCCGGCGCGGCGCGCACCCCGCTCTTCGACGGCGCGCTCCTCACCCTCGACAGCGCCCAGGCCGCCGAAGCCACCACGATCCTCGGCGCGCGCCGGGTCGTCCCGGTCCACTTCGACAGCTGGGGCCACTTCACCGAGGGCCGCAGCGCCCTGATCGACGCATTCACCGCGGCGGGTCTGATCGACCGCCTGGAACTGAGCTGACGAGAGCGGCGGCGAGGGCAACGCGGAGCGCATGGGCGTAAAAGTCGCGGAGGCATGCGAAGGCATGCGGGCGCGGGGGCATGCGGGCGCGGGACGGCCCTCTGCGCCCGGGCCCGTCCGCGATGCCATCATGGCGAATGTGAATTCACCGGATGCCACCACACCCAACGCCGCGCTGGTGCACGAGCATTGGCAGTTGCGACAGGCGCCGTACGGGGACTTCATCGTGTTCGCCGACGGATCGTTGGCGGTGATGGACCTGCTCCGCGTTTCCCCCGCCGACCGACCCCACGACAGGCGCGCCGAGCAGTGGTATTGGGGGGAGGCACTCCGGGCCACCGCCTGGACACCCACCGACTGGATGGACGTCGACAGCACGTCCGCCTCGTGCAGCCACGAAGGAAGCCGCGCACTCGCCGGCGAGTCGTCGAACCACGGCAGTATCGGCTGGGTCGCGCTGACCCGTGCGGACGACTCGCTGGAGTGGCTCGCGGTCTCCTGCTGGTCCAATCCGTTCACCGAAGTCACGCTGAACGAAACGCAGTTGATCGCCACCTGCACCCTGGGTCGGATCTGGACCTTCCCGCGCGGCGCCCCCCAGCAGGTGAAGATCACCGAGGACCCGGCCTACCCCTGGCCCACCTCGTCCCAGCCCTCCACCTGAGCCGATCCGCCGGATGGGCCGACGGCCCGTCACAGCCACGGCCCACGGCCTCGGCGCAACTCCCGGGCGCAGCCCGGGCTCAGCCCGCCGCCGAGCCTTCGCACGAACCCGATGCCATAGGATCGCGTAATCATGGACACGAGCGCGGGACTCGCATTGCTCGCCCTCCCGGCCGGACACGTGACGCTGTCCGACCGGCGAACCCGGCGCAGCTGGTCGGTCGAACTCGCCTCATACCGGCTGGCGGCGTTCCCGGTCACCCAGGCGCTGTACACGGAGGTCACCGGCCTACGACCGAGCGGCCCGCACGGCGAGCAACTGCCGGTCGAGGGCGTTTCCTGGTGGGACGCGGTGCGGTTCTGCAACGCCCTGTCCGAACGCGACGGCTTCACTCCGGCGTATCGCATCGAAGCCGACAGCGACAACGGCAGCGGCAACGGCAACGGCAACGAGCGCATCGAGTGGGACACATTCGCCGACGGATACCGCCTGCCGACCGAAGCCGAGTGGGAACACGCGTGCCGAGCCGGTACGACGGGACCCCACTACGGCCCCCTCGACGACATCGCCTGGTATCGCGCGAACTCGGACGAGCGCATCCACGAGGTGGGCGGCAAACAACCCAACGCGTGGGGCCTGTACGACATGCTCGGCAACGTGTGGGACTGGTGCTGGGACGTCTATGACGCCGAGATCTACGGCAGCTACCGTGTTCTGCGTGGTGGTGGCTGGTTCGACGAACACTGGAGTTGCCGAGCCTCCGCCCGTCGCCGCAGCCACCCGACCTACCGCGTCGACGACGTCGGATTCCGCATCGCCCGCTCCGCCACCCCCTGACCGGGAGCCGCGCGTGGACATGGCGCCCCGAACAACATGCCCTCGTGAGCCGCGGCGGCGACGCCGTGCGCCATAGCGTGTCCCGTGCCATGACCGCCCGCGCCCGCTTGGTGCACCTCGTGCCGCCGCCGATCGATCCCGTCGATGCCCGTGGTGACTGGGCCGCGGTGGAAACCGCGCTCGGCGTCCGACTTCCCGATGACTACAAGTGGTTGGTCGAGGCGTACGGATGGGGCGAGTTCGGCGACGTCCTCCATCTCCGCACGCCGTTCGGAACGAACGGATGCAACGGACACAACGGCATCGAGTGGCAGAAGGCACATCCCGCCGACTCGGCGGCGCGGGATCGGGAGCGCTACCCCCACCCCCTGCACCCGGCGCCGGGCGCGTTGCTCGTCTGGGGCGCCACGATCGACGCCGATCGGCTGTGCCTGCTCACCGCCGGTGCGCCCGAGGACTGGCCGATCGTGGTGTGGAGCAGCGAGGGCTGGTACGAGACCCACCCCATGGGCGCAGCCGAGTTCGTCGAAAGGTGGACCGACGGACGCCTGGTCTCCCGCCTGCTCGCGAGCATGGAGCCGGACCTGGCACCGTGGTTCAACACCTTCCGCCCGCGCACCCACAGATGCCTCCGCCTGTCCGAGAGCCGGTTCGCCCACCCCGTTCGCCTGCGCCTCCTCCGCGAGGCACTGGCCCCGACCGTGGACCGGGGCCGGTGGGAGTCGGACGCCGAGGACGAGTGGCAGCACCACCTCGCGACCGTGGAGCACGACTGGCTGCTCACCTACGAGGCGCCCCACCCACACACGATCCGCGTCGACTTCCCGCCCGAGGACGCGGACCTGATCCTCCCCCGCCTCCTCGCCGCCGTCCGCCACATGGGCTGCGAGGTCCTACGGATCACCACCGCGGCCGGAATCCCCCTGCCGGACCCGGACACCGCCATGCACGAGCAGCCCCCAGCCCCCGCGGCCCCGCATGTGTCCGAACACCGTTGACCCGCCCGACTCGTGAACGCCGCCGCCCCCTTCGACACGGCATGCATCGCGATCGTCACCATCGAGACCCGCCGCATCACCCATCAAGCCCCGAATCGGGCATCGGGACGCGGCTCGCGATCACCGCACGTATTCGCGTCGGCCTCAGCCGTGACGTGCGGGGATACGCACGGCATGATGCCGGTTACGCCATGTGGGGTACGTGAGGCCGGCCGCCCACCGTGACCTCACCGCCCCATCGACGCGCATGGCCGGTACCGACCATCGACGGGGGATGATCCGAACTCGTGTTGTGCCCAAGCTGCGGCGCCCGATCCACGCTGCCGGACCGCTGCACCAACTGCGGTCACCAGGAATACGCCCCGCCCGCGGAGGCAACATCGTCCCTGGACCTGCGCTTCGCCCGGTTCGGCCCCGCCGCGACGCCGCCGCCGGGCTGGTACGCGCCGGTCTTCCGATCCCTGAGCGGACTGGCCACCGCGCTGTACGTCCTGCTCGGCGTCACCGCCGTACTGTCCCTGCTCGCGGCGATCGCACTGTTCCATCGGGCCAACCTGGTCGACCAGACCCTGCACGGCGGGTGGCTGTCCGCCGACCCCGACGCGGCGAACCGATCCATCGGCGTGTGGTGGGGGCTGGCGAGTCTGGCCATCGTCGCGGTCATGGTCGTGTTCGTCATCTGGTTCCACCGGGCCCGGTGCAACGTCGAGGTGTTCCCGCCGTCCGCGCAACACCTCTCCAGGGGCTGGGCGATCGGCGGCTGGTTCTGCCCGGTGGTCAACCTGTGGTTCCCGCCGCTGATCGCGCACGACATCTGGAAGGCCAGTGACCCCCGGGCACCGCTGCGCGGCGGCCTCACCCCGGGCCGGCATCCGCTGCTGTGGAGCTGGTGGGCAGCCTATGTCGCCGCGAACATCGTGATCGTCTTCGGCGTGATCGGTCGCAAGACGGACGGCGGCGACGACCCGATCGGCAGCGACGCCTGGACCGCGTACCACGAGTCGTACCGCACCGCCGACACCGCGGCGGGCTGGGCCTTCCTGCTACTGATCCCCGCCGCCGGCCTGGCCATCGCGGTCGTGGCCCGGATCACCACCTTCCAGTCCGAGTACGAACGCGGCTTCCACATGACCCAGGGCGTGCACCGGGTGGGACCGATGCATGGGATGGGACCGATGCACTCGATGCACCCGACGGCGCCGATGCACGGGATGGGACCGAGGCACCCGATGGCGCCGATGCACCACCCGTACCCCATGTACGCCGCCCCCTCGACGCCGCCTGCGCCCATGCCCGCGCCCACAGCTGCGGCAGATCCCGCGCAACAGGTCGACCCGGCGCAGCCCGACCACGGCCGCCCGGTCGAGGGGCACTTGCCGCCCCCGCCCCCGATCCCCCGCCAACCACCGCCCCGGCCGCAGCAACCACCGGCGCCTTTCTGACCGGCAGACCCCGCCCTCACCCGCTCCCGCGCACCGACCGCCGCGTCGACCGGGGTATCTCGGTCGCCGCGGCGATCTCGCGCAGCGCGAGGGTCGCCGCCTCGATCGCAGCCGCCGGCGCGCCGCGCCAGACCTCGGCGTGTGCGGCGGCGTTGGCACGGACCGCGTCCTCCGCGACCTGTACGCCGCGCGGGGTCAGACTGATCAGCGTGCCCCGACCGTCGCCCTGGTCCGGGAGGCGTTCGGCGAGGCCCTCGGCGACCAGGTGATTGGTGACGTTGCTGGTACCGCCCGAGGACAGCAGCAATGCGCGGCTGAGTTCGGTGGGCTTGAGCCGATAGGGCGCGCCGGCCCGTCGCAGCGCGACCAATACGCCGAACTGGGCCGGGGTGAGCCCGAATTCGGGCAGCTCGCGACGGGTGGCCTCGTCCAGGTCGGCGGCGAGCAACATGATCCGCTTGCTCAGTTCCGTCGTCGCGTCCAGCACGTCGGGCAGTTCGGCCTGCCACGCGTTGACGAGGGCGCTCGCGCGGTCCTGTGGTGCGGTCATCTTGACAGCGTATTACACACACCTGATAGCTTTCTAAAAAGCTTTCAAGTGAACTCGACGCTGTGCGTGCCAACCACGCGGCGCCCGGCCGGCACCGCCCCCGCCCCCGCCCCCGCACCGACACCAGTGCGGGGGTCGATGCGGGCACCGGTGCCGGCACCACCGCCGATCGCCGACACGACCACACCTGCCCGACCCTTCTCGGAGGCCCTGATGTCCACCCATCCCACCGCCGCGCCGACCCCTTCCGCCGCGCCCTCCCCCACCCGACTGCTCCTGCGCGGCGGCACCGTCGTCGACACCGACCCGCACGTCACCGCCCGGCCCGACACCGACGTCCTGATCGAGCACGGCGCAATCGCCGCCGTCGGTCCGGACCTGTCCGCCGAAGGAGCCGAAGTCGTCGACGCCCGCGACCGGATCGTGCTGCCCGGATTCGTCGACACCCACCGCCACGTGTGGCAGTCCGTGCTGCGCGCGGTGGCCGTCGACAGCGACCTCGGCGACTACCTCGGCCGGGTGCTCGGCCGGCTCTCCCCGGCGATGCGCCCCGAGGACGTGTACGCCGGCAACCTCGTCGGCGCACTGGAATGTCTGGACTCGGGCATCACCACCGTGCACGACTTCTCCCACGTCCAGCACCGCGCCGAACACGGCGAAGCGGCGGTACACGGGCTGCGCGCTGCCGGCATCCGCGCGGTGTTCGGCTACGGCCATCCGCCGTTCGACCCCGCCGCCCGCGACCCCCGCATCGTCCGCGACCTGCGTAAACGCCTGTTCGCCGGCGACGACGACCTGGTCACCCTCGCGCTCGCCCCCGGCGGCCCGTCGTACACCCCGATCGACCTGGTCGAACAGGACTGGCGCCTGGCCGCCGACCTCGACATCCCACTGGCCGTACACGTCGGCAGCGGCCCGGTCGCCCAACGTCCCATCGAAGCCCTGCGCGAGCACGGCCTGTTGAACGCGCGCACCCTCTACATCCACGGCAACTCGCTCCCCGACGACGAACTCGCGATGATCGCCGACTCCGGCGGCACCCTCTCGATCGCGCCGCACATCGAGGCCCAGATGGGACACGGCGCACCGATGATCAACCGCGCCCACGCCACGGGGCTGGTCACCGGGCTCGGCGTCGACGTGGTCACCAGCGGTCCGGGCGACATGTTCTCGCTGCTCCGCGCCGCCCTGCTCACCAGCCAACTCGCGGACGGGCCAAGGTTGTTCGCGACCGACATGCTGCGCATGGCGACCATCGGGGGAGCCGCCGCGCTGGGCCTGGCCGATCGCATCGGATCCCTGGCGGTGGGCAAGCAGGCCGACCTGATCCTGCTGCGCGCGGACGCGATCAACCTGGTCGGCGCGTCCCACGACATCGCCGGAGCCGTGGTGGCATCCGCCCACGCGGGCAACGTCGACACCGTCCTGGTCGCCGGCCGAACCGTCAAGCAGGCAGGCCGACTCACCCACCCGCACCTGACCGACGCCATCACCAACGCCCGAAAGTCCGCCGAACACCTGGCCGCTACGGGCTGACCCGCCGGGTCGGTATGGGTTGATCCGCCGGGTCGGTACGGGTTGATCCGCCGGGTCGGTACGGGTTGATCCGCCGGGTCGGTATGGGTTGACTCGCCGGGACGCTACGGGTCGGCCCGCCGGGCCAATACAGGCTGACCCGCCGGGACAGTACGGGCCGACACACCTGGGGCGGTATGGGCTGACGCACGATGCCCGGCACGAGCTGACGCATCCGCCCGGCGAACACCGGCGGTCCCGAGGGGAGGAGGGGCCGCCGACGAAGGACCGCCGACACGGGACCACGGCCAGGGGACCGCCGCCAAGAGGCCACCGCCAAGGGAACACCGCTGGGAGAGCATCGCGGTGCGGCGGCGGCACCTCGTGTGCCCGCACGGTTCACCGATCCCCGCCTTTGCGTCCGTTGACCTGCACGAGGCCGTCATGCAGGCTCTGGACCCAGGGAGCGGGGGATCGCCACAGGAGGTACAGGGTGGGGTACTGCGGGGGTTGTTCCGGACAGGGCTGGGTCCCGATGGACCAGATCTGCAACGGATGCGGCGGATCCGGCCAGAACGGCATGGGCCAGGACAGCAATTGGTCCTGTTCGGGATGCGGCGGATCCGGCAGGATGCAGGCGATGATGCCGTGCCCGACCTGCGGAGGGAACGGCGGTCAGGGAGGTGGCGGCGGGGGCCCGATGTACGCACCACCGAGCGCCCCGCTCACCCGCGGCCAGCGCGTGAAGGCCCGACTGCTCTCCCTCGTGGCCTTCGGCATCCTGGCGGCGTACGTCTACCACACAACGAGGTAACCCAGGCCGGCCCCGGTTTCGACGTCGACGTGGACGTCGAGACCGGGGCCGGGAGCGGGGCGAGACCAGCGGCCCGGCGCTGGGGCTGGGGCCGGGGGCTGCGGCCGAACACATAATGCGCGGTGGAGGGCGGCGACGTACCGCCGCCCTTCGTCGTGCGCCCATGTTGTCCCACAGCGAGTGGTGCTCCGCATCGCGAACAGCGCACCAGATAGCGAGCGGTGCACCCGAACACGAGCAGCGCACTCTACCGAGAGCAGCGCTCTCCGCGGCGAGCAACGCACACCGAGAGCAGTGCACTCCGTAGCGAGCGGTGCCCTCCCATCCCACCAAGAGCAGTGCTCTCCGCGGCGAGCAGCGCTCGCTCAAGACTGTGCATTCCGCTGCGAGCAGTGCACCGAACAAAGAGCGCTGCTCGCTCCCACCCGCAGGCAGCGCAAACCACCAGGAGCAGTGCATCCCACCGAGAGCAGCGCTCTCCAAAGCGAGCAGCGCTCACTGAAGACTGTGCATTCCGCTGGGAGCAGTGCACCTAACAAAGAGCACTGCTTCACCCGCAGGGCAGCGCAACCCACCAAGAGCAGTGCACTTCGTAGCGAGCGGCGCACTCCCATCCCACCGAGAGCAGTGCTCTCCGCAGCGAGCAGCGCTCACTGAAGACTGTGCGTTCCGCCGCGACGGTGCACCGAAAAAGGCACTGCTCTCACATACAAGCGGCGCATCCACCGAGAGCACTGCCCTCCGTAGCGAGCGGTACCCTCCCATCCCCTCAAGAGCGGCGCTCTCCGCAGCGAACAGCGCACCACTCAACGAATGTGCGTTCCGCCGCGAACGGTGCACCGAACAGAGAGCACTGCTCACACCCGCAAGCGGCGCAACCCACCAATAGCAGTGCATCCCACCGAGAGCAGTGCACTTCCTAGCGAGCGGTGCACTCCCATCCCCCTTCGAGAGCAGTGCTCTCCACAGCGAGCAGCGCACCACTCAACGAATGTGCATCCCGCCGCGAACGGTGCACCGAACAAAGAGCACTGCTCACACACACGAGCAGCGCAAGCCACCAAGAGCGGCGCTCTCCATAGCGAGCAGCGCGCTCCCATCCCACCGAGAGCAATGCTCCCGGGCAGCGAGCAGCGTAGAGAACACCGGCCCTCCCCACCTCTCCATGGCGCTCAACCGTGATGATGCAAACCCGCCGCGCGTCGCCCTCGCCCCACGGTCGAGCTTCGCCCGTCGAGCCGTCCCCTCAAGCCTCATCCGGTGAGACCTCCCCGGGCCGAACCGCGCCCGGTCGAACCTCCCTCATGCCGAACGCCATCCGTCCATCCGCACCCGATCGAGCCCGGCGGGAGCTCGATCCGCGCCCCGCCGTCGGCTGGAACGGCACGTGGGTCGTCCTCACCCGACGCCGACTGTCCGAGCGCCCCGTTAGTCTCACTCCCCCGACATTCGAACAAGGATTCGATCACCAGGCGAGCACACCACCCCTCCCTCCCCTCGTCGAGTTCCGGAAAGGGCCACTGTGAAGGTACGGATAACCCGCGACCGCCTCGTCGAGGCCATCGGCTGGGCCGTTCGCGCGCTGCCCGCGCGGCCGGTCGTCCCCGCTCTCGCCGCCTTTCGGCTCAAGGCGGCCGACGGCACCCTGGCCGTCTCCGCGTACAACTACGAGGTCTCGGCCGGCATCGAGGTCGCCGCCGAGGTCGCCCGGGTCGGCGAGATCCTGGTCCCGGGCCGACTGCTCGCCGACATCGCCCGCGCGCTCCCCCGCGATCAACCGGTCGACCTCACCGTGGACCCGGCCCGGGCCCGGGTGACCTGCGCAGGTGCCTACTTCGCGCTGCCGCTGCCGGCCCTCGCCGACTACCCGGCCACGCCGCTGCTCCCAGAGACCGCGGGCACCGTGCGGGCGGCCGCCTTCGCCGAAGGCGTCGCGCAGGTCGCGATCGCCGCGGCCCGGGACGAGAGCCTGCCGGTACTCACCGCCATCCGACTGCACCTGACACACGACGCACTGGTCCTGGCCGCCACCGACCGTTACCGGTTGGCGGTCCGACGCCTGCCCTGGCAGCCGGTCACCGAGGATCCGGCCAGGACGGCCCTGGTGCCGGCCAGGATGCTGGCCGAATTGACCAAACACTCCGGAATCGACGCGGACCTCCACCTCGCCCTCGGACCGGAGTCGGGTCGTCGCGGCCTGCTCGGCCTGGCCGGGAACGGGCGGCACGCCACGACGCGCCTGCTCGACCACGAATTCCCGCGCTACGACTGGCTGTTCGACAACGAGACGACCGCCGTCGCAACCATCGAGGCCGCGGCACTGATCGAGGCCCTGCGTCGGGTGTCGCCCGTGGTCACCCGCAACGCCCCGGTCCGGTTGTCGTTCGGGCCGGAGTCGCTCCGGGTCGAGGCCGGCAGTACCGACGAGGCCGAGGCGGGCGCGACGCTGCCGAGCGCCCTGACCGGCGAGCCGACCAGGGTCGCCTTCAACCCGGCCCACCTCCTGGACGGCCTGGCCGCGCTCCGCACGCCGACCGCACGCCTGTCGTTCAGCACGCCGACGAAGCCGACCATCCTGACGGACGGCGCACCCGACGCAGCCGACGGGCCGCTCCCCCACGACACCCCCGGGCGGAGCGACGCCGACGACCCGGACTACCGCTACCTGCTGATGCCGATGCGCGCCGCCTGACCGGTCGGACCGAGCGCAGCGGCGAACGCCGAGTGGCCGGGTGGTCGGCATCGGCCGACCCCGCACGCACGTGCCCTCACCGCACCGGACCCAGCAGCGCGCCGAGCACCGCGTCCGTATCGGCCAGGTCCGGCAGGACGACATCGGCACCCGCCGCCGCCAGGTCCGCCGCGCTCGTCGTCCCGGTCGCCACCGCGACGGACCACGCGCCCACGGCCCGGGCGGTCGCGACGTCGCGCGGGGTGTCGCCGACGATCACGGTGTCCGCGCCGACGTGCCGCCGGCCGAGGTGCTCCTCGGTACGCGCGAAGGCCCGGGCCGGCAGGTCGACCCGCTCGTAGGCGTCGTCGCCGTACGCGCCCACTCGGAAGTCCACGTGGTCGGCAAGGCCGAAGACCCGCATCTTCAGCACCGCGAGCGCGTACGTGTTACCGGTCAGCACCGACTGGCACACCCCCGGTATCGCCCCCAGGGCGGTGAGCGCCTCGGACGCCCCGGCGAGGACCCGGCCCTCGGCAACCAACTCGGCTTCACGATCCCGCAGTTCGGCGATGATCAGGTCCAGGAAGGCGTCGAGCATGGCGCCCTCCGGCGGCAGCCCGTGCGCACGCAGCACATCACTCGCCATGGCCAACTCGGTACGTCCGTCGAACTGCCAGGGATGGTCCAGCGAACGCCCGGCCACCTGACGAAATGCCGCCGCGTACGCCCGTCGGGCCACCGTCCCGCCGTCGATCAGCGTGTGGTCGATGTCCCACAACACCAGCCGGGAATCGGCTCCATCAGTCGTCATGAACACTCCGATCATCGACAACCGCCCCGCACGGCGGCTGCCTCGAAGCATTGCATTGGGCTCTTTTCGCACGAACGCCGGGGTCCACCGAGCGTATTGCGAAGATCACAGAGCGCGATCACTGCCCGTGTCGCCACTGTTGCTCGACCCCTCGGCATTCCGACCCCCGCGCCGCCCGGTCCCTCCGCGCCCCTTCCTCACGATCACCGCACGACCACCGCACCATCGCCACGCCCTTGCCACGCCCTTCCCGCGCTCTTTCCGCATCCTTTCCGCGCCACCGGCACATCCGGCACGAAGGCGAATCCACATGCCTTTCCAGACGATCCCCTCACATTTCTCGCACTGATCGCATCGCACCGGAGCCCATCCGATACCGACAATCCATCGCCATTCGGCGCAAGGAACAACCGACCAGGACCACGTCCCGGCGCCGTGCCGACTCGCGCTCCTGTGTATGCACGGCCGTCGACCAATCCCTCTCAAACAGCCATTGACCTGCAACTTGCATGGCGATCTGTGCGGCAATCCGCACGGGAGGGTGTCCGGTGATATGTGCGTCGTGATGTCCATGTACATGCATGGCTTTCTGAGTCCCAACGCGTTCGTCAAGACGCATGGCTGTATGTGCGGGTGTGTGGGCGGCTGTGCGGAGCGGGCGACGGATGCACGGAGACGTGGGCGGCCGGTCGGAGCGACGGGCGAAACGGCGGCCCGCGCGGTGGACCCGCCGGTAGCTCTCGCGGCGGGTCTCACGACGGCGCGTCGGCGCACTGGAACGGCCGGTCGAACGATGGTCCGAACGGTGGATCAGGCGCTCGCTCAAGCACTGGATCACGCAACGGAGCACACACTCGACGCCTGGGTATTCATGCGTGACAGGGGATGGATGTGCGGGGCGGATCTTCCAACATGCAGATCGAACACAACGGCAATGCCTTGTTTTCTGGGCTTTTGCGCGGTTCTCGTGACGGCCACATCGCGATGCGCGACACGCCGACTCTCCTGACAGGAAGTTATTTGCCGGAGATCGCGATAGGGTTCGGTCGTTGACACGAAAGGACGGTCATGGCCACTTCCCGGGAGCGTTGGACCGTGGCGAGGCTCGCGGCCATCGCGGGTCTGCCCAGCAAGGTGGGCTACGAGGCACGGGACCGAAACGTGCTGCACCCGACGGTGCTCTCGCCCAGCGACGTATTGCCCCTGCTCACCTTCGAGGCATTGCGAAGGATCAGCTGGCCGGGCGAGAACTATGCGCGCAACACGCCACAACGTCTGCGCCTGTGGGAGCACCTGGCCATCGAGCACTCACGAGTGGGCGATCTCGCCGATGTCGACCCGATGACCGGCCTTTACGTGCATCCCTCGGGAGCCGACCTGGCCGTTCGACCGAGCGAACACGCCGCTCTCGCGCTGCGGTTCGTCGAAGAGAACACGCCTTACCAGTACCTCACGCTCGGCGCGTGGGCCCAGCAGGCTCTGCGGGCCCTCGCCGCCGAACAGGAGCAGGTCGGACGACGCCACGGTGCCGCCTGACCACCGCTCGGGAAGTTCTGCCCCAAAAGCAGAGCGAGTGGCCTAGGAGTCCAGCCCTAGTCCACTCGCTCGCAGCTCAGCGCCCCTAGGGGCGCCGTCGGAGAAAGGAGGCCTGTCGGCCGCTTACACAACCGAACAGTGAGACCCAGCCGTTCCGGTACTTCCACGCGCCGAACGGTCGGGTCACCCCTACCTCTTTCTCTTCACCAGCTTCAGGAGCAGATCATACCTGCGATCCCCGAGGCAGGCCCAGTGCTGTCTTCAGCCAGGTCCTTGCCCTCTTCAAGTGTGCCCGAATCCTCTGGATTCACGATGCAGGCTCGGGTCCGTGCCGCCTTGCGCGCTGCGCGAGTTCGCGTCGGCGGCGCCCGAGGCGTCGATCCGACCATGCCGGACTCGGTCCGCCGGGCCTCGGTCAAGGTCCCGCTGCGGGTGGTGACCGGCGAGGCGTACAGCGACCTGGCCTTCGTCTTCGCCGCCAAGGTCGGCCACCTGGCGGCCGGCCCCAACCAGCCCGGCTGCATCGCCGACCTGACCACGATCGCCCGCTACCTGGGCCTGACCGTCCGTTCGGTGACCCAGCCCGACGGCCGGATCGCCCTCAAGGCCCCGTCGTCCTTGTACGCCGCGCAGAAGCAGCTCACCGCAGGCGAGGAACTCACCGTCGTACGCCGCACCAAGCCCTCCGGCACCGGGACTTCGGCGGTCCGCCGACTGCGCACACCGGAAAAGGGCGAGCCGTGGGTGATGGTGCCCGTCGCCCTCCTGGGTGCGGTCCCGCACCGGCATGCCCGGGCGTATGCGGTCATCTGCTACGCCCGCGCCCGCGGCCACCACCTGACCTACGCCGAGCTCGCCGACGTGCTGCGGCACCAGTCCGGACGCCGGATCGGCGAGCCGGTGAGCGTGCGCGCCGCCCGCGGCGTGGTCGCCGACCTGGAGCGCTGGGGCTGGGTGGAGGTGGGCCGCCGCGAGGGATGGCAGGGCCGCAACATGCTCGTACCGCTTCGACCCTTCGAGCACCCGAGCGACCACGAGCCGACCGCCGCCGGTGTGGACGCCGGTGTGGACGCCGAGGCGGTCGAGCCGGTCGACATCTTCGCTGCGGAATTTCCCGGTGGGACTGGTGGGACTGGTGGGATTGGTGGAGCCGTTAGGGCCGGGGGGATCGGCGAGACGGGAGAGAACGGGGATCCCGGCTTGGTGGACGCAGTGGTGACCGAGGAGTACGCCGAGTACGCAACCGAGTACGCAGCGGCGGGCGGAATCGTGATCGACGCCGTCGGTGCGCAGCACGCGACACGTGCGGAGACGACCGACCGGAACACCGACTGGACTACCGACGGAGCGCGTGTCGTCACGTGTGGTCGTGCGTTTGCGCATGGCGGCGAGAGAATCGGGATCGAGATCGAGGCCGGCGTCGAGGTCCGGAACGAGACCGGGAACGAGGTTGCGGAGACGACTCGCGCGGTGACCGCGGGGGAGTTGCGGGTGACTTCCGCGACACCCGGAAACGTCCTCTCGGGAGTGGGCGCCGAGGGCCCCTCCGAGCCCACTGGGAACGGCATTTCGGCAGGTCGGAGCCTGGGTGCGGAGGGTCAATGGACGTCGGGTCCGCAGGGGGTTGGGACCTCCGTCACGTATAAGGAAGACACTCCGATTGACCTACAGATGAACGCGGACTCCCAGGGGGGTTCCGCCCGAAGGGCGTCTTCCGTGGTAGACGGGCACGAGCCTGCGAGGAGCCCGCAAACGGCCTTGCCGGCGACACCTGCGTCCGGGACGCCTGCGGCGGAACCCCGTCGAACTCGCCCCGCACCGACGCCGAACCACCGGACCACCATCTCCGCCACGGCGGCGAAGGCGTTCGCCGGGATCGAGCCGCTGGTGGCCAGGATGAGCATCGGGCAGCGAGTCGTGGCCGCGGGTCTGGTCGATCGGGCCGTGGCCGAAGTCGGCGACGCGGATCGGGTGTTCGCCCGGCTGGCGGACCGCTGGCGGACCCAGGAAGGGGCCGTCAGGAGCCCTGTGGGCTGGCTGGGAGGCCGCGGACTGGCCCGGCGTGGGTGCGAGGACCCGAACTGCGAGGACGGCCGCCTGTGGCTGCCCACGGCCGGTCCTGGGGCAGGCGTGGTCGGGGACCCGTTCGCGTGCCGCAACTGCGCTCGGCAGGACCGGGATCGGCGGGCCGAGGCGGACGAGCGCTTCGGCGCCGAACGGCGGGCCGCGCACCGGGCTCGGCAGGCGACGGCGGTTGCTGCGGTCGCGAGGCCGGCGGAGGTCCGGCCGATGGTGGCTCCGGCGCCGATCGGGACCTGCGACGACTGCGACCGGGCGGTTCGTGGCCTGCGTGAGGACGGGGTCTGCGCGGACTGCCGCGAGGACCGGGAGTCGGCCGCCGGAGCTGCGGAAGGGGTGCTCCGAACGCTCCAGGCGGCGTTCTGAGCGTCTTGGCGGTGGTGGATGGGCGGCGAGGTGGCCGGCCGATCAATGTGCCGTCAGGGGGCCGCTGGGCGGCTTCGAGGTCCGGTGCCGGGGTCGGGGATGGTTCGATGCGCGAGCGGGCCGTTGCGAAGTGGGCGACAAGCGGGATGATTTGTCGCGTTTCATATCTTTTGTTGTTGAACAGGCTTATTCGGGCTGCCGGTTCGGAGTGGAGTGTGCGGGCTGCGGGGCATTTCCGCAAGATTCGCGTTGATTCGCGCGAGTTTGTGTGGGTTTCGTATGCGGTTCGTGCGGGTTCACGCGTGTAGGCGCGGCCTGCACGGCGGCGCGGCGGCACGGGGCGCCGGGCACTGGGCACCTCGTACCTGGCGCCTGGCGCCTGCGGATGAAGCCGGTTGTGGTCGGTCCGGGGGCTCGGGCAAGGGCGCGGGGCTGCCGCGCGGTCGGAGGCTCGTGGACCGTGGCCATGGCTGAAAGGTAACTTTTGACATCGTTTTGCCGCTGCTGCTGCGACGGAATCCGGCTACCCCGCTCGGCGTTCTCGGCGGCCTGCTGCGGCAGTTGCGCCGGCGATTGCCCGACAGGAGACGTTCCGGCGGCCGACATGAGAGCGCCGTCGGCGGGCACGGGGGACTGGATGGCCTCCGTGCCCGCCGACGGCGGATTACTGCTGGGGCGAGAAGATCTCGGGGCGGCCGAGGGCGCCCTCGGCGTCGAGGCGTTCGAGGAACAGTTCGACGGCGGCCGAGAACAGATACACGACCAGACCGCGCTTCTCGGTCGCGGTGAGCTCGGTGTCCAGGTCGCGCGCGAGTTCGTACACGGCCGGGCTCACCCGGTAGCTGGAGGACTGGCTGGGGTCGGTGATACCGCCCCTGGCACGCAGGAACGAGCGGATCATTTCGATCTGCTCGTCGTTGTCGTCGGGGAGTTCGAGCAATGCGGCGTTGAGGTAGTGGCCGAGCGCCAGCCGCCGGTTCTGCGACGAACGCTTGTCGGCGGTGAGTCGCTTGCCCAGGCGCGCCTTGACGTCGGGCAGGAGCCGGAAACCCCAGGTCTCCCAACCCTTCGAGTTTATCCGCGCGTCGAGAAAGCTATCGAGCAGCGAAGCATGCGCCGACCGCTCGTCGGCGGAGCCGGTACCGACCGGGGTCGGGGCGGCCGGTGCCGGAGCGCTGCGTCGGGGTACGCGGGCAGCCGACGCCTTCGCGGGTGCGGACGCCTTGGCGGGCTGGGCCGGAGGAGCCCGGACCGGCTCGGGAGCACGGGGTGCCGGTTCGGCCGCGGGAGCCTGGGCCTGGCCCTGGGCCTTTGTGGGCTCGGGCTCGGGGGCGGGCCTGGGCTCGGGTGCCGGTTCGGCGGCGAGAGTCGGCACGTTCGGGGCCGGCTCGGGAGTCGGCTCCGGGCGGGCCGCCACGGGGAGAGGCTCCGGAGTGGGCGGTGCGGTGGGGGCCTGGTTCCGGGTGGGCTCGACGTGGGCTGCCGGCTCGGGCCGTGGAGCCTGGGCCGGAGCCGTCGGTTCCGGGGTGGCCTGCGCGGTCGTGGTCCGGGTGGGCTCCGCTACGGGTTCCGGGGTGGGGGCCGCGACCGGCTCCGGCGTCGGTTCCTGGGCAGGCTGGGACACGGCCTCGGGGGCCGGCGGCGCCTCGACGCGCGGGGCCGCCGGGACGGTGGCCTCCTCGGTGGCGGGTGCCGCCGCCGCGTGGACGGGCTCGGGCTCCGGGGTCGGCTCCGGGGTCGGTGCGGGTGCGGGAGCCGGTACGGCAGGCGCCGCGTTCTTGAACGGCGGCCCCGACGTCGTACCGCCGGATCCGCTGCCGCCGCCCATCTGTGCCAGAAGCGCCGCCGTCGAGTCGGTGCCCGAGTTGAGGAAGCTGCCGTTCATGGCGTCCTGGAGCGCGGCGGCCAGGACCGACGACTGGACGGCAGGGGCCTTTCGCGCTTTGGCCCTCGACTTGGGCGCGGGCTTCTCGTCTGTCATCAGGCTGCCTGCTTCACACGGTCGAACAGTTCGATGGCCAGCTCGGTGTAGGCAACGCTCGCGGCGATGTTCGGTTGCTCTATGCAGACGGGGCGCCCGATTTCGTACGCCTGCGAGATCCGGCTGTCCCGGCGGATCTGCGTCTGGAAGGGGTCGAGGCCGTAGTCGGCCAGCCGCTGCTCGACCTGGTCGTCCTCGCTGGTGCGGCGGGACGGGGCGTTGGCCTTGTTGATGACGGTGCCGATGAAGCGCGGCTCACACTCGCCGAGGGTGCGCTCGGACGTGGCGGCGGTCAGGCCCTTGATCACGGCGGCGCCCTGGACGGTCGCGTACAGCGGTTCGCACACCGCGACCACGAAGTCGGCGGCGGCGAGGGCGACCGCGGACAGGGCACTGACGCTGGGCGGGGTGTCGATCAGGATGATCGTCGGGGTCCGCCGGATGGGTTCGAGGATGCGCCGCAGGATCCCGGTGGTGGAAAAGTCCATTCCGGCGATCTTGCGCTCGGCGTCGACCATCGTGCTCTGCACCGAGCCGAAGAGGCTGAGGCTGCCGGTGGTCTCGAAGGACTTGAGCAGCTCGCTGCGGTCGAAGATCATCTCCGGCACGTCGGGCGTCATGCCGTTCAGCTGCGCATAGAGCGCGAAGCCGACCGAGCGCTGGGGCTGCGGGACCACGCCGAGTGCGACGCCGGCCTGCGCCTGGGGCTCCAGGTCGACCACGAGGGCGTGAAAGCCGTTGATCGCCAGAGCGCTCGCGAGGTTCACCGTCGTTGTCGTCTTCCCGGGACCCCCCTTCTGGCTGGCCACCGCCACTACTGCACCCATCGTGCGTCCTCTCAAGTAGAGCCGACCGGCCGCCTGCGGGAGCCGGGTTTCTGCCGGTGGCCTGTCAGAGCCGTCCGCTGCACCTGACAGGGAAGACGACGTACCTCCGGGGTAGCTGCTCGATACTTCCGTCGGAAGCCCGAAAGCGCAACGAACCAGGATCTAGCGGGCAGAACCTCCAAGACGTCCTTGAGGGGTCCGGCCTAAGATTTGTCTGTCAGGTTAGCAGCGGATTCTCAAAATTCACTGTGACACTCGGAAAACCCACCCGTATGTCCCGGTTAACCCGTTTGGTCGGCCGAATCAACGCCCCCAACAGGCTCTTTTGACGCACGAATTGCCGATGGAACTCTCGATTTATAGGTCACCCGTTCGACATATCGAGACACAGCCCGAATGGTCGACCCGGCCGAGCTCCAGACGACACCCGGACGGGCCGGCAACTTCACCCCTCCGGGTCCGTGTGAGGTCCGTCTCGGGCTCGTGCGTCGGGGCGTGGGTCAGGTTCGTAGGTCGGGTCCGCGTCTCGTCCTCGCGTCTCGGACCACGACTCGCGATCGGCGCCTGAGCGGTATGTGGGTGACGGGGAGGGCTGCCAACGGGGCATGATGCGCATCGAATCCGGCCGGGAGCGGGTCTGGGCCAGGAGCGTCGGGCGACAGCGGCAGGTTCGGCAGGTTCGGCAGGTTCGCGGGTGGCATGTGGTGGGCAGCCCTGTCGGTGTTGCCCGGGAGCGGCTCCGGCCGCGACCGAGCTGCTCCGCTATGGCCGCGGCCAGAGTCGCTGCGGCGGCCAGCCCGCGCGGCGAATGCGGCTTCGTATCCGCCGGTGTCCGGCCGCCGAGGCTGCCGTGCAGCCTGCGTAGGTCGAACCGACTCGCGCCGTACTCGAAGACCTCGACGCGGGCGGCAACCCAGCTGGGCCAGGGGCCCGGTCGGTGTCGAGGCCGTCCCCGAGGATGGCGAAGCTCGACTCGGCGAATGCGCCGCCCCGGAACCGGTCCGTGCGGCCGACCGAGATCCGTATACCGAACTCCTGCGCAGGGAACGCGAATTCGTGGCTGGGGAGCCGGCACCCACAGGCCGAACGGAAGATCCCTCCCGCAACGGGGCGGGCCTCGCGGACCGCATCGCACCACGCGTCGGCGACCGGGTCCACACGCAGATGCTCGCGGTCGCCCAACCGATGACCTTGCGCGTGACGATGTGGACGACGCCGGCCGAGCAGTGCGGACCCCGGCCGGTGGCCGGGCAGGTGGTGTCGCCGCATGACGAGGCCGGACGTCCGGCCCGCACGTCCGGGCCGCACGTCCGAGCCGCACCTTCGCGCCGTACCGGACGCTGCCGGCCCGGGCGAAGATCCCGGCCGACCAGGGCCGTCGCCCGTCGCCCGTCGCCCGCCGATGCGCGGGGGTCGGGGGTCGTGATGCGTCGTCCGCGTCTGCGGTGTCGGCCGGCGGACCACACCGGTCTGACTCATGCCCCGGTCGACGCGGCAGCGCCCGCGCCAGGCGCCGCCGCGGACCGGGCCGGCGTGTACCGCGAAGCGCCATGGCTGCCGCGCGAGCGCTGGTGGCCATGGCGGTCTGCCCGCTGCACTGCCCGCTGGGCCCCGCTTCTCGGGGGTGCGGCGCCGGGAGCCGCGCTCCTCCGGTCGTGGAGGACAGCACGGGAGACCTCCTGCCGGTTCACAACTCTGCACTCCGCAGCCTGCGTTGCTGCCTACGCCGCTGCTTGTGTCGACGTCGTGCCGGAGCCGCTTGGTGGCCGAGGGGCCCCTCAGGGGCCGGCTGAAGGCCCCCAGAGGCGGTCGGGCGACAACGCGAGGCTGTTGCTGCGTCGCCTTGACCGCCCCGCAGCCCCGGCCCGGGCGCCCCGCGCCGGATCCGAGTTTCCGGCGGCGCGGCGAAAAGGGCCACGGAAGGACCGTGGGCTCGGCCTCACCCACGCCCGGACAGGCAGGCAGGCCGACCGAGATTCGGCCGCCGACGGGGACCGCGCCGGGGCCGCCCCGGACGCACCCGGGGCCTCTACCCGAGAACGAACCGCGCGTCGCCGGCCGCATCCGACAACACCCCCGTAACGGTTCCTGCCCGGGGAGTGGGCCGCCGCCCAGGCGCGCTGTGCCCGGGTGGGTGTCCTGGAAGGGGCCGGGCGGCCGGAGAAGTGGCGTCTGGCGCTGGACACGATCGACACCCTGGCCGGGTGGGGCCTGGTCCCGCCGGTGGTCGTGAGGGACGCGGGCTACAGGCAGGCCGGCGAGTCCGGTTACGAACTCGACGCACGGGGCCTCGACTTCGTGGTTACGGTGCGCGGCGACGACCTGGCCCAAGCCGGCAACGCGGCCCCGTCGGTGATCGTGTACTCGGGCCCGGGACCGCGTCCCGTGCCGCCGTGTCGGACCCGGGCCCGACCGATGGTCGAACACGCCGTCGCCGCAGGGCGGGGGGCGTTCGTCGAGGTCGTGCGGTGGGGAGGGTTCCCGCGATGCGATGCGCTCACGGTTCGCCACCTCCGTGGTGCGCCCTGCGGCGAAGTTCCGGACCGGCTCGCCCGAGCCGCCGCGAACGAGACCTGCGTCGCCCGAAACGGAGAGCCGCCCGCGTTCACCCTGCTCACCGAGGGCCCGGACGGCGCGGACGCGCTCACCGACCACCGGCTGACGAACCGCCCCGAACGCCCCCTGGGCGGAGTGCGTCCGGCTCACGAATCTGCGTGGCACGTCGAACACGACTACCGCGAGCGAGCTGAGAAGTTGCAGGTCACGGGTCCGGTGTGAGGGCGATAGAGGACCCCGTGCCGATCGGCCGCCGCCGGTGTCCACGGCGAAGGTCGCCCGACCTGTCGGCCACCGTGGCTCTCGGGTCTGCTGGGGTTGCGGTAGGGGTCCGGCGAGCACAGCGGATCATTGCCGGCACCAGGTCGAGGCGGCCGGCCGGCCGCAAGGGCACGCTGCAGCGAGTGGCGCCGATGCACGCAGGAGGAATCGCAGATCATGATTCTCCCCAAGGTTCGGGCCCCTCGCTTCGTGACGATCCGCCGTGGTGGGACCCTCACCGACGCGGATCACCGTCTCCTCGCGCTTCTGGCCTGCCTCGTGTGCAGAGACGTCCTGGGCCTCTTCGAGTCGGCCCGGCCCGGGGATTCGCGGCCACGCCGGGCGATCGAGCATGCCCGGGCATGGGTGCGTGGCGAGGTCGAGATGATGCCGGCCCGCGCGGCTGGTGGCCATGCGATGAGGGCAGCCAGAGAGCTGCGGGAGCAGCGCGACATGCCGCGTACGCCGCCGGCCAGGCCGGTGTCGTCGCCCACGTCGCCGCTCACGAACTCGGCGCGGCCGCCTACGCGATCAAGGCCCGTCCGCCTGCCCGTCCCTCTGCCCCGCCGGCTATCCGGGGTCCGGACTGTCGGTCGGGTCGGCCATCCGACCGTCTGGGCATTCGGGTGCTCGTTCGGCTGTCCGCCCGTCGGCGCGTGTGTTCGTTCACCCAGTGGTCGAGCGGCTGTGGCATGCGGCCGGCGGTTGCCCGTCGGATCGTTCTGGCGTCCGTGAGGGCTCCACGGCGGCCGATCCGTTGTTCGGCTGTGGGCTTTGCCCGTCCAGGCAGTCACAGAGCCGTAGAGAGGCCCTTCCGGCCGCAGATCCGTGCGTCGTGAGCTTGCGTGTGTCGGCCGCGCGCCTACAGGAAGACCGGCCCGACCGTGCGTTGCTCCGACCGCCGGTTGCTTGCGAGCGCCGTGGTTCGAGTGGGCCGTCGCGCCGGCCGCACGTAGCACCGGCCGTCCGGTGAGCCGCAGCTCGGTTGCTCGTAAGACCGTCGGATCGGTCCGGACGTAGGCCCGGCCGCTGACTCGGCGACCGTGTGCGCGTTCCGTGGACCGACCAATCCGCAGACACGTCCGGTCGGTCAGCCACCCGTCGTACGGCTCAACCATCCGCCGTTCCGGCCGCACACCCGCCGTCGGCAACGCAGTTCGTGCCGTCCGCAGAGCGTTTCCTGCACCCGGCCGTCGTTCCGCCGAGCCGCCCGCCCGAACGGTGATCCGTCGCTCGCTCCGTACGCCCGAAGGCAGAGCCATCCGAAGACAGATCGTTCGATCGATCGCTTCGCTCATCCGCCCGCCTGTACGTCCGTCCGGTCACCCACTCATCCAGCCACCCATACGGCCGTACATCGCAAGGTCCACCCCAACGCCCGCCCGCACAGGCGGCCACCCAGCCACAGATCCATTGCTCCGCCCATCCGCAGTTACGCCCGTCCAACCACTCATCGTTCGTGTCGCCCATAGAGCCACCCACCCACCGGCCCGTCCAAATGAACGCCCGACCATCCCAACATCGCTCCGCCCACCCGCACGTACGTCCATACACCCGTCCATCCACCTACACGCACATTCAGAGCTCCAGCCGCACACTCATTGCTCCGCCCGCTGTTCCGCCCGACCACTCACCCGTTCATCCGTCCACCCGCACGTCGTCACAACCACTGCTACACCCGTATCAACATCCATCGCTTCACCCCTACATCCGACCGTTCGCCCATCCATCCATCCATCCACCCACGCGTACATCCATTCATAGCTCCATCCGTACGCCCGAACGCATAGCTACCCACCCACCCTTACGCCCATCCGCAGAACCGCACGTCCATCGATCCACACACACCTACACCCACACACCCGCCGTAACACACACCCGCACACCCGCCCGCACAGACGCCGTTTTAGCGTTGTAGTTCACCGAGCATATTCCGTACTAGAAGCGTGAACATGTCACGTCACTTTCCAACGTGCACCATGCCATGCGACTCACGCTCTACATTGCGCAACATACTCAAGGACACTTCTGAGAACAGTCCGCCGAGTACTCTTCGATGCAATTTCCGCAACATGTTGCGTTGTATGAGTTGTGAACTTGTGAAACATGCAGGTCAGGGCCCTCGATTGCCTAGATCATCCACATCGGACTCGGACGCAAGAGGTGCTTGTACCTTGGTGTCATGCCATACAGTCGGGCGCCAAAAATGGCGCCCGTATGGACCTCTTGATCACCTGGCAGCACGCGAGTCCGGCCACCGGTGGGCTCGTCGAGCGCTTCTCCCCTGACTGTTTCACGGGCGAGGAACGATGAGAACCGGTCCCGCTGCTGGAGCGACTGCCAGCCCCTTTGGCTTTGAGGCTCGACCCCTCACCGCCACTACTGCCATTGGACCGAGCCCTTCAGGACGCCCTGAGTGTGCGTCCGCACACTCACCAGGGCGGGGAAACGAACAGCACCAACCTCGTCTACAGGTCATCGGATCGAAGCAAGGGGCGTCCCAATCAGCGCGGCCGCGTCGGATGTCGCAGGCTCTCCATGACGCGGCACCTGGTGGGCATGGACGAGTTGGTGGAGCACTGAACGGTGCTCGATGACGACGCGGACCTGGTCACGGGGAGACGTGGCGGGACGCGGTTGGGCCTCGCGCTTCTGCTGAAGTTCGACAACCGGCACGGTCGGCTTCCACGAGTGCGGGGACCAGGCGGACTCAGCTCCCCCATCCCTCGGCGTCGCGATCGATCCAATCTTCGCTACTCGGGGCAGGGTGCTTGGATCAGGTCACTTGCACTGAAATGGTGGGAATGCGCAGCATAATCCGCAATCGATGACGGGTGGACACCATGCCTCTCGAGGGCGACTACGGGCCGAGTCCGGCTCGGTGGATCCGCGAACAGGTCGAGCTGTACGAGAGTTCGGGCGGCACGCAGGGGACGACGCTATGGGACACGGGCCTGCCCGTCGTCATTCTCACGTCGCGCGGTGCGCGGAGCGGCAAGCTTCGCAAGATCCCGCTGATGCGCGTGGAGCACGAGGGACGGTATGCGGCCGTGGCCTCGAAGGGAGGCTTCCCGCGTCATCCGGACTGGTACTTCAACCTCAGGTCCGACCCGCACGTGGATCTCCGGGACGGTGCCGTATGCCAGGACATGACGGCCCGTGAGGTTGCCGGGGACGAGAGGGCCGAGTGGTGGAAGCGCGCGGTCGCCGCGTTTCCGACATACGCGGAATATCAGGAGAACACCGACCGCGTGATCCCCGTCTTCGTGCTGGACCCGTGCGCGTGGTAGAGCCGGACGGTCTTGCGAGAGCCTGCCCCCGGCCATGCGAACGGACGAAGGCCCGGAGTGGCAGGGGCATTTGCCGAGGTCTGCACCTGCGCGTCGAGTCCGGGCCACTGTCGGGCATCGAGCTCGCATCCGACGACCCCGGCACCAGGATGGCGGTCTTTGTCCTCGTTGCCATGCGGGACTTGCGGCGCGACGTGTTGAGCGAGAAAACCCGCGAAGGCGTCGCCGCCGCCACCGAAACCGCCGGCAGGTGCCGCGCCGCCCGGCCGCGCCGGACGGGGACCGCGTCGCCGATGTCGAGCAGGCGTACCGCCAGAGAGTCGCCGTCAAGGCGCTCGCCGGACAACACCGGGTCGCCCCGAAGACCATCCGTCGCGTCCTGGACGCGCCCGTCGCCCGCGAACTGCCGCCCGCGAACTGCCCGAGCAACTCGACCCGCTCTCCACCTTGCCGCACCCCGGGAGAGCACCGCTCTCGCCACCGACTGCTGCGGGGTCGGCCGGAGACCCCTTCTGACCTGCGCATATGTGAGAATCCCCGTGTAAGCCAGTATCCACCGCAGGTTGGTGTGATCCTCTATGCCTTCCCGCTCCAGCCTCTCAGAACGGCATACACGGCATCGCCGCAGGTCAGAGCGTCGTGCAGAGATGCGCCGCACTCCTGACAAATGCGTCTATCTGATCGTGAACTCCAGTTGGCCCATGAATGCACATTGTTGAACCGGTTGGTGGGAAGTCGTACGCCAAGCCGGGCGGACGGCCCCTGCGTGGTGAGGGTCCGGAAGGCATCGTTCCGACAGAGGCCGGGCCCCCGCCGGTGTGATCGCGCAGCTGGACCTCGCGGACCCTTCGCGCTCTCCCCCATCGACCCGGCGGCGGCCGAGTGGATGGAGACGCGGGCTGGGTGACGCCCGGCGGTGGCGGAGCAGGGGGGAATGAGCTTGCTTCGCTTTGGCGGACAGCGTCTTTGTGGTGGTCAGGCCTCGAGTAGGGCTTCGTATTGCCGTGCAGCCTGCGGATGTTGGCCTCGGCGCGTGCGGCCGCCCGTGTCGGCCGGGGCCGGCTCGTAGGTCGTCCGGGTCGAGCCGCGCGTCGTCAACGCGCCGGCCGGAGCCATGCATGGACCATGGTCGGAGCACCCGGCGCAGCCGGGTCGGCGAGCAGCGGCTGGGGCGGCTGTGGGTGGGCGAAACCGTCCGGCGCCTCCGCCCGAACGGCTGCCCGGCCCGGCTCAGTTCTTCCGATCACCCAGGACACAGAATTCGTTGCCCTCCGGGTCGAGGAGGGTTACCCAGTGCTGCTCGCCCTGCACGGTGTCGGCGCGCCGGGCACCGAGGGAGAGCAGCCGGGCGACCTCGGCCTCCTGGTCGTCGGGGCGGAAGTCGGGGTGGAGCCGGTTCTTCGACGTCTTGCCCTCGGGGACAGGCACGAAGAGCAGCCCCGGCATCCGGTCCGGCTCAGGCCGGATTTCGATGATCTCCTCGGATTCGTCGACCACTACCCAGCCGAGAGCCTCGGCCCACCAGCGCCCGAGGGCGATGGGGTCGGAGGAGTCGACGATGATCTGTTCCCATTCGAGTGCCATGGGCGTGAGCATAAACGGGGTCGGCCGGCTGCCAGGGCTGGGGGTAAGTACCGTCGACCGCCGGTCCGGTGCGCGGATCGTATCCCGCAGAGCGGTGTGGTAGCGCGATGTGGCGGCAGCAAGTCGCGAGAAGTGACCGCCGCTACACCACTCCAGGGGACACCACCGCGGCCCGTTCCCAGGTCGATTTGAGGGTGTCGGAAGACGACTCGGCGAGTGCGTTGTCCCAGGACTGGCCGGTGCGTCCGACCGAGAGTCGGATGCCGAAGTCTGCTGGGAGCAGGGCCTGGGAGCGGGCGACCGAGGCGGAGACGGCCGTGCTGATCGGCCGGCTGCGTACGGCTCCGAATCGTTTCGTCGGCCCGCAGCACGTCCGCCGTGGCAGCGGGAACCGGCCGGTTTTCGATCAACGCGAGGCTCTGCAAGGACATGCCCACGGGCCTAAGCGGTCCTGCGGCCCGGCAGCAGCCAGGGGGGCCGCCGTTCCGCGGGGGCGCCCTGCCGATTCCTTACCTGTTCCGCTTGCTTGGAGTGCACTCCAAGGCCATAGCGTTCAGGGCATTCCCGTGTCACCAGGGCCTCGCCGGCGTCCCGGAAAGCTGCCCAACCTCGATACCGGCTCCCGGCTGAATACGAAATACGCGGGAGCCAGACGACCGATATCCCCGGAGTATCTTTAATGCAACAACGCAAACTAGGACAAAACCTCGAAGTCTCGGCTCTCGGGCTCGGCTGTATGGGCATGAGTTTCTTCTACGGTCAGCCACAAGACACAGCCGAGATGACGAAGCTGCTGCGGGCGGCCGTTGACCACGGCGTGACGTTCTTCGACACTGCCGAGGTCTACGGACCGTTTACAAATGAGGACCTGGTGGGTCGGGCGCTGGCACCGGTCCGCGACCAGGTGGTGATCGCCACCAAGTTCGGTATCAAGCACGGCGAGCACGGGCCGACCCCGATGTCCGGGGTCGACAGCAGACCCGAGCAGATCCGCCGGGTGACCGAGGCCTCGCTCAAGCGTCTTCGAACCGAGAGCATCGACCTGCTCTACCAACACCGCGTCGACCCCAACGTGCCCATTGAGGACGTGGCCGGCACGGTCAAGGAGCTGATCGCCGAAGGCAAGGTAAAGCACTTCGGCTTGTCCGAGGCCGGCGCCGCGACGATTCGTCGCGCCCACGCCGTGCAGCCGGTGACGGCACTGCAAAGCGAGTACTCGCTCTGGATGCGCGAGCACGAAACCGAAATCATTCCGACCTTGGAGGAATTGGGCATCGGTCTGGTGCCCTACAGCCCGCTCGGCAAAGGATTTTTGACCGGCAAGATCGATTCCAGCACCTCGCTGGCCGACGACGACCTCCGCCGCCTGCTTCCGCGCTTCAGCCCTGAAGCACGGCAAGCCAACCAGGTGCTGGTCGACCTGCTGCGGCAGATTGCCGACGACAAAGGAGCCACGCCGGCTCAGATCGCTCTCGCCTGGGTGCTGGCGCAGAAGCCGTGGTTCGTGCCGATCCCCGGCACCACCAAGCTGCACCGCCTGGAAGAGAACCTGGGCGCACTCGACGTCGAGCTGACATCCGGCGACCTACATCGGATCGAAGAGGCCGCCGCCAACATCCGGATCCAGGGCGAACGTCTCCCCGAGCAGTTGCAGTCACGGTTCGGCCGCTGAACCCGCCCGACTTTCCGGGCGTCCGGACCGTGCCATCCACCGCGATCAACCGCGAGCGGCTCCGACCGGGTCGGTTCGCGCGGCCGCCCTGCAAACGATGGCGAGGTCCGGTTGGTTGTCCGGGCGATCATTGGTGGCGGGCGTCCGGCTGCTGTTTGATGCGCTGGTGACGGCGGCCCGAAGTCGATTGCCAGGGGTCTGCTGCTGCGTGACCATCGTCGGATGGGTAGGGATGCGGGTCGCACGCTGATGCGGGTTGTGCAGACGTGTTCTGCCTACCCGTCGCAGTGGAACGCCTGGACGGCAGACGGCCAGTACTTGTACCTCCGATACCGGCATGGTGTGGGTTGTGTCGAGTGGCATCCCGGCCCTGACGATGATGCCGAAACGCCGGACTCGTGGAACGAGGGCCTTTCGGGGGTCCTGGCCGAATGGGACGACGGCACCGGCGGCGGCGTCATCAGCCTTGAGGCCTTCCTCGCGGCAGCAGGCCTGGTGTTGGCGCCGGGCGCCTTGCCGAGCTGAGGTTGTGGCACGCGTTCGGGTGCGGGGTCGGACGCGGAGCGCGGCTGCGCACACACACGACCGGCCGAACATCTCCCGGCGGCTGCCTTGTTGGCCGTGGTGCGCCGGCCCTTGGGTGTTGCGACGACTTGTTCGACGAGGGCTTGCGGAGCTTGGAAGCCGAGTGGTGAAAGCCGTGTCGACGGCGGGTGGTTCGGTCTCGGGCAGCGGGTTGATCGGAGCGGGTTCGATGCCGTCGACTGGCAGTGTTCCGGCTCCGGCGATATCCGGCGGGCGTGGATGAAGGACGCGACGGCCCGCCGGATGATCGGCGTCGGCAGGTCCCTTCGGCAGCCGGCGGTAAACTGGCTGACACCGAAGACCGCGCCCGCGACGTCCTGCGGGAGGTTCTTGCGCATTGGGCAGGGCACCAGCATCACCCCGACCGGTACAGCGCGATTGCCGCGAGCCGTCCGCCCGTTCGTCCGCCCGTCCGCCCGGCGGCTTGCCTCCCGGCTGCCTGCCTCCCGGCCTTGCCGAGCGCTCTTTGCACCGCGCCCATGCAGTAGAACCCCGTTGCCCGCTGTCGAGGCCCGTGAGAGCATCAAGGTTCAACGGTCCGTCTCCTTTCATTTATGCTTCGCAACGCGAATGAGAGTGCGGGCCTTTGCCATGTCCACGGTTTTGAGCAAATTCGTTAGGGTCTGCGAATGGCAGGTACCGTTTGATGTCCGCGACAGAGCCGCCCGAAGCCTGCATCGAGGATGCGAGCAATATCCTGGTTGCGCCTTCGATGTTGCACGATAATGACTTGATCAGGGATTTCTTCGGGTCCACGATCACGCCGGAGGACCTTGCTTCCGGTTCGCCCGACCTCGCACTGAAGACTGTCTACCTGTGTGGTGATATATCCGGGATCAGCCGCCGCCAACTGCATGCGGCTGCTCGGGTATTCGTTATCCGGGAGCTGGCACACGGTTACCGCGAGGACGTGGACACCCCGTGGACCTTCGTCGACCTCGGCCGAGTTCCCATCCGCGTGCATGGCATCGGCGTGTATTACCGCCGCTTTTTCGGGCTCGGCGGGGATTACTTCGGGCGGATCAGTGCGGAGCACGCGTTCCAGTCCCTGACGGAGTCCACCAAGCCCGGAACAGCCCATCGCAGCGGAATCTATCTGACGCCCGTCACACGAAACGGTGACGAACTACATTTCCGCCTGCTCCGGTGCTCCACGAATCTCTCGGGGCCGACCGAGAGCTTTCGCCCGACCGATACGCGCATCGTCGAGGCTCTGAACCGCGAGGCCGCCACCGTCTTCCGGAACCAGGCACCGCTGAATCACGTCCTCGCGCAGATCTACCACAACACCCTTGCCACGGCCGAGCGCAAGCAGTCCAAGGCCAAGATCTCGGCTCATGCCGACAAGACCAAGGACATGCCCGTCAATGGCATCATGGCCTTCTGCACGTTTTATGACGGGCTCGACAAGCTGCAGCCCTTGGCCGAAGACCCCTTCGACTTCGGGGTGAAGGGTGCGGGCGGGCTGACCAAACTTCACTTCCGCCTCAAGGAACCGACCGAAGGACGCGACGAGGTCGCGCTGCCCACGCAGTTCACCCTGACTCTCTATCCCGGCTCCGTGTTCTTCATGCCGCTGTCCACCAACCGCCTGTATACGCACGAAATCCGGCCGTCGACGTTGGACGCCGAATCGCTCCCGACCCGCCTGGGATACGTGGTGCGCTGTTCGAGCGCCGAAGCAGTTCACAAGAACGGTCAGACGTTCCTCAAAGTGGCCGGAGACTTGCTGAAGTTGGGGCCGCCCACACCGGACGGCATGAACGAGCTGCGCAGGCTGTACGCCGAGGAGAACAGGACCTCGTCGTTCATCGATTACGGTGACGAACCTCTCTTCAGTATGAACACGGGAGACTACGTTGCCCCCCGAATCTAGGATCTCGGAAGAGATCCTCTCGTGTGCTCTGCCGACCGAGGAGAATCTTTTTGCGGAGCTGTCCGCGTCGGCTCGTTGGGAAGACGTGGGAAAGGGCCGGCGGGGCGCCGTGCTTGCCAGGGTCGACGAGGCGGGGGGTGTGCCTCTCGTTCGTACCACCACTCGATACAGCAGCCCGGCGCAGCGTTTCCGGGAGGTGCACGAACGGCTGGCGCAACAGGTTCTAGAACGTGCGGGGCTGTCGGTCGGCTTCAACAACGCTCTCATCGAGAGCTACACGAACGCTTACACAACCATGGGCAGCCACTCCGACCAGGCCCTCGACCTGGCCGATGAGTCGTTTATCGCGGTCTTCTCCTGCTACCGGTATCCCGAAGCGAGCCCGCCGAGGAAGCTGATCTTCGCATCAAAGGAGTCCGAGCCCGGTGGCGAGACGTTCGAGATCCCTCTCGCCCACAACAGTATCGTCGCGTTTTCTGTCGCATCGAATCGGCGACTCCGACACAAAATCGTATTGGACGCGTCCGCCGTCCGGACGGCGGACAACCAATGGTTGGGTGTGACCTTCCGAACGTCAAAGACCTTCGTTCGGTTTCGCGACGGACATGTTTACCTCCCGCAGGGTGCGCGCCTCGTGTCGGCCGACGATGAGCAGAAGCAGGAGTTTTACCGACTACGGCGCCGTGAGAACAACGAAACGGACTTCATCTATCCCCTGCTGACATACACCGTCAGCGAGAGCGATCTGCTGCTGCCCGTCTGACCTCGGCGGTTGTGGAGGCCGACGCGGCAATGTGGATCGGCGTTCGGCCCGTGCGTGCTCCCGCGTCGAATGCCGGATGAATTTGGTTGCGGTGGGCGGCTGGGGCCCGGTGAGGTACCTGCATGGACGGGGCTGCGGCGCAGGGACGATGGGCGAGGGCGAGGGCGGAGAGAGGTTGTGCGGTTGCGGGGCGGGCCTCGTGGCGCGGCTGCTGACTGCGCACGCGAACTCCGGTGCCTGCAACGCCGGCATCGCAGCGGGTGCCGCGCTCGGGGGACTGATTCTGGCGTTTGGCGACGTGCGGGGCACCTTCCTCGCCGGTGGGCTGCTGAGCGTCGGGGCCTGCGTGGTGCTACTCGCCGGGGCGCATCGGCCCGAACGTGAGAACGGAACATGAGAACGGGACATGAGAACGGACGTGAGAACACTCCAGGCCGCGGGGGTCGGGGCTGCCGCTGCGATGGGCGAGGCTGTCCTGGCATCGTCGAGGATCAATTGCGGGACGGCGCCTGGCGGGGTGGCCGGAGCGCGTCGGTGACGACCTTGTCGGCAGCGCGTTGCTGGGAGAGCGTTTCGGGCATGCTTCCGTCGAGTGCGAAGTTCATGGAGACCACCGCCCCTCGTCGGCCGTCCTCGGTGACGCCGACGGTCACGATGGAGCCCGAATCGCCGCCGTCGTGACCCCAGTAGCGTCCGCCGCCGGGCAGCGGACGCGAGACCAGCCCGAGGCCGTATCGGCCGTCGGGCCAGAACGGTTCGATCTCGGGGCCGACCGGCCGGGTGGTCTTCATCGCGGTCAATTCGGCGGGGCGCAGCAGGCGTCCGCCGAGGAGTGCCCGGAAGAAGGTGTCGAGATCGCGGGTGGTGGAGACGATGCCGCCGGTCGCGTAGGCGGGGATCTGGGAGGTGACGTCGACGAGTTCGCCGTCGAAGCGCTGGTACTGCTTGGCGTGCGGCAGTCGGATCTCCGGTGAGGTTCCGGGCGAATAGGTGTGCCGCATGCCCAGCGGTCGGAAGATGCGGCGGTCGAACTCGCGGTCCCACGGCTGCCCGGTGATGCGTTCGATGAGCAGTTCGGCGATCATGTAGCCGGTGTTGGAGTAGGCCCAGCCTTCGCCGGGCTCGAAGAGCTGCGGCAGGGCGACCCCGTGCGCCACCAACTCCTCCGTGGAGTAGCGCTGATAGCGCATCCTCAGGTATTCCGCCTTCGTGTTCCAGGTCGGGATGGCGTCCTGCAGGCCCGCGGTGTGCTGGAGCAGTTGGCGGATCGTGATCGGGCGGCCGGCCACGATCCCGGGCAGCCATCGTTCGACCCGGTCGTCGAGTTGCAGGCGACCCTCGCCGACGAGTTGGAGAACCACGGTTGCGGTGAAGGCCTTGGACGTGCTGGCGATTCGGAACGCGCCGTCGGCGGGGATCGCACGTCCGGTGCGCACATCGGCGACGCCGACGCGCGCGGCGCAGGTGGCCCGACGCGTCGTCGCCCTCGCCTGAACGGCCGGGATTCCCAGAGCCGATACCGCCTCGGCATTGCGATGCAGCTGCCTGTAGTCGGGTAGGTCGAAGGTGTTGGCGAGGTCGTGCGTGACGGTGTCGCCGATGGCCGTCGTGTCGTCGACCCTCTTGCCGATATCCGACTTGTCGTTGGCGATCGGCGAGCAGGATGGCGTTGCCCCCGCGCCCGCCTTCGCCCCCGCGGCGGGTGGAGCGATCACGACGGCGGCTGCGGCGGTGCTCAGCGCCAAGGTCAGCGCCAACTTCGTCGTCGACTTCAGTGGAGCGGCGTGAAGGTGGTTTCTCATGCCAGGAAAGTTAGGCGGCGCCGGGACGCCCACCGATACCGCAGGCTGGAGGTATTTCGATACAGCGGGCTGTATTACGGGGTCGTACTCCTGTTCGCATACTGGCCGTCATGTATGGAGCCGACGCGTTGCGTGCCTGCGCCTACCTGCTCGGCAACCTGGTCGCGGCGATCGGGGGTCTCCTCTTCCTCCCCCACCCGGGGGCAGCGGGCGACTGGGCGGACCGTCGGCGGTCCGCGGCTCGGCGATGGCTCGGCGTACCGAGTGACTCGTCACCGACCACGCGCCGTTGGCTGGCGATCAACGCGTTGACCGGCGTGCCGGCGGGCCTCCTGGCGCTATTGGTTGTCGGCAACATCGTCGTCGGCGTGGTCGGCACGACCGCCTGGTGGGCGTTTCCGCCCGCCGACCGCCCGCGGTTGTGGTTCGACGTGCCGGTCGACGACTGGGGCGACGCACTGTCGTTCGGCATCGTTCAGGTCGCCGGCCTCGGCGCTGTGCTGTGCCTGCTGCTGCCGCCGCTCGCACGCGCCCAGACTCGTCTCCTCGCACCGTCACGGGCGGAGCGGTTGGCCCGCCGGATGGCCACGCTGACCCGGACACGAGCCGATGTCCTCGACGCGCATGGCGCCGAACTCCGCAGAATCGAGCGGGACTTGCACGACGGCACGCAAGGTAGGCTCGTCGCGATGACGATGCAACTCGCCCTGGCGCGCCAAGCGGTGCGCGAGGAACCGGACACGGCCGAGAGCTTGATCGAACGCGCACACGCGAGCGCCGAGGCCGCGCTGGCCGAACTCCGCAACGTGATTCGCACGATCTACCCGCCGATCCTCGCCGACCGGGGGCTGCCCGGGGCGTTGACCGCGGTCGCCGGGCGTTCGGGCGTGCCTGCCCGGCTCGACATGGGCGAGCTGGGCGATGTCCCCGCCGCGGTGGAAACGGTCGCCTACTTCACGGTCGTCGAGGCGCTCACCAATGCGGCCAAGCACAGTGGGGCGTCCGCCGCCACGGTCGCGGTCGAACGCGAGGGCGGCCGGCTGCGGATTCGGATCACCGACGACGGGACAGGTGGCGCCGACGAGGCGCGGGGCACCGGGCTGGCCGGGATACGCCGTCGCGTGGAGGCGCTCGACGGCGAGGTCACGGTGGACAGTCCGGCCGGCGGCCCCACGGCCATCACGGTGGAGTTGCCGTGCGGCTGGTGATCGCCGAGGACAACGTGCTGCTCGCGGAGGGTCTACAGCTCATCCTGGCCAAGCATGGCTTCGAGGTCGCCCGGGTCGCCGAGACGGCCGACGACCTGCTCGCGGCGGTGGAAGAACACGATCCACAGGCGGCCATCGTCGATGTGCGGCTGCCGCCGTCGTACCGCGACGAGGGATTGCAGGCGGCGATTGCGCTACGGCGACGACGGGCGGGCTTCCCCATCCTGGTGTTGTCGCAGTACATCGAGCAGACGTACGCGACCGAGCTGCTGTCCACCGGTCACCACGGCGTCGGCTACCTGTTGAAGGACCGGGTCGGCCGGGTCGCCGAGTTCATCGACGCGCTCCGCAAGGTCGCGGCGGGTGGCATGGCACTCGACGCCGAGGTCATCGCGCAGGTCGTCCGCCGGCGGGACGATCCGCTGACGACGCTGACCACACGGGAGCGGGAAGTCCTGGGTCTGATGGCCGAGGGCCTCGACAACCTGACCATCGCCGCACGTCTGCGGGTGTCGGACAACGCGGTGCACAAGCACATCGGGCACATCTTCGCCAAGCTGGGCCTGGCCGCCGGCGACGCCGGTCACCGCCGCGTGCTTGCCGTCCTCACCTACCTGGACGCATCGCCGCACTGACGGCCGCGTGCAACTCGCCCGCTCGGGCAGCCGCGGCTGCGGGCTCGAGAGCGGGTGCGGTGGCCCGGTCGCCGTCTCGGTCGGGTGGCGTCACTCGTGCGGTTCGGTCTCCAGGACCATGCCTGACGTGCCGGCCATCATGCGGCGCAGGACGGCATCGGCCCGCTCGTTGTCGCGGGCCATGACCGCGTCGAGCAGGTCGCGGTGTACTTCGTCGACCGCCCGGTCGGTCCAGCGCCGCGCGTCCGCCGGATTGGGCCGGCTCCAGTGCCGGTACAGCTCGGCCTCCTCGCGCAGGGAGGCGGCCAGGTTGCGCAGCCGGGGGTTGGCGCAGCCGGCCAGGAGAGCGGTGTGGAAGTCGGCGTGGGCGATCAGCCAGTCCTCGCCCGGTTGGTCGCCGTCGTCGCGTGGGGTCTGCTCGAAGGTGTGGTGGGCGGCCGGCACTTGGGCCTGCCATGCCAGGTCGCCCTCGGCGATCGCGCGACTCAGGGCGAGTGACTCGATCTCGGTGCGGGCGTCGGTCAGGATCGCGCGACTCAGGGCGAGTGACTCGATCTCGGTGCGGGCGTCGGTCAGGTCGGCCAGTCCGCGAGGGGTGACGTCGGTGACCCGGAAACCGTGGTGGGCCTCGGAGCGGACCAGGTTCTTGGCGACCAGTTTGAGCAGGGCTTGGCGTACGGCGCCGGTGCTCACCCCATATCGCTCGCTGAGCTCGGGGAACTTGAGCCGCGCGCCGGGTCGACTCCGGCCGCCCTCGGCTTCTTCATCGGCGGGCACACGCTGGCGCGCGCGGTCCTGGTGCCATGGGCGGCGGGCGAATGAGGGCGGGGTACTTGATGCGCGGCGACTTCGGCGGCGCGACTCCGTCCGACGGTGCAACTTCGTCCGATGGTGCGACGTCATCCGGCGGCGCGGCTTTCGGCGGCGCGACGTCTTCCGAGGCGAGCGTGGGCGCCTCTGTCACGCCGCGGCCGCCACCGCGCGCCTGACCGAGTTGGCCGGCGGCTTCACCGGAATGCTCCGGGCGGCGGGCGCGTTCCCCGCGGCGCTCTTCGGCAAGGGCTGAGGGCCGCGGTCGGGTCTGTTGCCCCTGGCCTCCCGGTCGGCACGTGACGCGAGGACCGGTACCGGAGCTCCGGAGGTATCGGTCCACGCGGCGGGCCTTGGCCGACGAGTCCAATTGGACTCGTTTCCGATCGGACTCGTCGGGACGGGGTCGTCGGCTTGGGACGGGGCTTCGGGCGGACCGCTATCGCGTCGACCTCGGACATCATGTCGGGAAGGGTCAGGGCGGCGACGCCGAGGAGGGTTCGGGCCGGTGGCTGGTCACCCCGGATGCCGGTGATCACCTTGAGGAGCGAATGAGGCGGTGCTTGCCGGCGGGGCGGGTCGGCGCGAGAGGGACCGGATCGTGTTCGGTATCAGTTGTCGCGTAGTCGGCGGGCGGTCATCGCCCAGGCAGCCGGTACGGTCGCGGCGAGCAGTGCTCCGGCCGTCGCCAGGGCACTTTGCGCGCTCGGGCCCGCGGCCTGCCCGGAGGCGTTGCCGGTCAGGTAGACGCCGCCGACGATGGCTACGCCGAGCGTGCCGCCGAGTTGCTGGACGGCGTTGAGGAGCCCCGCCGCCGAGCCGCTCTCCTGCGGCGAGACGTGGCGCAGCGCGGCGGTGAAGAACGGCGCCGTGAACAGGCCCACACCGAGGCCGGCCAGGGCGAGGGCGAACGGCAGCCCGAGCGGGTAGTGGCCGTTGGGCGCGGCCCGATAGGCGAGGGCCGCGGCGGCCAGGCCGGCGGCGAGGGTGACGATGCCGGCGTGCAGGACGCGGGTGCCGTAGCGGGGGACGAGGTGGCTGCCCGCGGCCCAGGAGGCGACCGCCAGGCCGACGGACCACGGCAGCAGGGTGAGGCCGGCGCTGAGCGGGCCGTTGCCCAGGCCCAGTTCCAGGTGCAGTACCACGGTGATCATCACGCCGTTCAGTACGGCGAAGAACAGGGTGGAGGTGGCCAGTGCGGCGGGGAATGTGCGACCGCGCAGCAGGGACGGCTCGACCAGTGGGGTGCGGCCGGCGGCGGCCGCGCGGCGCTGGTGGGCGGTGAACGCGAGCAGGACGAGTGCGCCGAGCGTGGCGACGGCCCACGCGCGTGCACTCGGCGCGCCGGTGCCGGCGGTGAGCGGGCACACCAGCAGTGCGGTGCCGACCATGGCCAGGACGGTGCCGGTCGGGTCGAGGCGAGGGCGTACGGGGGCGCGGTCCTCGCGCAGGTTCGGGGCGAGGGCCAGGACGGCGGCCGCGAGGGGCAGGTTGACCAGGAACACCGCGCGCCACGAGGTGCCGAACAGGTCGGCGTGGGTGAGCACGCCGCCCAGGACCGGGCCGAGAACCGCGGACAGGCCCATGACCGGGCCTATGGTGCCCAGTGCCTTGGACAGTTCGTCGCCGTCGAACATGGCGCGGATCAGTCCGAACGTCTGAGGGATGACCAGGGCGGCGGCGGCACCCTGTGCCGCGCGCAGGCCGATGAGGGTGCCGGCGGTCGGGGCGAACACGCAGGCCAGTGAGGTGAGGGCGAACAGGGTGACGCCGATCCGGAAGATCCGGCGGCGGCCGGCGATGTCGCCGAGGCGGGCGGCGGTGAGGAGGCCGAGGGCGAAGGCGAGGGTGTAGGCGGCGCTGTACCAGGGGATCGCAGCGGCGGGGCCGCCGAGTTCGGCGTGGATGACGGGGCCGGCGACCTGGACGATGGTGGCGTCGAGGAGGTTCATGGCCTCGGCGGTGAGCAGCGCGATCAGGGCGGTCCACCGCCGGCGGTACACGACGGGGGCCGGCCGGCCGGGCGGAGCGACCGGGGTGTCGTGGGCGGTGGGGGTGATGGTGGTGGCCCGTGTGTCGGTGGGCGCGGGGGAGGGCTCGGTCGAGTGCTTCTTGGTGGGCTCGGTGGCGTGCTCGGTCATGGGTCCCCGTGATCGGTGTCGTGCGCGGGTCCGCGGCTTCCCGGGTTGTCGTCCCGGCGTGCGGCTCGACCCCCACCTTGATCGGGTTTTGCCTTCCGGTTCCACTTCCCATGATCGGATGGGCGATTACATCCATGAGGATCGGCTATTTTGCGGGATATGCTCGAACTCGACGATCTCGATCGCGGCCTGATCCATGCCCTGCACGTGGACGCGCGCGCCCCGTTCACCCTCATCGCCGAGATCCTCGGCTCCTCGACCCAGACCGTGGTGCGCCGCTACCGCCGCCTGCACGCCGAAGGCGGCTTGCGTGTGGTCGCCCTGCCGACCCCGCGCGGCATCCGCGCGCACCAGTGGTTCGTGCGTCTGACCGCCGCCACCCGTACCGCCCACGACATCGCGGTTGCGTTGGCCCGCCGCCCGGACAGCTCGTGGGTTCGGCTGACCTCCGGTGGCACCGAGATCGTCGCGATCATCCACACCGCGCCCAGCGGCCCGGACGCCCATTCCCTCCTGCTGCGCGACATCCCGCGCACCGCCGGCGTCACCGCGGTCTCCGCGCACTACCTGCTGCACACCTACCTGGGCGGGCCCACCGCGTGGCGCGGCCGGCTCGGCGCGCTCACCCCCGAACAGGAGGCCCGGCTGCGTGCCCAGGTCGCGCCGGCCGCCGACGTGGAAAGGGACGATCCGGACCCGCTCACCGACGCCGACCTGCGCCTGCTGGCCGCGCTGCGCGAGGACGGCCGGGCCGGCTACGCGGATCTGGCCGCTGCGACCGGTTCCACGCCCTCCACGGTCACCCGTCGGCTGACTCGACTGCGTTCGTGCGGCGCACTGTTCTTCGACGTCGACATCGAACCCGCCCTCCTGGGCGCCACCGTGTCCGCGCTGCTGTGGATGCAGGTTGCTCCCAGCCGTCTCGACGATGTCGCCACCGTGTTGGCCGGCCACGAGGAACTCGCCGTCGTCGCCGCCACCACCGGCCCCACCAACCTGGTCGCCCACGCCCTGTGCCGCGACGCGGAGGCCCTGCACCACTACCTGACACGTCGCGTCGCTCTCGATGCCATCACCCGCATCGAGACCGCACCGGTCCTGCGCACCTACAAGGCCGCCGCGACCCTGCGCGGCTGACCGAGTGCCGCGCTCCGCTCCCGCTTTCGCCCGCACCCGTGCCGGCGCCGGGGGCGTGGCGGGCCGAGGGCGGCCGGTTCAGGCGTTGCCCACCGCCGTGTGCAATCGGGCCAGGGCCAGGCGTAGTTCGCGTTCGGTGCCGATCGGCACGATGGCGGCTCGACCCGGTACCCGGACACCGCCGGTGAGGGCGACCCGGGTCGTGTCGTGCTCGGCGACCGCGGCCATGCCGATGATCACGAATCGGCTCTGCAACCAGCACCATCCCGGGCGCAGGATGCCGTCGAAGCGGGCCCGCATGCCGTAGCGGCTGCGCGCGTAGGCCTCGATGCGATCGCCGTCGCGCCGGGACACCCGGACGTGGCGCATGTCCGGCTGGAACCGACCGAAGCCCTGCTCCAGGTCGCCCATCACCGCCCAGACGTCGGCGAACGGCGCGGGCACCACGCCCTCGACGACCCGAGCGCCCGGGATCCCGGCGGTCAACGTCCGCAGTCGGGCCACGGCGTCCACGCGAACGGGCTCGGGGCGAAAGGATTCGAGGTGAGCCGATTGGAGGTGAGCCGGTTCGAGCCGAACGGGCTTGCCGCCGGTGGGTTCGACGCGAACGGGCGCGACGCCGGTGGGTTCGATGCCCGCCGGTGCGACTCGGCTGGGTTCGGCGCCGGCCGATCCGGGGGTGCCGGGGTCGAGTGGCTCGGTCATGCCGTCCACATCCTTCGGAATCCCGCCCGGGCGCGATGCAGCCGGGACTTGACGGTGCCTTCGGGGACGCCGAGCAGTTCGGCGGCGGTCTGTTCGTCCAGGCCCTCGACGTCGCGCAGAACCAGTACGGCGCGGTGCTCGGGCGACAGCCTGGCCAGTACGTCGTCGATGTCGGCGGCCAGTTGCGGGTCGCCGGGGGCGGGCAGTTCGGTGGATTCGACCGGGGTGTCGCGTACCGCCCGGCGGGCGATCCGGATCGCCTCGCGGACCGCGATCGCGCGCACCCAGCCGTACAGCGCCTCCGGTTCCTCGAGTTTGCGCAGCGCGCGGAAGACCACGACCAGCGTTTCCTGGACCGCGTCCTGGCGGGCGTCGAGGGCGATCGGACCACAGATGGTGGCGACGTAGGGGATCAGATGGTCGAGCAGGTCGCTCATCGCCAGGGTGTCGCCACGACGGGCGACGCGGGCGAGGGCGATCCCGCGCGTACGGCGGTCGGCCGCGCCGTCCTCGACGTGGGTGACGTCCTCGACGTGCGCGCCGTCCTCGACGTGGGCGCCGTCCCCGATCTGCGCGGTGTGGGCGGCGTGGGTTTCGGCCGGCCTCTCGGTTCGGTCCGAGGCTCGGCTTCCGACTCGGTCTTCGACTTCTCGGGTTCGGTCTTCGGTTCGACGATCCGGCACGGTGGTGATCATCTCCCGGTGGCCCGGGTCCGGGGCAGTCGACTCCGCGTGCGGCGGAATCCGGTCAGGGCGAGTCGGGCGGCCGCGTAGCCGAATGCCAGGCAAACCGGCGTGTAGACGGCCAGGTTGAGGCGGTGGAACGTACTGCCGGGGTCGCTCCCGATGCCCACCGCCCAGACCAGGCCGGCCGTACTCCGGATCGCGAGTCCGGCGGCCACCGCCGCGGTGATCAGCGCGCTGATCCGGCCGCCTCGACCGCGGCTGTGCGCGTACACGCCGACGGCGCCGGTGCCGAGCAGCGCGCAGAGCGGCAGCAGGACGCGTGGGGTGAACGGGACGTCGGCGTTGAGCAGCCCCCGCGAGAGCGCTTCGGTACTGCCGGCGGGCCAGGTCGAGCCGGTCGCCCAGAACGCGTGCAGGAGGGCATCGGCGGTGAGCAGTGCGGCGACCGCCGTACCGGCCCGCCTGCCGGCGGCGGTGGATGTGCCGGTGGTCGGCATGGCCCTTCCGTCGGGTCCGGCGACTCGGCCGGGCCCATTGGCTCCGGCGGGTTCGGTGACTCCGGTGGATCCGGTGGTGGTGTGCACGGCACGGTCCCCTCTGGGGGCTGACGAGCTGTCAGCCGGTCGCCGGGAAGAGGACGCGGGGCCGGAAAAGGTTCCCTGTGACGCCGGACACACCACCGCGAACACTGCCGCCACACCGCCCTGGCCCGGTCGGGCCAGGGCGCGGGTGCGGTATGAGGCGGCCCTCGACGCGCAGCCATGGGCCGCCGTCCGGCACGGCTCCCGCTTCATACTTGCGAGATCATACGTAATTACGTAACTTCGAAGTACCGAGACTTCAGGTTCGACCGACATCGCGAATCGACTCGGGGAGCGCCACGATGCCTGTCCGCAAGTCCCTCACGGTCCTGTACCGCTCCTGCTGGATCGCGTTCTTCGTGGTCCTGGTGGCAGGGATGCATTACGACTTCTCCTGGCTGTGGAGCTGGCTTCCGCTGGGACTCCTGATGGTCACCCGACTCCTGGCGAACCGGGCGCGGCCGGAGGGAGCCGGCGGCGGTGCTGACGGAGCCGACGGACGTGCCGACTTCGGTGTTCGGTCCGCGGTCGAGGTGGAGGCGCCGGTGACCGGGCGCTGGCGGGCGTTGAACAGTCCGGCCGACAGGGTGCCCAGCCACGGCACGCGGGCCTATGGCCAGGCGTACGCGATCGACATCGTCGCGGAGCCCGACGGGCGGCCTCGGCCGAGCTTCGGGTGGTGGCCGGTGGTTCGACGCAGTGGTGCGTTCCCGGCCTTCGGCGCACCGGTTGTGGCGCCGGCGGATGCGACGGTGGTCCGGGTGGCCGACGGGCAACGCGACCATCTCAGCCGCAACTCGTTCCCGGCGCTGCCCTATCTCCTGGTCGAGGGCATGTGCCGGGACCTTGCCGGCGCCCGCCGGCTGGTCGGGAACCATGTGATCCTCGACCTGGGCGCGGGGGTGTACGCGCTGTACGCCCATCTGCGGCGCGGGTCGGCGGTCGTGCGGGAGGGCGAACGCGTGCGAGCGGGCGACGAGTTGGCCCGTTGCGGCAATTCGGGGAACTCCAGTGAGCCGCACGTGCACTTCCAGCTGATGGACGACGCCGATCCGGACGTGGCGCGTGGGATCCCGTTCGACTGGCGCGGGATCGGGGTGCCGGCGAACGACGAGGTGTTCACCGCGCCCGGTGTGCTCAACCGGCCGGGGACCGGGTGACCGGCCTCGGAAGCAGTGGTCCGGTTTCTCCTCCGACAGAGGAGGGATCGGGCTCGCGGGCGGTACGGCCGACCGGCGCGAGCATGATTGCCCGGCGGCGGATGGACGGCGGGTGGGGCCGGGTACGCGCGTCGGGTGCGTGGGTCGCGCGGGTGGGCCGGGGGCGGGCGTTTCGCGGGTGGGGTGGGAGGGGAGCGCGACGGCCGATTGCCGCCGGCGGGTGGCTGGTCCGGGTGGTCACGATGGCTTCATGAGTTTCGAGAGCAAAGCCCCGACAGGGGCGACCGAGACCGCGAGTGAGCCGATGCTGCCCCCCGCCCCCGCGCCCGAGCGTGCCGCACTTGCGGTCCTGGAAACGTTCTTTGCGGCCGAGGCCGCCTACATCGCGGGCGGCGGGCGTGACAAGGCGAGCTTCGAGGAGCTTGCCGCGTGTCTCGCGCCGGACGTGGTCATGTACCAGTCGCCGGCTCTCCCTTACGGCGGTCCTCGCTACGGTCCGAGCGGGATCGAGGACTTCATGGCCGCGATGAGCGAGGCGTGGCGGGAGATGGAGTTCCTCGAACAGCGCTTCGCCGTCGACGGCGAGTCGGTGGCGATCCTCAACCGGGGTCTGTTGACCGCGCGTGCCACCGGCCGGGTCCTGGACACCTGGGTGATGCAGATGATCACCGTCCGGGACGGCCTGATCACCGAGATTCGCCCGTTCTACTGGGACACCAAGGCGGTGGACGCGGCCCTGACGCCCTGACCTCCGACGGTCCAGACACCCCGACACCCCACTGCCCGGCCGCCGCCGCGTGGGGCCGGCTCGGGTGTTCGGCCGACTTGTCACGGCCGCGGGTGCGTGCGGGGGTCGGTCGGCCGGTCGGCCGGTCGCGAAATTACCGATGCGCTACCGATTCCGCAGCCGCGTGATCTTCGTAGGGTCCTGTTCGGCGGCGGACGATGCGCGGTCGAGTACGGCGGCTCATCGGCGTCGTCGCACGTCAGGTCGGTTCGGGGGCGCAAGCCTGCCCGACGAGAACGCACCCACGAAAAGGACGAGTTCATGGCGCACACGCAGCAGGGCACGACCGCGGTCGGCTACCACCTGGACCGGCCGCAGGACGGCCTGGACGGGCTGGTCCTGCGGGAGGAGGAGGTGCCTGGGCCGGGCCCGAACGAGGTGCTGATCCGGGTGCGGGCGGCCTCGCTCAATCGGCGGGACCTGATGATCCTCGACGGTACGTACGTCATCCCGGCGACGCCGGGCGTGGTGCCGCTGAGCGACGGGGCCGGTGAAGTGGTCGCGGTGGGCGAGGGGGTACGGCGGGCCGACGTCGGCGACCGGGTCGCGGTCACCTACTTCCGGAGATGGATCGACGGCCCGATGTCGCTCCCGCTGGTGAGTGAGCAGTACGGGGCCAATCTCGGCGGAATGCTGACCGGGTATCAGGTCGTCGACGAGGAGTCGGTGGTACGGATTCCCGAGCACCTGTCCTACGAGGAGGCGGCCACGCTGCCGTGCGCGGCCGTCCTTGCCTGGGCCGGCTTGACCACGGGGCCGCGGCCGATGGTCGCGGGGGATACCGTGCTCGTGGTCGGCGGGGGTGCGGTGGCGCTGTTCGGCGTGCAGTTGGCGGCGGCGTCGGGTGCGCGGGTGATCGCGGTCGCGTCGGGCGCGGACAAGGCCGCGCGGCTCGTGGAACTGGGCGCGGCGAAGGTGGTGGACCGGCGGATCACGCCCGACTGGGAGTCGGCGGTGGTCGGCCTCACCGGCGGTCGGGGCGTCGACGTGATCCTGGAGGCGGTCGGCGCGCCCACCATCGCCAAGTCGATCGCGTCGATCGGCTTCAACGGCCGGATCTCCCTGGTCGGCGCCTTCCCCTCGGACGGAGCCGGCTTCGACCCGAACCTGTTCAACGGCCGCTTCTTCAGCGTCCAGCGACTCGCGGTGGGCAACCGAACCACCTTCGAGCACCTCAACGCCATGCTGGCCGAGCACGGGATCCGCCCGGTGATCGACCGTGTCTTCGCCTTCGACGAGGCCCCGAAGGCCTACGAACACCTGCGCACCGGCAGCCCCTTCGGCAAGGTGGTGATCACACTGCCGTAGGCCGGGGCGCGGTCGAGGGATGCCGCCGACGTGCGAACAACGGGCCGTCCCCCTCGATGCGTGGCGGGGGAGAGGCGTGCCGGCGGCCCGATGGGTTGCCGGACCGTGCCGGCCCCGGGCATGCTGAACGAGCCGGGCGATGATGACGAGCCGGTGCGGATTGCGGGGGTGCTGGGCGTGGCGAACGTCGGGAGCAGGCGCACGGGCGTGGGCTGCGACCGGTCCGTCGGTCCGTGTGGGTTTCGTTAGGTACGCCAGGAGCAGAGACCTGGCGGTGTCCCGACGGAGTTCCATGTCTCGCACCGCACATCACCCGACCCCGCGCCGGTGGGAAGCCGGTTCCGATCGGGCCGCCGGGGCACCTTGGCGTGCCGTGGTCCGCTTCGATCTGCGCTACAGCGCCCGGGTCCGGGCGGAAGCCGCGCGCCTGGGCCGGCGTCCGCACCCGCAGCGGGTCTGCCGGCGAGTGGATGTCCACGCCTGGGGGCGGTACAACACCTCCGACGGCGCGCTCGCCGCGGCCGCGACGCGTGCCGAGCGGCGGGAACGGTCGCGACTTCGTGCGAGTGTCGCGCTGCTGCGGGCGCTGGTCGACGACCGGACCGGGTGGGGGCTCGACCTGGATGCGGCGGACGCGGTGGAGATTCCGGCGGCGCGCCATCGCCGCAATGAGTTGTACCAGGCTTGATGGTCGGGGGTTGCGGGCTGGTCCGGTGGCAGCCGGGTCGGGTCGGGGTGTGACCGGGTGACCGGGTGACCAGTGATCGGGTGGTCGGATGACGGGGGGTGGTTGTCGGCGCCGGCCGATGCGGCGTCGTCGGGTTGCGGGATTGCCTTCCGCAACGTGTGCCCGTTTGCGGATTTCGGTGGTCAGTCCTCGGTGAAGTAGGAGTACGGGGCGACGGATACGCCTTCGACGACGGCTCGTTCGTCGTCCTCGTCCGCTTCGGGGTCGAGGTCGGTGGCCTGGCGGGAACCCATGGACCAGATGGCGAATCCGGCCCGGAAGGCGTAGCCGATGTCGGTTTCGGTGCCGGTGTGGCCGAGGGCGGTCAGCTCCGCGACCACCTCGTCCAGGAAGCGCCAGGTCAGTTGCACGCCGTCGAAATGGACCTCGGCACGGGTGCCGGCGCCGTGGCCGAGTTCGACCAACTCGACGGTGTCGTCCGGGAGATAGCAGATGACCAGGGTCGGATCGGTGCGGTAGACGGCCCGGGAGCGGCCCGGCCCGTGGACCGGCTCGCCGATCCGGGCCTCGACCCGCGCCCGGGCGTCACCGACCTCGACGAGCGCGACGCCGCGCCCGGGGATGATGTTCATCCGCGTCATGGTGCCGGCCGGGATCCTCCGCTCGGGAGGTGGGCCGGGTGTGCGCCGCCCGGAGCCGGCTCGGATGTGTCCGGGCGCGATCCGTGCGCGTTCCGTGCCGGGTTGCGGCGTGAGCGCATGCCCGCCGCCGGCCGCCGCCCGCTTCGTCAGGCGATTTCGGCCGGCTCGGGTGCCGGCGCCGGGAAGCGGTTGCGGAAGGTGAAGGCGTAGGCGGTCGGGCCGTGTTCGCGCAGATGGTCCAGGCGGATCCGGCCTTCGGCGGAGGTGGGGGTGGTGCCGGCCGGTAGCCACCACAGGACCTGCGAGATCTCGGCGATGTGTGCGAACCAGTCCTGGCGGCGGCGCAGGTATTCCAGATGGCCGCTGCGGTAGACGAAATCCCAGAGCCGATCCGGGTTCTCCCAGACCGACATGGTCACGATCGTGTCGGCGTCGTACGGGCGGATGTCGGTCGCGTCGGCGACCCCCTCGTCCTCGCCTTTCAGCCGCCAGACGAAGCCGGGAGCGTGGTCCGCGAGTTCGTTCACCGGATCGAGGCCGGCGACGAAGTCGGCCATGGTCGGGGTGTCCAGAGGGGCGAGCATGCGTGCCACGTTGAATTGGGCGATGTGGTGTGTCGAGGGCATGGGATCACCTCACCAGGTGCCGAGCTATATGTCAACGAGAATTGTTTTTAGAGATTCGGCGACGAGCAGAGGGGGGTCGGACGGCGCGGTTCAGTCGGCCGGTCGGTCCTTGTCCGGCACCTCGTCCACCGCCTGGTCCACGACCTCGTCCACCTCCTCCGTCACCCGCTCCAGGATCACGCAGCAGCGTCCGGGTACCGAGTCGAGCCGGGCCCGGTAGGCGCTCGTTTCCAGACCGTCGAGGAGCCCTTCGAGGAGCGCCAGATTCATCCCGCACACCAGCGGCGGGAAATCCTCGGCCAGTTGGTGGAAGGGACAGTTCCGGAGCAGGATCCGGGAGGGGGTGTGCGGCGGTTCGTCGGCCGCCGACGCGGCGGGGACGGATCCCTGCTCGGGATCCGGGACCGGCTCGTACCCGCGTGCCGTCAGCGCCGCGACCACACGTTCCCGTTCGCGTTCGTGCTCGTTGGCGCCCTCCTGCTCCGCTCCCGGCCCCTGCCCCGGCCCGACGACTGTGCGCCCGGCGTCCCGCCCGGTGTCGTACGCAGCCGCGTGTACCGCCCGATCCGCGCCCGCTCGCTCGACCGCGTCCGCCAGGATCCGCCCGGCCGTGTCGTAGGCCCGCGGCGGCAGGGTCACGGTGGTCTCGACCGCGCTGCGCCGGTACAACTTCGCCGGCCGACCGGCGCCCGGCCCGCTCCGACCCGCGGGCCGCGCGAACTCGGTACTCAGCAGGCGCGCCTCGACCAACTTGTCCAGGTGGAACGCCGCGAGCGTGCGCTGGATCCCGACCGCATCGGCCGCCTCCGCCCGCCCGACGGGGCCCTGGGCCGTGGCGACGTAGCGGTACAGGGCCCGGCGTACCGGATCGGCGAGCACACCGACCGCATCGAGTGCGTCGTCACCGGGCGGGGGAGTGGAAGCGAGGTCGGACACAACCGGAGTGTAGGCGAGCCGGCGCCGATGCTCCCGGGACGGGCCGGCCAAGCGAGGCAGCGCGGGCGGCCCACTGTCGAGGTGCGGGCGCCGGGGCGGGCGGCTGGGATGTCCGGTGGGCCTACCCGGTGAATCGGCAGGTCGGCGAGCCGGCCCGGTTTGTTCGCGTTCGGCGGTTGCCCCGGTTCGGCGGCTTCGTTCAGCCGGGTACGTCCAGGCGTTGGGTGCCGATGACCGACAGCAGTCGTAGCGCCTCCTCGGCGGGTGAACCGGGCGCCGCGGTGTAGATCACCACGCGCTGGTCGCGGTCGGTGATGTCCAGGACATCGCAGTCGACGGTGATCGGACCCACCAGCGGGTGCTGAAGGGTCTTGCACAGGGTGGGCTCGGCGCATACGTCGTGCGAGGCCCACAGGTCGGCGAACTCCCGGCTTCCGGACAGGAGTTCCTGTACCAGCTCGGCCACCTCCGGATCGTCCGGGTAGCGCGCGGCGGTGGCGCGCAGGTGCCGGGCCGCGGTGCGCGCGAAGGCGTCCGAGTCGGACAGGCCGTACAGCCGCCGATCCTGCGGGTGCGGCCCCAGGAAGGCCCGGCGCACCAGGTTCCGGTCGCGCCGGGACAGGGCGGAGAAGTCCTCCATCAGGGCCGCGGCCAGATCGTTCCAGGCGATCACCTCGTACGTCGCGGACATCACCAGCGCGGCCGCCTGCGGTAGGCGGTGCAGCAGGTCCAGGATGCTCTGCCGTACCTCCCGCGAGGGCCCGGACGGTGGACCCGGCGGGGCGCCGGCGAGGTGGTGGAGGTGATCGCGCTCGGCGTCCGACAGCCGCAGGGCCCGGGCCAGTCCGGCCAACACCTCGCGCGAGGGGCGCGGCGCGCGGGCCTGTTCCAGTCGCGTGTAGTACTCCGTCGAGATGAACGCCAGTTGCGCCGCCTCCTCACGGCGCAGCCCCGGGGTACGCCGGCGCGCCCCGGCGGGCAGGCCCACGTCGGCGGGGGTGATGCGCTCGCGCCGACTGCGCAGGAACTCGCCCAGTTCTCGTCTGTTCACTCCCCCAGTGTGCGCGGCGGCGTCGATGCCCAGCCAGGTACCGCCTGTGCCTGGCTGGGCGCCGCCGGCGGCGGCAGGCTCGCCGTCATGGACACCACACCGAACACCCCCACGCCGAACACCACCACCCCCGCCGTCGTCCGGGACGGTTTGCTGGCCGGCAAGGTCGCCTTCGTCACCGGCGCCGGAAGCGGCATCGGCGCCGCCGCGGCCCGGCTGTTCGCCCGGGAGGGCGCCCGGGTGCTGCTCGCGGCGCGGACGGAGAGCCGGCTCAAGGCGGTCACGGAGGACATCCGGGGCCTGGGCGGCATCGCGGACTACACGGTCTGCGACTTGGCGGACGCGGACGACGTGCGCGCCGCCGTCGACCGTGTCGTGCACCTGTACGGCCGGCTGGACGTCGCCTTCAACAACGGCGCGACGGGCACCCCGCCCGGCCCGATGGACCAGGTCCGGGAGGCGGACTTCGACCACGTCTACACGGTGAACCTCAAGGGCACCTGGCTGGCCATGGTCGCCGAGGTCACCGCGATCCGCGCCACCGCCGGAACCGGGGCGATCGTCAACAACTCCAGTGTCGGCAGCCTGTGGGGCAATCCCGAACTGCCCGCCTACGGGGCGATGAAGCGAGCGGTCAACAGCCTGACCGAGTCGGCCGCCGTCACGTACGGCCCCGAGGGCATTCGGGTCAACGCCATCGCCCCCGGCACCACGCTCACCGAGATGGTGCGCGAGTGGGAGGACAACTCCCCCGGCGTCATCGAGCGCCTGAACGCCCGGACACCGCTGGGCCGCGCCGCCGAGCCCGAGGAGATCGCCCAGGCCGCCGCCTGGCTCCTCAGCGACCGTTCCTCCTACATCACCGGCACGGTCCTCCGGGTCGACGGCGGCATGAGCGCTTGACGCCCGGGGCCGGGGAGGGGCAGGGACGACGGACCGGGCCTGCCCGGGTCGGCCGCATCGTCGTTGCGCAACATAAGGTTGCGGATTGCCGGTGCGCCGATTAAGGTCATGCGCAACCGATGGTTGCTTATTGGAGGTCCGCAGTGGAGTTTGGACAGTTGGAGCGCGAGATTCGCATCGACGCGGCACCGGAGGTCGTGTTCGATGTGGTGAGTCGTCCCGAGCACATCAGGATGTGGTGGTCCGACGATGCGTCGTTCGAGCCGGTGCCGGGCGCGGTCGGCGAACTGGTGTGGGGCGATCGCGCCGCGGTTGAAGCGATCACCGTGATCGATGTGGATCCTCCGCACAGGTTCACGTTCCGCTGGGTCGCCCCTGCCGATCAGCTGCCCGATGCGGGCAACTCCCTCCTGGTGACCTTCGAGCTGGAGCCATCCGGTGACGGCACGATTCTGCGCCTGACCGAGAGCGGCTGGCGGGAGCGGGGCTGGGAGGCCGCTGTGCTCGAGGACGCCTTCCACGACCACGAGCGCGGCTGGGACCTGTTCCTGCCCAGGCTGCAGGGCTACGCCCCGTCCGTGGTGGCGCGATGACCGTCGCCGTCGACGACGAACTCTGGTCGGCGATCGGCGACCCGATCAGGCGTCGCCTGCTCGACCTGCTGCTCGCGGAGGGGGTCGGCACACCGACCGGCCTGAGTGATCGTCTCCCGATCTCGCGCCAAGCGGTCACCAAGCACCTGGGCGTGCTCGATCGCGCAGGCCTCGTACACGCGACACCGATGGGCCGCGAGCGGCGCTACGAGGTCGACGAGGCGCAACTCGGCCGCGCCGTCCGGCAACTGAACGAAGTCGGCAAGACGTGGGATGCGCGACTGAACCGCATCAAGCGCATCGCAGAAGAGATCGAGCGCCGGAAACACGACTGACCGACAGGCCGGCTGAACGAAAGGCCGGAAGGCCGAAGGACCGAAGGACGGAAGGACCGAAGGACCGAAAGGGCGACCGACCGGCCGCCGGGCCTCCCGAAGCCTCCCGCAATTGCGGTCGCGACGGAACTCGCGGTGGTGGCGGATGTGACGCCCGAGCCTGCGCAATCACGGAAACATCGATCACCCGGAGGACACCATGAGTGGCTTGCTGCTCGAGAACAAGAACGCTGTGATCCATGGCGGCGGGGGCGCCATCGGCGGCACCGTCGCGCGGGTATTCGCCCGGGAGGGTGCGCGGGTCTTCATCGCCGGACGCACACAGGCCAAGCTCGACGCCGTGGCGCGTGACATCGCCGCCGCGGGCGGAACGGTCGAGACCGCGCTGGTCGACGTCTTCGATCAACAGGCGGTCGAAGCGCACGCCGACGCGGTCGCGGCGACGGCCGGGAGTATCGACATCGCCCTCAACGCCGTGAGTGTCATGCACGACCAGGGCACTTTGCTGGCGGACCTCTCCCCGGAGGAGTTCATGCGGCCGATCGACGGTTTTCTGCGGTCGCTGTTCATCACCAGCAAGGCTGTGGCACGGCACATGGGTCACAAGCGTCCCGGCGTCATCCTGACCTTGTCCGAGCCCGGTGCCAAGCTGGCCGTGGGCGGCATCCTGGGGCACGGGGTGAGTGCGGCCGGCAAGGAGGCCTTCTCGCGGCTACTGGCCGCGGAGCTGGCACCCGGCAACATCCGGGTGATCGGCATCCGTCCGCACGCTGTCGTCGATGCGCCGGCGGCGGGTTCCTACACCAAGGACCTCTTCGGGCAAACCGCGGCGGCGGCGGGGCAGTCGGTTCAGGAAATGCTCGAAAGCGGGGGCATGGTGGAGGGGACGCTGTTGAAGAGGCTGCCCACGCTCTCCGAAATCGCGGAGACGGCCGCGTTCCTGGCCTCGGATCGAGCGGGCGCCATGACCGGGACGATCGCCAATCTGTCCGCCGGCGCACTTGTCGACTGAGGCCGCTGTGCGCGATCGGGCCGACAAGGCCGAACTGCTTCGCTCCCTGCACGTCCCGGGCGCTCCGCTGGTGCTGCCGAACGCCTGGGACGTGGGCAGCGCCCGCACCGTCGTCGACGCGGGCTTCCCGGTGGTCGCGACCGCGAGCAACGCGATTGCCGCCGCTCTGGGCTACCACGACGGTGAGGGTGCTCCGAGCGCGGAGATGATGTTCGTTGCCCGACGCATCGCAGCCTCCGTCGATGTGCCGGTCACCGTCGACGCCGAGGCCGGCTACGGGATGACGCCCGAGGAACTGGTCGAACTGCTGAGCGGGATCGGAGTCGTCGGCTGCAACATCGAGGACAGCGATCACGCCGACGGCGGCCTGATCGACGTCGACGTCCGTGCCACCTATATCGCGCGGATGCGCGCAGCCGCCGACCGTATCGGGGTGCCGCTGGTCGTCAATGCCCGGATCGACTCCTTCTTCCCCACCTCGCCTCTGGCCGAGCATCGCAAGCGTGCCGATGCGATCGGCAGGGCCAAGGCGTACCGGTCGGCCGGCGCCGACTGCGTGTTCCCACCCGGAGCGGGGCCGGACGACCTCCGAGCCATCGTCGCCGCGGTCGACGCGCCGGTGAACGGGGGCCTTCCGCTGAAAGGCGGGTCGCTCGCCGAGCTCCGTGCCATCGGTGTGGCCCGGGTCTCCGTGGGGCCCCAGCTGTACCGCAGCGCACTCGAGCACCTGCATACCGATCTCCGGCATCTCCTCGACGCCCGGAAGTGACGGGCCGTCACTGCCGCGTGCAGGGTGGTGAACGACGAGGACGAAGTCGCGAAGGCGTACCGGCGCACGGCGCGTGGTCGTGCAACGGGGCGGGGGCGTCCACGCATTGCTCCTTCGCGACGAAGTGGGCTCGGTGCGGTCCGTCGGTCCGACGGCACGCTGCGAACGGGTGTCGGCCGTGTGAAGCTGGAGGAGGGGACGGCGCGAAGTACTCGAGCGGTGGTACGGCGTCGACGGGTGTGACTGCCCCTGCGGCCGTACCAGCGCGTCTCTGAACCAGGAGGCCGTCATGACGGAGCAACGCAACAGGAGCGTCACCATCCCGGAGGAGTTCGGCGGACTGATCGGGGAATTTCGCGATCTGCTCGCCAAGTACCCCGAGGCGTCCCGGCACTTCTCGCTCGCGTACCACCCCGCGGACGAAGGCGAGGAATCGGGATCGGGTACGGCGACGACGGCAAGCATCTCCCAGCCCGTCTTCGAATGCTCGCGAATCGAACCCGGTTTCGTCGTGTGCAGGCGCGTCCACGACCAGTGACCATGCATGCTGCTCGAAGGACGTTGCTTGGAGGACTACGACGACGAGCAGGTGGTGACGCGGCCGGGGCCCGTGTCCGCGGGCCCCGTACCGGGAGGGCGCAACTGCCGCCGGCTCAGATGTCGAGGAAGCGGACGTCCTTGGCGTTGCGCTGGATGAAGGAGCGGCGGGCTTCGACGTCCTCGCCCATCAACACCGAGAACAGGTCGTCGGCCTGCGCGGCGTCGTCCAGGGTGACCCGGCCGAGTACGCGGTGGTCCACGTCCATGGTGGTGATGCGCAGTTCCTCGGCGTTCATCTCGCCCAAGCCCTTGAAGCGCTGGATGGTGTCGTCGCGCAGTCGCTTGCCGCCGTCGGTTCCGCGGGTGAGCAGTGCGTCGCGCTCGCGGTCGGAGTAGGCGTACTCGAAGTCGTCCCGGCTCCACTTGATCTTGTAGAGCGGCGGGCGCGACAGGTAGACGTGTCCGGC
>NZ_JBIBGL010000006.1:0-126744 GCF_042956465.1 Embleya sp. NPDC008237
CCTGCCGCGGCGTGTTCCTCCGTGTTGGGGATGGAGGAGCTGTAGCAGTCCGGGTCGCCGTTGGTGGAGGGCTTGTACATGTAGCGGATCGGGCCCTGGCCGACCAGGTTGACGACCTCGCCGACGGTGTAGTCGGGGGTGTCGTACGGGGAGGGCTCGTTGGTGTAGGCCTCGGTGAGTGCGCCCATGATGTCGCCGGTGGACTCGCCCAGGCCCGGTTCGGTGCCCGCGCCGCCGGGGGTGAACTGGTCGATGCCGTGGCCGAATTCGTGGCCGACCACGTCCATGGACGCGATCCACTGGTTCGACTGGTTGTGGCCGATGGAGACGGAGGAGCCGTCCCAGTAGGCGTTGACGTCGTTGAGGCCGACCTTGACCGGCCAGCTCCCGCCGTTGCCGTTGTGCCCGTTGCGACCGAGCCAGTCGCGGAGCATGTTCCATTCCTTCTGCGCCGCCCACATGACGTCGACGCAGCCGGTCTCCTTGCTGGACGCCTGGCCGTTGCCCCACGAGTCGCTGGACTTCGTGAAGACCTGGCCGGTGCTGTAGTCCGCGCAGGTCAGACCGGGACGGTTCGGGTCGCGCAGCGAGTAGGAGCTGCCCGAGCCGGTGGTGTCGATGGTGAGCGGATTCGGGCCGTTCCATTGGCTGTTGCCGCTGCCGGCCTTGACGTCGTCGACGGTGTCGAGCACCGTGCCCGTGCTCGCATCGACGAAGACGTGCAGCCGGCTGGGTGCGGTGGCGGTACGACCGATCAGCACGGTCTCCCAGGCCAGTGCGCTCTTGCCGTCCTTGACCCGGACGACCAGACGGTGCGAGTCGACCTTGTCCACGACCGCGAGCTTGGTCTTGGACGTGGCCTCGGCCGCGCCGGCCGCCACGACGGGCTGGATCTGGACGGCTATGCGGGCATCGGTCGAGGATTGGGTCGCGCGGACGCGGCCCTGGCCGTCGGCGAGCACGACGGCGTCGCCGCCGACCACCGGGATGCCCCGGTAGGTGCGCTCGTAGGCGACGGAGTAGAGGCCGTTGACCCAGGGGGTCACCGCTTGGCGCTGGTACTCCTCGTCGGGACCCTTGGCGAGGGTGTCCAGACCACTGGCAGCGGCCCGGTCGGCGGCGGAGACCGCCAGGGCCTGCGAGCCGGGCGGAGGGGACGGATCGGCGGCGGCCGGCTGAGCAACCGTGCCGATCGCCAAACCGGCGAGCATGGCCAGGACGGTCCCGGCCGTGGTCGTTCTGCGATTCATCGAGGCTCCTTGAGTGGAAGGCAGACCTCGACCACGAATCCGGCTTTGTGCCGCACGCCTTGTGAGCGTTGCGGCCGACCGTGCACGCCGGGGTTCGTGCCCGAGCGAGCGAAACACTCACACGGTCACGTGGGTTGAGCGAAGGGATCCGGCGAGGCCAGCAAATACTGGCTAAATCGCGCGACCCCGGCGTGCCGATCGTGGAGGTGTCCGCCCCGGCCGCCGAGGCGGCGCGGGGAACCGGGTCAAGGGGCCACAGGGCAGGACGGGTCGTAGGTCGCCGGCACGTTCACGGCGTTCCAGGCATCCCTGGTCTTCCGGTACAGGGCGCACGTGGGGTCGAGGACCTTGGCCGCCTTCAGGGTTTGGCCGCGTAGCTTCGGGTAGTCCGTGCCGCGTGTCCTGAGCAGCAAGCCGCCGTAGAAGACCTTGCCGGCCGTTTGGATGCCGACTCCGGTGAGGGTGCTGCCGTTGCAGGTCGGGCTGGCGGGCTTGCCGCCACCGGGGTTGGTGCCTTCGGCGAGCAGATAGAACCAGTGGTTCAGCGGGCCCGTGGCTCTGTGCTCGTCCGGAGGCAACGTGCTCGAATAGCAGTTCGGGTCCCCGGCGAGCGAGGGGTTGTACATGTAGCGGATCGGTCCGTGGCTGCCCAGGTCGACCATTTCGCCGACGGTGTAGTCCGGGGTGTCGAACGGCGCGGGTTCGTTGGCGTACGCCTCGGTGAGCGCGCCGAAGATGTCGCCGGTGCCCTCGATCAGGCCGACTTGCGCGAACGGATGGCCGGGACTGGTCTGGTCGATGCCGTGACCGTACTCGTGGCCCACGATGTCCATCGCGCCCAACCACTGGCTCTTGACGTCGTGGCCGATGAACACCCGGGTGCCGTCGAACCAGGCGTTCACGGTGTCGATGCCGACGACCACCGGCCAGGTGCCGCCGTTCCCGTTGTGCCCGTTGCGGCCGAGCCAGTCGCGGAGCATGTTCCACTCCTTCTGCGCGGCCCACATGGAGTCGACGCAGCCGGTCTCCACGGCGGTGGGGTTGCCCGTGCCCCAGTCGTCGACGGTCTTGGTGAGCACGCCGGCGTTGTACTTCGAGCAACTCAGGCCCGGGCGGGTGAGGTCCTGCATGAAATAGGTGCCGCCGGAGCCGGCGGTGGTGATGGTGATCGGGTCGGGGCCGTTCCACTTGCTGTGCCCGGTTCCGGCGTGCACGTCGTCGTAGGAGTCGAGTACCACGCCGGTGCCGGCGTCGACGAAGACGTGCAGACGGCTGGGGGCGGAGTCGGTGCGGCCGATCAGCACGGTCTCCCAGGCCGGTCGGGCGGCGTCCGCGCCCACGTGCACCACCAGGCGACGCGCGTCGATCCGGTCGACCACGGCAAGTCGGGTGCGTGCGGTGGTCTCGGCCGCCTCGGCCGGTACGGTCGGCTCGGTCGGGATGTCGCCGGGAAGTGCGCCGCCGGTCTCCACGGCACGGACCTTGCCGGTGCCGTCGGCCAACACGGCGGCGTCGCCGCCGACTACGGGAAGTCCGCGGTAGACGCGGGTGTAGGCGATCGAGTAGAGGTCGTCCACCCACGGTGTCACCATGCTCCGCAGGTAGGTTTCGCCGGGTGCCCGGGCCGGCGCGTTCGGACCGCTGCCGACGGCCCGGTCGGCCGCGTCGATCGCCGCCGTCCGAGCGGCGGCCGAGGCGGGGGCCGGTGGTGGTGCCGCGTTCGATGGGGCGGTGGTGCCGATCACCAGGCCGGCGAGCAGGGCCGGGACCGACCCGAGCGTCAGCGTTCTGCGATGCATCGAGGCTCCTCGGGTTGAAGGCACGCCCCGACCACGAATCCGACTGCCATCGCGCCGGGTTCGTCGCCCGAGCGAAGGAACCCTCACACCGGGCTCGGCACATGGTCAACGAACATCGATTTATCGGCACATTTTGGCTAGACCGTGCCACGGCATCGGCGCCGGCGTGGCGCGGTGGCGCGGGCCTGTGCCCGTGCGGTTCCGGGTGCGTCAGGGCTTCTTCGGCGCCTTCCGGGCCTACGCCGCGGCGTGCCGACTGTCCCTGACCGGGACGATCAACCAGGCCGCGGCCGACTCGCCGCCGCTGCCGGTCGCCGCGTAACGGATCGCTGCGGACCACCGACCGGCGGGTCGGCCCCGGCCGGTCCGAACCGGCCGAAGCGGGTTCCGACGGGTGGGTCTACGACCTGCGGCGTCCGCGGCGCATCCGACACCGGTCACGGCCGGCGGCGACCGGCGGATCGGAGCACGGCCCACCCTCACACCTACGCTGGGGACATGGACTCTTCGATGATGCGACGAGCAAGGCGCCGGCCGGGTGGTCGAGGGTCGGGCCGGGGGGTCGCGTGACATCCGGATCGCCCGGGTGACCCGGTACGCCCGCCCCGGTGTGCTCACCTGGGAACTGCGCTTGGATGCGCGCGGGTTCGTGCCCGAGTCGCGACCCGCGTCCCGGCCGGCCGTGGACGAAGGAGCAGGGTGACCGGGAGCGGGACGGATGCGGCGGGGGGCTTCGAGCCGGCGACCGGTGCCGAGGTGCGGCCGGTGTCGGTGGCGGGTGGGGGCGCGGGGACGGCGGAGCGGGCGGCGGCGGTTCGGGAGGCGTTCGATGCGCTGCTGCGGATTCGGGCGGTGGTGAACACGGCGGTGCCGGATCCGGGTGCGGTGCCCGCCGAGTGGGAGCGGGTTCGGATGGTGCGGGCGATCAGCCTGTCCCTGGAGGCGGCCGGGGTGCCGCCGTCGGCGGTCGACGAGCGGGGCGAGCGCACGGCGACGGGATACTGCGTCACGGCGACCGAGCATCCCGCGGTGGTGCGGGTGGAGTGGCCGGGCCCGCGTGGAAGCGGCGCGCGGCACGAGGCGGAGACGGCGCTGCGCGGGTGCGCACGAGTGCTGGGCGAGCTGGGCTGGGTGGTGCTGGAGTACCGCGGCAGGGCCGGCCGGCGGTACCTGGAGGTCGAGGCGCCCTCGACGGTGCGGCGGTGAGCGGCGGGTGGCGCGGCGGTGGGTGACGGCGGCGCGGAAGGGGGGCGCGGCGGTGGGTGACGCGGCGCGGCGGACGGGTGACGGCGCGGTGCGCGACGCCGGTTCAGCGTACGAAGATTGCGCGGCGCGCGAAGTACGGCGCGGCGCGCGGGAGCGGCGGGGAGGCGGTGTGCCGGAGCGGGCGGCCGCTGTCGCTTCGGCTGCCCCCGTCGGTCTGCGGTGCGTGGGTCGGTCGCGGGCGGCGTCGTGGGTTGGGCGGTGGGAGTGGCTACAGACCTGGGTCCATTCCGGCGTGTCGCCCGCACAGGGCCATGCACACCTGGTTCGGCCCCTCGTACGGGCGTTCCGGCAGTGCCGCCAGGGCCCGGGTGACCCATACCGCGGCTCCGTTGTTCGTGGCCGCCGCCGACAGCGCTTCCGGACGGGCCGGGAATCGCACGCCGAACAGCGCGCACTGCAGCGCCTCGGGTTCCATCAACGTCGATTCGCCACTACTGCGCATGGCTCCTCCACAACACCACCCGGCCAACTGGTGCGCGACCCGGCGGCCGGTGTCGCCGAACACACCGGGCACCGGCCTCCGCGCGCCCTCCGGGGTGCGCGTCGACACGGAGGGCCGTCTGTCACACGAGCACCGCACATCGGTCGGGGCTCGGGATCCCGAGGCGCCGGCAGCTTTCCGTCTCAGAGCTATAATACGCCGCTCCGCCCCGACGGGACCCGGGATCGGAACGCGCCGCCCCTACCACCCGCCATCGGCGCAGCCCGGCCCGTTTCGAACCCGACGCCGGCCGATTTCGGGTGGGGCGATCTCATGTGGTGAACCCGAGGTGCACGTGGTCCCGGTGGGTCGGGTCGCTGAAGAACGCGGCGCCGGAGAGTTGGTACGGGCCGCCCACGTTGTACGAGCCGGCCGCCGCGCCCGCCCGCATGAAGCCCTCGACGAGGGCGCGCGGCGTGGTCGGGTCCACCACGGATCGGCCGTCGATGCGCCATACGTCGACGGCCCGCCCCCGTGGGTGGTCGCTGGGGCGGTTGGTGCCGAACACGTTGATGGGGTGGCCCGAGCGCAGGATGCTGACGTCGATGGTGCGGTCGGCGGCGAGCGTCTCCAACGCGGTCAGCACCGACGCGTGCACGGCGCCGGCCCGCACGTCGGCCGCCGCGGCGGGCGGCAGGGTGATGCGCGAGTCGGCCAGGATCCGGGACGCCTGGGCGGAGAGCGACGCGGCGGCCGGTCCGGGATCCGAGGGGTACAGCGTGGTGACCGTCCAGACGGGAGTGGCCCGGCTCAACCGCACGTCCACGGTCGACCCGTCCGCCGTCACCGTGCCGTCCTCGGCCCGCGTCCACCGCCGGCAGACGACGAGGACACTCGCGGTGTCGTCCAGGATGCCGCCGTATTGGGCGTCGACCACTTCGAGCACGGCCTCCGGAGCCGGGGACGACAGCGAGCCCGCCCGGTCGGCCAACTCCGGGTCGAAGCCCAGCACGGCGAGGCGTGCCCGGGCCGCCTCGGGCCCCTGCCCGCCGGGCGGCCACGCCCCCAGAGCCGACACCAGGGTGACCGCACGCTGCTTCACCTGCGGCTGCACGTCGCCGGGATCGGGCGCCCACGCGGTGACCGTGGGCAGCGCGGACGGGGTAGTCGTGGCGGGAGTGCCCCCGCTCGGCGGCGCGGGTCCGGTCGGCGCCGCGGTCGCGGCCGGTGTGCCGCTCGTGGGCGTCGATGTCGCGGTCCGCCCACCGGAGGACGAGCAACCCGTCGCCACTGTGGCAACGCCCAGCAGCACCGCACGCCGACTCATCGCATACGGATCGTTCACCTCGCCACGGTAGGTCGCGCTCCCACCGGCTCCCGGCAGATCGCGGCCGGCGGAACCGGGTGTCGCGGCGCGCCGCCGCCTCGACGCCGGCTCAGGGCCGGGCTCGATAGACCAGGAGATGGCGCCAGAAGAGCAATCGGCGCACGGCGCATCCGGGCAACAGCGCCGCGGCCTCGCGCCGGATGCTGGACAGCGGCATCGTGGGCGTACGCACCGGCGCCGTCGTGCCTTGCTCGACCGCGCGGTCGCGTTCGCGGTCGCGGAGCCGCTCCTTCGCGGCCACGGCGAGCCGGGCGGCGGCGTTGACCGGGACGGCGGCGAGGCTGTACGCCCAGTCCACCGGGGTCCGCTCGGGATGGCAGCCCAGGATCACCAGGACCCCGCCCGGTGCGAGGGCGTCCCGCAGGGTGGCGACGGTGTCGAACGGCACGTGATGGATGCTCGCCAGGCACGAGATGAAGTCGTAGTGCCCGCGCGGGAGTTCGATGTCGGTGACGTCCGCGCACACGAAGCTCGGATTCGGCGCACCCGCGGTGGTCGGGGATCGGCGACGGGCCTCGGCGACCACCTCCTCGGCCGGATCGATCGCGTCCACCACGATGCCCGACGCGGCGAGCCGGCGCGCGAAACGCCCGGTGCCGCAGCCCACATCCAATGCCGTCCGACAGTTCTTCGGCACCTGACGCAGCAGCAGCGGATGGTAGTGGTCGTTGTGATCGAAAGACATGTCCGCGACCCTGCCACAGCGCATCCGGGCGTCAGCCGGCCGCGTCTCCCGTGGCCGCGACGAGGGCGCCGTCCAGCAGCGCGTCGAGGTAGCGCTGCGCCAACTCGGGGTCGTTGCGGTCGGGGGAGTGGCGTACGGCGAAGCCCAGTCCGCAGAGCATGAGCTGGACGTCGGTGGGCCCCAGGGGCGGGCGCAGGGACTCGGCGCCGGCCGCACGGGTCAGCAGGTTGCCGGTCACGCGCAGCAGGTGGTCGCGCAGTTCCAGGGTCTCGGCGGTGGCGGCCCCGGGGCCGAAGGCAGCCGCGGTGAAGGCCTCGTCCTGGGCGTAGGCGATCAGCGCGGCCGCCAGGAAGTCGCGCAGGGCGCGCCGCGCGTCCGGCAGCCCGGCGGCGCGTTGGGCGTGTCGGATCAGCTCGTCGAACCGGTCGGCGGCGAGTGCTTCGAGCAGCGCCTCGGGGGTGGGGAAGTGCCGGTAGACGGTGCCGACGCCGACGTCGGCGGCCAGTGCGACCGCGTTCAACTGGGGCGGCCTGCCCCTGCGCGCCAGATCGCGCGCGGCATCCATGATCCGGCGCCGATTGCGCGCGGCATCCTTGCGCAGCGTGGGTCTATGGGGTGCGGCCGTGTCGTCCATGCGGTGACGCTATCGGCCGAGCGGACGGCTGGTCCATGTGGCCGATCGATTCCACTCGACGCGGATCGCCGGCTGCCACCTGCTGCGCGCGGCCGCGGCCGAGCCGTATTTCGCCGCACCTTGCCGCACCTCGCCGGCCTTGCCGACCGCCGCCGATCTCTCCGGTCGTCCGGAAGCCGAGCCGGAGGCCGAAGCGCTCGGGACCGTCCGCGCGTGTCCGGGGGAGGGCCGACCGGTGTGGGCGGGCCGGGCAGGTGGTGGGGTGGTTCGCCGGATCGGGTGAAATCTTGGTCGGTTCGGCCTCGTTGCCGTGCCGGCGACGGAAATCGGAGGTTCTCTCGGAGAGCGGTACCGAGGGAGGTCAGGATGGGGCAGGTCGCGGCCGGTGGTGCTTCCGCCCGGCACGGCGTGTTCGGGGTGATCGTGCTGATTGCCTTGATGGCCCTGTTGCACGCGACCCACGTCCCGGGAATCGCCCATCGCGCGGCGGCGGATCCGGAGCGTTGCCCGATCGGCGTGGTCGGCCGCGCCACCGTGTCCGTCACCCCCGACGCGCCCGCCGACGGACCGCCCGGCGACCACTCGGTGCGCAGCGCCACGCCCGCCGGCGAAACCGGCGGCCGACACGGACCCGCCGTCGGCCCCGCGTGCACGCCGACCACGGCCCGGCCTCGGCACCACTCCACCACCGCTTCGACTTCCGCCCTCGCGGACACCGTGGCGTCCCGTCCCGCCGATCCGGCCGAGGCCGGCCGGATCCGCGCCCGCACGGCCACGAGCGTTCCCGGACCGACCCCTTCGCGGACCGTCGTCCTGCGCTGCTGAGCGATCACCGCCGCCGAGCCGCCGCCGCACCCCGCGCGTGGCCGGACCGGCGTGTCCGCGTTCGACACCTCAGCCCCGCGAACCCGGGAGATCCCGCCATGCCCCTTGACGCCTACCTGCTCATGAGCGCCCTCGTGCGCGCCGAAGCCGCTCGCTCCGCCGCCACTGCCGGCACCGCCGCGACCTCGGACACCCCTCCGCCCATTGCCACTTCGGGCCGAACCACGCCCGAAGCGAGCACCCCCGACACGGATCCGCCCGCGGTCGGCTCCTCCGGCGCGGATCAGCAGACCGACCCGCAACCTCCATCCGCGACGTCGAAGTCGTAGCACCCACACAGGCCACCCGGCCCACCCGGTCCTCCCACCCCGGTGTCCCCCCGCGTACTCGCGCCGGGGGACACCGGCGCTTCCCGCCGCCGATGCTTGCTGCCGTGGGCTATGCAGATGAAGACATCGGGAGCCCACGACAAGCCCGCCGCCGACCCGCGGCCTTCAACACCCGCAGCGCCGACTTCACGTTCCCGACCCGCTCCACGACCACAAGCACGGCCACGATCGACTGCTCGGACGGCAACACGTATCCCCGCTCGTGGCCGGAAGATCTCCTCGAAACCGCGGACGCGGCCCGCCTTCATCCCGCGCCGCGCCGCAGGCCCCTCCGCACCCGAGCCGTGCCCGCCTCACGCCCGCGCGGCCGCACGGTCCCGCCCGCCCTGCGCCGCTTCGCCTCCTGCCCGTGCCCTTGCTCGACCCGAGCCCGCCCGACGCCCCTTGCTTACGTCCGCCCCACGGGCGCTCGGGCTCGCGCTCGTGCCCGCCTCCCGCTCGTGCGGCCCCGCGCTCGTGCTCGCCCCGAGCCTGCCCGACGCCCGCTCCGCCTCGTGGTCGTGCCCGCTCCGCGTCCGCGCCGCGCCCGTTTCCGTATCCGCGCCCACCCAACGCCCGTGCTGCCTCGCGTTCGCTCTACGCCCGTGCCGCCGGCTTCCCGTTCACCCCTCGTCCGGGCGGCCCCGTGCTCGCGCTCGCCCAACGTCGGTGTTGCTTCACGCCCGTGCCGCCCGGCCTCCCATCGCCCGTCGCCCGCCGCCCGCCGCCCGCCGCGCGTCCGGGGCCGCGTCCGGAGCCGGGTCGAGGGTCGCTCTTGGGGGGCGATGGGGGGCGTCTGGACAGGGGTTGGTTAGATGATTATGGTTTTCATTATCGAATGATCGAGGCGGCGTCTGCCCGTCGGTGCGTCGATTCACCCCTGCCTGGAGAGAGTTCTGATGCGTATATCCACCCGTGCGGTTTTTGCCGTCGCCGCCACCGCCCTGACCGCCGGGACTTTGACCGCGTGTGGTTCCGACGACAAGGACACCAAGGACACCAACGGCACCAAGGGCGAGAACCGGGCCGGGTCCGCCGCGCCGGTGGCCGGCGGCGGGTCGCCGGGCGGCGGTTCCGGGCCCCGGATCAAGGTCGTGGCGACCACGACGCAGGTTGCCGACTTCGTGCGCAACGTCGGTGGCGACCGGGTCGAGGTGACCCAGTTGATCAAGGCCAACGCGAGCGCCCACGAGTACGAGGCGACGCCGACGGATCTGAACGCCATTCGCGCGGCCAAGCTGGTCGTGGAAAACGGCGTCGACATGGAGAAGGCGTGGTTGCCCAAGGCGGTCCAGGCCGCGGGCTTCAAGGGCCCGGTGGTGGACACTTCCGTCGGGGTGCAGCTCCGCAAGGGCGAGCACGAAGAGCACGAGGAGCACGCCCAGCAGGAAGAGCACGAGGAGCACGAACACGGTGAGTACGACCCGCACATCTGGCACAACCCGCTCAACGCCAAGGTGATGGTGACCAACATCGCCAAGGCGTTGACCGCCGCCGACGGGGCCAACGCGAAGGTGTACGAGAACAACCTGGCCGGGTACGCCGCCAAGCTCGACGCGCTCGATGCCGACAACCGGGCCAAGCTGGACGGCATTCCGGCGGCGAACCGCAAACTCGTCACCAACCACGACGCACTGGGCTACTACGTCGACCGCTACCGGCTGGAGTTCGTCGGCTCGATCATCCCGAGCTTCGACGACCAGGCCGAACTCTCCGGCAGCCGGATCGAGGACGTCGTGGCCAGGATCAAGGCCACCGGCGCCAAGGCCGTGTTCGCCGAAAGCGCGCTGCCGCCCAAGACCGCCGCGACCATCGCCCGGGAAGCGGGCGTCAAGGTCGTCGCCGGCGACGACTCGCTCTACGCCGACTCGCTCGGCGCCTCCGGGTCCGCCGGCGCCACCTACCTCGCATCCGAGGCGCACAACACGGACACCATCGTCGCCGCACTGCGGGGCTGAGCGATGACCGACCGCATCGAGACGACACCGGATCCGGTCCGCTTCACCGAGGCGACCATGGCCTACGACCGCACCCCGGCGCTGACCCGGGTCGACGGCCGCGTCCCGGCCGGGCAGGCGGTGGCCCTGGTCGGCCCCAACGGCGGCGGCAAGTCCACCCTGATCAAGGCCGTCCTGGGCCTGGTCCCCGTGGTCGCCGGAGCGGTCACCGTGGCCGGTCGGCGCCCGGCCGCGGCCCGCGCGTTCGTCGGCTACGTACCGCAGGCGGCGAACCTGGACCCGGAATTCCCGGTCACCGCGCGCCAGGTGGTGCTGATGGGCCGCTACCGGCTGATCGGCCGACTGCGGCGTCCCGGCCGCCGGGACCGGGCCGCCGCCGACGAGGCGCTGGCCGTGGTCGGCCTCGCCGATCGGGCGCACGCGCGCTTCGGTGCCCTGTCGGGCGGCCAACGCCAGCGCGTACTGCTGGCCCGCGCGCTGTCCGCGCAACCGCCGATCCTGGTCCTGGACGAGCCGTTCAACGGCGTCGACGCGGTGAGTCAGGAAGCCCTGATCGACGCGCTGGTCCGGGCCAAGGACGCCGGCACCGCGGTCCTGGTCAGCACCCACGACCTGGCCGTGGCGCAACGATTGTGCGAGCAGACCTGTCTGGTCAACCGCCGGCAATTCGCCTTCGGCGACACCGAGTCCGCGCTCACCCCGGAACTGCTGTGCGCCTGCTACGGCGGACAGGTCCTCGAACTCGACGCCGGCCGACTCGTCGTCACCCCGGGCTGAGGCCGGCCGTGGACACCACCCTGCTCATGGAGCCCTTCCGGGTCCCCTACCTGACCCGGGCCCTGATCGAACTGACCATCCTGGGCGTCCTGTGCGGCACCGTCGGCGCGTTCGTCGCGCTGCGCCGGCTGGAGTTCGTCGCCGACGCGCTCACCCACACGGTTTTCCCCGGCGTCGCCATCGGCTTCGCCCTCCGAGGCGCGGACGGCGTGTTCGAGGGCGCGCTGATCGCGGCCGGCATCACCGCCGGCGTGCTGACCCTGCTCACCCGCAACCGGCGCACCAGCGACGACGCCGCGCTGGCGATCGTGCTGACCGCGATGTTCTCGATCGGCGTGGTCGTCGTCTCGCGCAGCCACTCCTACACCGCCGACTTCCAGACCTTCCTGTTCGGCCAGATCCTCTACACGTCCCGCACGCAGATCCTCGAGACCGCGGTGGTCGCCATGGTGTGCCTGGCCGTCCTCGCCGCGCTGGGCCGGGAACTGTTCCTGCGCAGCTTCGACGTCGAGGCCGCCCGCGCCGCCGGCCACCGGGTCGGCGCGCTGGATCTGGCGCTGAACCTGGTGATCGCCCTGACCGTAGTCGCCGCGGTACGCACCATCGGCACCGCGCTGGTGCTGGCGCTTCTGGTGGTCCCCGCGACCATCGGCCGCACCCTGGGCGATCGGCTCGGCCCGATCATCGCGATCGGCGTCGGCTCGGCCGTACTGTGCGGATACCTCGGCCTGACCATCAGCTACACCGCCTCCATCGACCACGACCTGGCCCTGCCTGCCGGACCGACCGTCGTGCTCACCCTGGTCGTGGCGTATCTGCTCGCCCTGGCCGCGGCCGGCCTCGTTCGCCGGCGCGGCGTGCGCGCGTCCGCCCACGCACCGGCCGTGCGGATCCCCGCCCCGCCGGTGGTCCCCCGGCCGACCGGGAGCCCCCGATGACCTGGTTCGACACGTACACCCACCGCGCCTACGCCGAGGCCGTCATGGTCGGCCTGCTCGCCGGCGTCGTCGGCGTCCAGGTGGTGCTGCGCAAGCTGGCCTTCCACGCCATGGCAATGACCCATGCCACCTTCCCCGGCGTCGTGCTCGCCTCGATGCTGGGCCTGGACATCTACCTGGGCGGTGCCGCGGTCGGCGTGTTGTTGTCGCTGGCCATCGTCGGCCTGACCCGGAGCCCGAGCCGGACCGCGTCCGGGGCGACCGGGGTGATCCTGGCCGCCGGCTTCGCCCTGGGCGCCGCACTGGTCGCCGCCGGGCCCGCGGGAGACCGCAAACTCTCCGCCTTCCTGGTCGGTTCCATCGTCACCACCGACACCCGCGACCTCGTGGTCACGGCCGGCACCGGGGCGGTGATCCTGCTCGTGCTCGGGTTGTGCGCCAAGGAACTCACCTTCGCCGCCTTCGACCACGAGGGCATGCGGGCCGCCGGCCACCCGGTGACCGCGCTGGACCTGCTGCTCCTGCTGGTCGTCCAGGCGGTCGTCGTGGTGCTGACCCCGGCGGTGGGCATCATGCTCACGCTGGCGCTGCTGGTGGCGCCGGCCGCCGCGGCCCGACTGTGGACCGACTCGCTCGCCCGCACCACCGCACTGGCCGGCGCGCTGGGCATCGGCAGCGCCTCGGCCGGGCTGGAGATCTCCCGGCACTACGACGTCGCCGCGGGGGCGACCATCGCGCTGGTGGCCGCCGCCGGATTCGTCCTGTCCCTGCTCCTGTCGCCGCGCCACGGTCTGCTCGGTCGCCTCGTCCGGCGCCGACCCGCCGCCGCCGCGTCGGCCGCGGCGGCAGGCTGAACCCGTCCGGAGGATCGATGCCGTCGGCAACAGACCCCGCCCGCGAGCCCATCGGCCGCCCGCAGACCCCGCGCCGGGCCACCGCCCATCGGGACACCGTGGCCCGAGCCCTGGCCGCGCACGGCGGCTTCGTGAGCGCCCAGGAACTGTTCGTCTGGATGCGGGACCGGGACGGAGAGCGCGACCGAGACCGGGACGGCGACCGAGATCGCGAGCGAGGCGCAGATCGGGACCCGGACACAGACAACGAGCGAGGCGCAGACCGGGGGGATCGAATCCGGAACCGCCCGGTCAGCCTCAGCACCACCTATCGCAGCCTCGCCGCACTGGCCGCGGACGGTAGTGCGGACAGCCGGTACACCGTCGACGGCGAGCGCCAGTACCGACGGCGACGGCGACCGGATCACCACCACCTGCTGATCTGCCGGCTGTGCGGTATAGCGGTCGAGGTGCACTCGGAGGCCGTCGAACGGTGGACCGCGACCGCCGGTGCCCGACACGGCTTCACCGAGATTCGCCACGCCATCGAACTCACCGGCAGGTGCCGGCGCTGCCGATGAGCCGCCGGTAGCGCACGGCGCCCCCGGTGGTTCGGTGTCCTCGGTGGTTCGACCGGTGACCGTGAACCCGACCGATCGCGGCGCGCTCCCGGCGCCCACAGTGGCCGTTCACCCGGGTGGCCGACCGGGAGTGGGACGGAGACGATGGAAGGACCGCGTCGCGGTGTCCGCGGCGCGGTCCCGAGCCCTGCGGTCGGTGTGCTGCCGTCGGCAGGCCCGACGAGAGGTATCACCATGACGAAGGCCAAGGACATCATGCACGAGGGTGCGCAGTGGATTCCGCAGACCGAGACGGTGGATCGGGCCGCGCAGTTGATGCGCCGGCTCGACGTGGGTTCGCTCCCGGTCAGCGATGCGAACGAGCGGCTGTGCGGCATCATCACCGACCGCGACATCGTCACGAAGTGCGTTGCCGAGGGTCACGATCCGGCTCAGGTCACGGCCGGCGAGCTGTGCGTGGGGACGCCGCGCTGGATCGACGCGGAGGCCGACATCGCCGAAGTACTGAGCGAGATGCAGGTGCACCAGATCCGTCGACTGCCGGTGATCGCGCGCAAGCGCCTGGTCGGCATGATCAGCGAGGCGGACGTGGCGCGACACCTGTCGGAGGAGCAGATCGCCGCCTTCGCCGAGAACGTCTACGCAGCGCGTTAGGCCCCGTCCGGCGCGGTGGGTCCGGTCCGGCGACGCGCCGCCGCAAGCGCGGCGCGTCGACCTGCCCCCGCCGCCTCGATCCGCGCGCCGCGTCGGTCCGGTTGTCCGTTCGCCTCCCGTCGCCGGGTCGCCGGAGCCGCGGTCAGTGCACCGGGACCACGGCCACCGGGCAGCGCGCATGATGCAGTACGGCGTGGGTGGTCGGGCCCAGCCGCATCGGCAGGGGGCCGTGCCGGGGGTGCGTGGCGACGACCACGAGGGCGTTGCCGATGGACGCGCAGACCAGGTCACGCCCGGCCGTACCGTTCATCACCACGGTGTCCACCGGCAGTTCGGGATCGCCGAGCCGGATCGGACCGAGCACCGTTTCGAGCATCCGGCCGCGCTCGGCGGCGATCTCGTCCACGTCGAACATCGACGGCAACATCAGGCTGGGCGCCAGGCCGGTCACCGGGAGCGCCCACGAGTGCACCGCGCGCAGACCGCCCAGCCGCCGTGCCCTGCTCGCCGCGAACTCGGCGGCCGGCCCGTCCTCGGGACCGGCGATGCCCACCACCACGCCGCTCGCGTCCTCGGCCGCGTCGGCGTGTACCACCACGACCGGGCACGACGAGTGCGCGCACACCCGCAGGGACACCGATCCCAGCAGCAGGCCCGCGAAACCGCCGTGACCGCGACTGCCGATCACCATCGTGTCGGCACGGCCGCTCGCCTCGAGCAGCGACTCGGCCGCGTCGCCCTCCCGGACCGAGCCCTCCACGTCCGCCTCGGCGAACCGCGCCCGCACGCGCGCGCAGGCGGCGTCCACCAGCGCATGTGCCCGCTCGCGCAGCTCGACCCGATGCCGGTGGCCGAGCCCGCCGACGGGCACGGCGGTGACCACGTACAGCGGTACGCGCCGGGCGACGGCGTCCTGCGCGGCCCAATCCAGCGCGCGGTCGGCGGCGGGCGAGCCGTCGTGCCCGACCAGCACCCCGAGATCGACTTCGTTGTCCGTGGACGACATGGCACTCACTCACCTCGACGGGGAATCCACCAGGCTCATACCCGGTACGCCCGGGACTCAGCTCACCCGGCCGGCCGACGGATCTCTCAGCGGGGCAGCGCGGCGAGCCAGTCGATCAGGAGCCGGTCGACCTCGGCGGGGCGCTCGTGGTGGAGCCAGTGGCCGCAACCGGCCAGGACGTGCGAGGAGAGCAGGCCGGGCAGCGTGTCGGGGAAGGCATCGATCGCATCGGACAGCCACGTGGTGGAGGCGTCCAGGGCGCCGCCCAGGAACAGCGAGGGCTGGGTGATCGGCGCGCCGGCGTACGGGGCGAGGTCCGCCCAGTCCCGGTCCATGTTCCGGTAGCGGTTGAGCGCCCCGCTCATTCCGGTCCGCTCGAACTCCCCGGCGTAGACGTCGAGGTCGTCCTCGTCGAGCCACCCGGGCAGGCGGCCGGTGGGGAATCGGTCACGGAGCCTGCCACCGCGGCCGACGAAGTGCGGATCCGGCGCATCGGGGCCGGGCATCGTGTCGGCGGAGAGCGCGGCATAGAAGCCGGCCAACCACCCCCGTACGTCCGGCTCGATCTCCGCCTCGGCGCGGCCGGGCTCCTGGAAGTACCGGACGTAGAACTCCTCGTCGCCGCCCATCGCCGCGAACACGTCGCCGGGCTTCGGTCCGCCGGGCGGGGTGTACGGCACACTCAGCAGCCCGACCGCGCGAAAGACGTCCGGCCGGACCAGGGCCGACACTGCGGCGATGGTCGCGCCCCAGTCGTGCCCGACGATCACCGCCGAGCGCTCGCCGAGCGCCTCGACCACGGCGACGTTGTCCTCGATCAGCTCCGTCATCCGGTACGCGGCGATGTCCTGCGGCTTGGACGAGCGGCCGTAGCCGCGGACGTCGATGGCGACCGCACGGTGGCCGGCCGCGGCCAGGTCGGCCAGTTGCCGGCGCCAGCCGTACCAGGAATCGGGAAACCCGTGGACGAGCAGGACCAGTGGACCGGTGCCCTGTTCCACCAGGTGGATGCGGCCGGCGGGGGAGGGGACCAGGCGATGGGTGAGGTCGGCGGTTCGGACAGGCCGTGTCATGGCAACTCCCGGGTCTCGGTACCGATCACCTCGGTACGGATCATGATCATGTGGCGATTCGGCGGGAGCCACAAACTTCCTTGCCGCTTCGGCAAAGCGCGTCAGGGGGCGAAGCCACGTCCCCGTTGCCCGTCCGTTCCGCGAGGCGGGATTCCGACGGAGAGGCGGGATCCCGGCGGAGTCGATGCCGCGAAGCAGACCCCCGCGACGTCGGGTCCCACGTTTTCCCCGGGGCCCGTGCGTCCACGGGATGACGGGGATGAAGGATGAGGACGTACACCGCGACACAGGGGGAGATCGGCACCATGAACACACGGCACGCGATCGTCGACACCTCGCTCGGCGGGCTCATCGTGGTGGCAGCGCGGAATGCCATCGTGGGTCTCTACTTCCCACAGCACTGGTACATGCCTCCGGAGGAGGAACTCGGCCGGCGGGTCGACCATCGCGAGGACCCGCTGCTCGCGGCGGCGGCGACCCAATTGGCCGAATACCTCGATGGTGACCGGACCGCGTTCGACCTGCCCACGGCCACCCACGGCGATCCGTTCCAGGAGCGGGTGTGGGCGATGCTGCGGGAGATTCCGTTCGGCGAGACCACCACCTATGGCGCGCTCGCCGAGCGGTTGGGGAACAAGGCGTTGGCCCAGTCGGTGGGACAGGCGGTCGGGCACAATCCGATCTCGATCATCGTGGCCTGCCATCGTGTCGTCGGCAGCGACGGGAAGCTGACCGGCTTCGCCGGCGGCCTCGAACGCAAGCGGCGGCTTCTCGAACTGGAGGAATCCGAGAGCACCAGGGCCGCTCGACTGTTCTGAGCCCCGGCTCCGGCGGTGTGCGTGCGAACGGGCGGAATCGGAGGGTGCGGCACGGTCATTCGAATGCGTGCTCGACGAGCATGCGAGCACCGTGTCGCGAATGTGCGAAGCCGGGCGGTTCGTGGCGTTCGCTCCGGAGAAGCCGGTTACGACACTTCGACTTACAGTGACTGTCATGGACGATTTCTTCGGCGTGTCGGGTGAAGAGGCGCCCGGGGACGCATTGCGCGAATTGGCCGAGCAGACGACCCGGCAGGGCTGGGTGGCGGCGGACCCCGCGGCGGACCTGCTGCCCAGGTTGCGGGTCGCCTGCGATCTGCCCGGCTCGCCGTGGAGCCTGCGCGGCACCACCGTGTTGCCGGACGGTGTCTTCGCCGTCGACGTCGAGCACGCCCGACCCGGCAGCCCCCGCCTGTTGGCCGACGCCATCGAGCTGCTCGCCGGGATCGCCGGTCCGGCCTTCTTCGTGCGGCACACCGACGCGGCCACCTTCGACTGCGTCACCGGCACCCTGCAACGCGACACCCCCGGACCCGGCCGAGGCCACCTGCTCCGGCTGCGCCTGGTCTCCCCCGGGCGCGGCGGCGCCCCCACCCTGCGGGCGCGGGCGGAGGCCCTGGTGCCCGTGCGTTGAGCGGCGTGCGAATAACGGGTGGTCGGCGGTGGGAGCGGGCTGGTTGGATCCGGATATGGACTTTCACCTTCCGGACGGCTACGAGATCTCGACCGATCCGACCCGGCTCGATGTCGCGCTGATACACAGCTGGTTGTCGCTCGACGCCTATTGGGCGCAGGGTCGCCCGCGGGACAAGCAGGATGCGGCGATCGCCGGGTCGCTCAACTTCGGGGTGTACGACACGGCCTCCGCGGCCCAGGTCGGATATGCCCGCGTGGTCACCGACGGGGCCACGTTCGGCTGGCTCTGCGACGTCTACATCGCCCCGGCCGTCCGGGGCAAGGGTCTGGGCACCGCGCTGGTCGCGCACATCCGGGACCACCTGCGCCCCGCCGGTCTGCGGCGCCTGATGTTGGCCACCGCCGACGCGCACGCGGTCTATGCGCAGGTGGGCTTCGAGCCGCTGGCCGCCAACGGCACGTGGATGGTCCTGGGCGAACAGTGAGGCAGCCGAGCGCACCGGGTGGGATCGGCCGAAGTCGGCTGCTCGGCCGGTGACGGTGCGGGTCGGCCGAACCCGACGGCGCGTCGCGTCCCGCGCCCGGCCGGCGGTGCGGGGCGGGCGAGCCCCCTCTCCGGCGGTGTGGTCTCGGCCGGCCGATCGGCCGGCAGGTCAACTTTTCCGGTCGTGGGCCTATGAACCGTAGGGGGCCCTCGCTACCCTCCAGCGCATGATTTCCACGGTTGTCTGGGGTACCGGGAACGTCGGCCGCGCGGCCATCCGCGCCGTCGAGGCGCACCCGGCGCTGAAGCTCGCGGCGGTGCTGGTGCACAATCCCGACAAGGTCGGCCGCGACGCGGGCGAACTCGCCGGGCTGGATCACGAGTTGGGGGTCGCGGCGGAGAACGACATCGACGCCGTGCTGGCCGCCGGGCCGGGCGCGGTGGTGTACGCGGCGTCGGGCGACATCCGTCCCGACGAGGCGCTCGCCGACATCGTGCGGGCGATCAGGGCCGGCGCGGTGGTGGTGACTCCCGCCCTGTACGCGCTCTACGACCAGCGCAACGCCCCGACCGAGTTGCGCGAGCCGGTACTTGCCGCCATCGAGGCCGGCGGCGGGTCGCTGTTCGTCTCCGGTGTGGATCCGGGCTGGGGCAACGACGTGCTGCCGCTGCTGATCAGCGGGCTGGGCACCACCGTGGACGCGATCCGCTGCCAGGAGATCTTCGACTACTCCACCTACGACCAGGAGGACTCGGTCCGGAACCTGGTCGGCATGGGGCAGCCGATGGACTACGGGGCGCCGATGTTGTGGCCGGAGATGCCGACCATGGTCTGGGGCGGGCAAATCCGGTTGATGGCACGGGCGTTGGGCGTCGAGCTGGACGAAATCCGGGAAACGATGGACCGCCGTCCGCTGGAGAGCACGGTACGCACCACGACGATGGGCGAGTTCGAGGCCGGCACCCAGGGCGCGGTGCGGTTCGAGGTGCAGGGCATTGTCGGGGGCGAGTCGCGGATCGTCATCGAGCACGTGACCCGCATCCACCCCTCCTGCGCGCCGGACTGGCCCACTCCGCCCAACGGCGACGGGGCGCACCGGGTGATCATCGAGGGACGCCCGCGCATCGAGGTCACGGTCGAGGCCACCGACGAGGGCACGAACCGGTCCGCGGGCGGGAACGCCACCGCCGTCGGCCGACTCGTCGGCGCCATCGACTGGCTGGTCGCCGCCGAACCCGGGCTCTACGACGCTCTCGACATTCCGCTCCGTCCCGCAGTCGGCAAGCTCGGAAGGAAGTAACCATGCACATCGACATCCCCGAGGACAAGGACCCGATCGCCTACGTGTGGGCGGAGATGGTGCCCGAGATCGGGATCGCGGCCTCCACGTTCTCGATGAAGGTCTACGACGCATCGAACCTGGGGCTGCGCGAGTTCGAGGCCGCACGACTTCGGATCGCACAGATCAACGGGTGCGTCTTCTGCCTGGACTGGCGCACCGAACGGGACGGGGAGAAGGTCGAGGACGGCTTCGACGTCGCGGTCACCGAGTGGCGCACCACCGAGATCTTCGACGACCGCACCCGGCTGGCCGCCGAATACGCCGAGCGGTACGCGGTGGACCACCACAACCTGGACGACGAGTTCTGGGCCCGGATGACCGCGCACTACACCCAGGCCGAGATCGTCGAACTGAGCATGGCGATCGGGTCCTGGCTGGCCTTCGGTCGGCTCAACCACGTGCTCGGCCTCGACTCGGTGTGCGTGCTGCCGAGCCACTGACGACTCCCCGTCGGGGCCGCCGAACCCTCCCGGGCGGCCCCGCGGGTCATCGGCGGGCTCCGTTCGACGCGTCGAACGTGCTTGCCCGCAATGGCCGTTCGGGAAGCCGGGTACGACGAAGGCCGGTTCGCGCGGTGCGGAGCGCGAAGGTGCGCCGCGGCGAAATCGGGTGGTCACCGCGGAACCGCGCAACCTACGCTCGGCGCAGCGGGATTGCGCAGTTCCGCAGGTTGGGGTGCCGTGGCAGAGCGGCCCATTGCGATCGACGCGGCGGAGGTTCCCGCCGCGTCGAGTGAGGGGGTACGGGCGGGCCTGCCCGGCTCCTTCCGCGGGTTCGAATCCCGTCGGCACCGCAACCGCCCGAATCCCGCCTGCGACACCGGCACACGGCCCGCGCCGCCGTGGTGGCGTCAGGCGTGCGGCTTGGCGCGGACGTGCATGCGCTCGCCCTGTCTGCCGAAGAGGCTGAGGATCTCCACCGGGCGTCCGTCCGCGCTGCCGAACCAGTGCGGCAGCCGGGTGTCCCACTCGGCGGCCTCGCCCGGGCCGAGGACCAGGTCGTGGTCGGCCAGGACCAGCCGCAGCCGGCCGTTCAGCACATACAGCCACTCGTAGCCCTCGTGGGTACGCAGGTTCGGCTCGGTGCCCCGGTCGGCGATGACCATCTTGAACGCCTGGAGGGGACCGGGGGTTCGGGTCAGGGACACCGACGTGCCGCCGCTGGGCAGCGGGCGCGGGGTCAGCCGGACCCGGGGGTCGCCCACCTCGGGAGCGCCGACCAACTCGTCCAGCGGCACGTGGTAGACGCCGGCCAGCGGCAGCAACAGTTCCAGGCTGGGACGGCGTTGTCCGGACTCCAGTCGGGACAGCGTGCTCTTGGAGATGCCGGTCGCCTCGGAGAGCGCGGCCAGGGTCAGACCGTGCCGGGCACGCAGGCGCCTGAGTCGTGGGGCGACCTCGTCCAGGACCGTTCGGTAGGCCGGTGCGTTGTCCATGGGGGCATTCCACCCCGCCGTCCCGGAATTGGCAACAAGAGTTGCCGGGATCGCGGGGTGCGGACAACCCTCCTCGGCATGAGCCCACACAGTGCGTCCGGCCGTGCGGTGCGCCGACCCGGCGGCCGGATCGAACGACACGGACCGGCCGGGGGATGGCGGGCCGGGTACGGCGGACCCGGCCGACGGTCCTCACGGGTCTGACTCCGGCCCACCGGCCGGGCAGGACGCGAGCCCCGCGGCATCGGGCCGAACGGCCGGCCGCACCCCACGAACCCCGCCGGGTCACCCGAACATCGGGCTTCGGGAGCCACCAGGAAACGGAGTGCACGTGAAAACGATCAGTGCGGAATCGGGTGAGGCGGCCACGGGCGGCGCCGAGCGCACACCCGCGGTGCGGTGGGCGCTGGCCGGCCTGTCCCTGTCGATGCTGCTGTCCTCGCTTGGCACGAGCGTCGCCAACGTCGCGCTGCCGACCCTGGCCGGCACGTTCGACGCCTCCTTCCAGGCGGTCCAGTGGATCGTCCTGGCCTACCTCCTCGCGATCACCACCGTGATCGTCAGCGTCGGCCGGCTCGGCGACATCATCGGTCGGCGTCGGCTGCTCCTGGCCGGCATCCTGCTGTTCACGGTGGCCTCGGTCCTGTGCGGCCTGGCGCCCTCGTTGTGGCTGCTGGTCGCCGCCCGGGCGGCGCAGGGCCTCGGCGCGGCCGTGATGATGGCGCTGACCATGGCGTTCGTGGGCGAGACGGTGCCCAAGGCGCGGACCGGCAGTGCCATGGGTCTGCTCGGCACGATGTCCGCGATCGGCACCGCGCTCGGCCCGTCCCTGGGCGGCGCGTTGATCGCCGGGCCCGGCTGGCGGGCGATCTTCCTGGTCAACGCACCGGCGGGCGTGGTGACGCTGGTCCTCGCGTACCGCCACCTGCCCGTCGACCGACCCGGGGCCGAGACCGGGCGGGCCCGCTTCGACCATGTGGGCACGTTGCTGCTCGCCTTGACGCTCGCGGCCTACGCGCTCGCCATGACGATCGGGCGCGGCGACTTCGGATGGCTCAACGCGGCCCTGCTGGCCGGCGCCGCCATCGGCGTCGGAGTGTTCGTCCGGGTCGAGACGAGAGCCGGCGCACCGCTGATCCGGCCGGCGATGTTCCGGGATCGGGTGCTGAGCGCGAGCCTGGCCATGAGCGCGCTGGTCTCGACGGTGATGATGGCCACGCTCGTGGTCGGGCCGTTCTACCTCGCGCGCACGCTCCGGCTCGAAGAGGCCCTGGTCGGGCTCGTGCTGTCGGTCGGTCCGGTCGTCGCCGCGCTGACCGGGGTGCCGGCCGGCCGCGTCGCCGATCGGTTCGGCGCACCACGGATGACCGCGGTCGGACTCGGCGCGATGGCCGTCGGTGCGTTCGCGTTGTCGACGACGCCGGCGTCGTTCGGCGTCGCCGGCTACCTGGCGCCGATCGTGGTCGTCACCGCCGGCTATGCGGTGTTCCAGACGGCCAACAACACCGCCGTGATGGCCGACGTCCCGCCGGACCGCCGCGGTGTCGTGTCCGGCATGCTCAACCTGTCGCGCAATCTCGGGCTGATCACCGGGACATCGGTCATGGGCGCGGTGTTCGCCCTCGCGTCGGCCACGAACGACGTCACCACGGCCCGGGCGGGCGCCGTCGCCACCGGCATGCGGGTCACCTTCGCGGTCGCGGCGGCGCTGATCGTGGCGGCACTCGCCATCGGTCTCGGCAGCCGGATGCCGGCGCGGCGCGCGGCACGGGGTGTGCGTTGAGTCGTGCCCGCCGACAGGACCGGTCTCCGGCCGGACGCGAGATTGCGGACAGGCCCTAGTCGACGATGTACCAGGCGTGGTCGATGTACTGGAGAGTCTGGTCGCCGAGGTCGCTTTGGGAGAAGGTGACGGTGGTGCGGACCGCCTTGGCGGGGACCTCCACCTTGTCGGGTCGGCGTGTCGAGACGCGGCTCGGGTCGACCGTGGCGGTTTGCAGGGCCTTCTTTTGTGCGGCGGAGAACATCCGGAACGTGATGGGCATCGTGGTGGTGCACGGGCCGAAGCCGTCGTCCTGGGCCTTCTTCGCCGCCGGGCCGGCGATTTCGCAGACCGTGGCGAGGTCCTCGCGGCCCACGGCGTGCAGGTACTGCTCGTAGCGCTGGATCGCGGCCTCGGTGGACGCGGCCTGCTGTGCCGGCTGTGTGCCGGACGTCGCCGACGGGCTCGGTGCTCCGGAGGCGGTCGGCGCCGGCGGCGCGGATGTGGCCGGTGCCGGGGCGACGACGGTCTGTGCGGTCGTCGGCGTCGGGGACGATGTCGAAGGTGGGGCCGTGGCCTGCTTCTTCGGGGAGTCGGTGTCGTTGCATGCCGCCAACAGGATGACGGCCGATACGGTCACGCCCACGATCGCCCGCACGCGATGCCCCCCTCGCTGAGATCACTGGCGGCCGATGTTACTTCGGTCGGCGATGTTCCCGCTGGGCTCGTGTTCCGTCGGCCGGGCCGGCGGCGGTCGGTCCGGTCGGTCCGGTTCGGCGCTTTTCCGCTCCGTCCGAGGCCTCGTCGGACGGAGCGGAGCCTCCCCGGCTCAGGGGGTGTTGGTGAGCACGCTCCACCACGGGGTCGGCTGGGACGAAGCGGCGGTGTCGATGCGGTCGCCGGGGCGCGGGACGGCGAGTGTCACGTCCTTGGCCTTGGCTTCGTGCCACAGGCGGTCGACCGGTTCGGCCCACGGGTGCGGGGCCAGGTCGAAGGTCGCCCAGTGCACCGGCAGCAGCACCTTGCCGCCGAGGTCGAGGTGGGCCCTGATCGCCTCTTCCGGGTTCATGTGGATGTCGGGCCAACTCGGGCTGTAGGCGCCGATCGGCATCAGGGTCAGGTCGAAGGGCCCGTGCGCCGCGCCGATGCGGGCATAGCCGTCGAAGTAGCCGGAGTCGCCGGCGTAGAAGACCCGGTGCCCGGCGCCGGCGATCACCCACGAGCCCCAGAGCGTGTCGTTGCGGCGCAGCGTGCGGCCGGAGAAGTGGCGGGCCGCGGTGGCGGTGAAGCGCAGGCCGGCGACGACGGCGTCCTCCTCCCAGTCGAGTTCGATGATCCGCGAGGCGGGGACGTTCCAGCGTTCCAGGTGGGCGCCGATGCCGAGGGGCACCAGGAACGGCGCGGTCTGGGTCGCGGTGAGGGTGCGTACGGTCGCCCGGTCGAGGTGGTCGTAGTGATCGTGCGAGATGACCACCGCGTCCAGCGTCGGCAGTGCGGCCGAGGGGATCGGGAGCGGGTGCAGCCGGCGCGGACCGACGAGCTGGGAGGGGGACACCCGCTCGCTCCACACCGGGTCGAACAGCACCCGGCGGCCCTCGATCTCGACCAGGGTGGTTGCGTGGCCGTACCAGACGGCGCTCAGCCCGTCCCGGGCCGGCGGTGTGGCCGGAGCGCTGACCAGCGGCACGGGTGCGGCGGGTCGGCGCTCGCTGCGGTTGCGGAGCATCTGGCCGATGAGCTGTGGGGCGCTGCCGGCCGCGACCAGGTCGGCGGGGACCGGATTGCGGAACGCACCCTCGTGGTACTGCGGCGATCGTCGAAAGCGGGCGAGTCGTTCGCCCTCGGCCCGACCGCCGAACTCCGCCGGGACGTCCCGCAGGGCCCATCCGGCGGCGGCCAGCGCCAGTCCACCCGTGACCAGTCGCCGAGCCGCGGCATTTCCCGCCATCCGTCCCACTCTCCTTGTGTCGTCCTCGGATTCTTCAACCGATGGTGCGGGTGACACGTTCCCTGAATCGCGATTGCGCTCGTGGCGGGAGCCGTGTGGGTGGGTCGATGGGGCGTCCGGTCGAGAGGTCGGGTGGGCGACGGGTCGGTTTGTCGGGTCGGGTCGGGTCGGGTGGGTCGGGGTCGAGGTCGGGTCGGGTTGCCGGGTCGGCCGGTACGCCGGTCGGGGTGATCGCGGGCTCGGGGCGCCCGGGGTGCCGGGGGCTCGGGGTGCGCATGTCCTTGTCATCTGTATTGCTTGACTGCATCATGCATTTGTTTGATCGAGTCGAACGAAACGAGGCACGGCCATGGGCACCGGTGAACTGCTGGACGACAACGACGCGGTGGGGCTGGCCGAGCTCGTACGACAGGGCACGGTCAAGCCGATCGAGATCCTGGACGCGGTGATCGCCCGGATCGAGGAGCGCGACCCGACGCTGCGCGCGTTCGTGTCCACGCGGTTCGAGGCGGCTCGGGCCGAGGCCGAGGGCACGTTGCCGGACGGGCCGCTGCGGGGCGTGCCGTTCGCGGTGAAGGACCTCGGCTGCGATGTCGCCGGCATGGTGAGCACGCACGGCTCACGGCTGTTCGCCGATGCGGTCGCCGAGCGGGACGGGGCGCTGGCCGCCCGCTATCGCCGCGCCGGGCTGGTGATCGTCGGCAAGACCAACACCCCCGAATTCGGCAAGAACGCCAGTACCGAACCGCTCCTGCACGGCCCGTCGCACAACCCGTGGCGGACCACCCACTCGACGGGCGGTTCCTCCGGCGGGTCGGCCGCCGCGGTCGCGGGCGGGATGTTGCCCGCCGCGCACGCCAACGACGGCGGCGGCTCGATTCGCATCCCGGCGGCCTGCTGCGGACTGTTCGGGCTCAAGCCCTCGCGTGGGCGCGTTCCGGACGACCACGGCGTGTCCGGGCTGGCCTACCCGCTGGCGATCGCGCACGCGGTCACCCGTACGGTCCGCGACTCCGCCGCGCTGCTCGACGTCGTCGCCGGTCCGCTGCCCGGCGAGCCGTATGCCACGTTGCCGATGCCGGCCGCCGGATCCTTCCTGGCCGCGCTGGACACCGCGCCGGGGCGGCTGCGGATCGGCTTCGCGACCGCGAACGTGGACGGAACGGCCGCCCACCCGGCGGCCGTTGCGGCGGTGGAGCGTACGGCGGCGCTGCTCGCCGAGCTCGGCCATCGGGTCGAGGAGGGTGCGCCGGTGTGGGACGGTCCGGCGACCGGTCGGGCGCTCGGTCAGGTGATGGCGGCGGCCACGCACGCCCAGATCGAGGACCGACTCACCGAACTCGGCCGTGAGTTGCGGGAGGACGACCTCGAACCGTTCACCCGGGTCATCCACGAGCACACCGCCGGAATGCGCGGTCAGGATCTGGTCCGAGCGTTGCAGACGGTGGTTCGGATCGGCCGCGAGGTGGCGCCCTTCTTCGACACGCACGACGTCTGGCTGAGCCCGACGTTGGGTGTTCCGGTGCCCGAACTCGGGGTCCTGGACACGAGCAACCCGGCGAGCATGTACGCGCACGCTGCGAAGATGACCTGGTTCACGTCCGTGTTCAACGTCTCGGGGTTGCCCGCGGCGAGCGTGCCGGCGGGCTTCGACGAGGGGGGCCTGCCGGTGGCGATCCAGCTCACCGGTCGGCTCGGTGCCGAGGCTGAACTGCTGCGTTTGGCGGCCCAGTTGGAGGACGCGGCGCCGTGGCCGGGGCAGGCACCGTGGCCGACCGGGGTGGCCGGCGGCTGAGTGCGACGGCCGATGGCGGGCGACGGGCCTTCGCGGGCCCGCCGACCCGCGCCTTGGCCGCCGGGCCCGGATCGGCGGCCGGGGGCCGGCGGGGCTCGGCGGAGTCGGGGCCGGATGCGTCGGCCGGATCGGGGTGGACCGGGTGCCGCGGCCGACTCGGCCGACTCAGCCGACTCAGCGCAGGATGCCGAGGCCGCCGTAACCCCACACGTTCTCCACGGAGTCCAGGGGATCCTCGGGCTCGCCGTCCGGGTTCCAGTGCGGGCGGATGCCGGGCGGTTCGACCAGTTCGAAGCCGTCGAAGAAGGCCAGCACGCGGTCGTAGTCGCGCATGGTCATCTCGGCGGAGGCGTTCTTCCAACCGGCGGCTCCCGCGCGGCCGCGGGCGGGGTCGGCGTCCGAGGAGGCGTGCGAGAGGATGAGCATGCTGCCCGGGGCGAGGGCGTCGCGCAGTGTCGCGACGATCCCGGTCGGGTTCTCGTCATCCTTGATGAAGTGCAGGATGGCGACCAGCATCACCGCGACCGGCTCGGCGAAGTCGATCACCTCCAGCACCTCGGGCGCGGTCAGGATGGCCTTCGGGTCGCGCAGGTCGGCCTGGGTGAAGGTGGTTCGTCCCGGGCCGGCATCGCTCGTCAGGGCCCGACCGTGGACGAGGACGATCGGGTCGTTGTCCACGTAGGCCACCCGCGCGTCCGGCGCGACCTGGTGGGCCGCCTCGTGGGTGTTCCCGCCGGTGGGGATGCCGGTCCCGATGTCCAGGAACTGGCGGATGCCGCGCCGCGCGGCGTATCGCACGGCGCGCTGGAGGAAGAGTCGGTTGAGCCGGAGCGTGGTGGGCAGATCCGGCATCGCGGCCAGGATGTGCTCGGCCGCCGCGCGGTCCACGGCGAAGTTGCTCTTGCCGCCCAGCAGATAGTCGTAGATCCGCGCGGTGTGCGCGATGCTCGTGTCGATCCGGGGCGGGACGGACGCCGCCTCCACCTCGTCCAGACGCGGCAGCCGCCAGGCGTCCTCGTCGCTGTTCGATATCGACGTCACGGGCTCACCCTTCGGACCGGCACTTCCACGGACCCGCCGAGACTACTGCGACAGGCGGCAGTTCGGGCCGGCACGCGACGAATGCTGCGCCGTGCCGCCGCGGCCGGGCGGATCGACGCCGGGCCGGCCGCCGACGGTGTGGCTCCGGTTCCGACTGTGCGGCGGTTCCGATCGTTGGCCGGCCCTGATCCGGGGCGGGCGCGGGCCCTCGCGGGGTCGGCTGCGCATGGCCCGGGCCGGTGTCGCCCATCGGTCACCCCGCCGGGGCCACGCGGGACCGGGCCCGCGTCGCTGTTCCGTCACCCCGCCGCCTTTCCCCGCTCGGGCGGGGTCAGCGTCGTGGGCGGCCGAAGAGGACGTCGTAGCCCGGCGGCAGTTGTAGGAGCAGGCGGTTCATCAGGTCGTCGTCGGTGGCGTCGGCGACGACGCTGAGAACCGCTCCGACGTCCCACTTGGCGGTCTCGTCGGTGGCGCCCTCGATCCACGCGCCGGTGGCCCGGACGAACCGGTCCGCGCTGAGCGGTTCGTGCGCGGGGAGCGGATTGAGCAGAACCAGGGCGCACGCCTCGGGGAGCCGGGCGGCCAGTTCGGCGCCTTCGCCGCCGACCAGGTGTGCACCCAGGAGGGCGAGCACGACGCGGACGGCGCGTTCCGCCTCCTCGGGTGAGGAGTATTCGCCCCGCTCCTGGACTGCCGCGAGGAAGGATTCCCATCGCATCGGCATCTGTATCGGCCCTTCTTCCGTCTTCCGTCGGAGGCGATCGGGGTGGGCTCGGGCGGGGCCGCCTCGATCGGAGGGCGGGCGGCGGGCCGATTCGACAATCGGGACGGCAGCCGCGGGACGCCGGTTCGGCGAGCCGCGCCGACCTCTGCACCGGCGAGGGCCCGTCGCGGCACGATGCCGCGCGCTTTTCGACCACGCGCGCCATTTTCCGGGGCCACGGAGCGGGCCTGTGCGCATGAGGTGCTCCCCACCTTATAACTCTCCAGAGGAGACTTGACAAGCCGAGGCTCAGGGCGAGCGGGCTCGTCCGGGCGACATCCGCGCCGACGGCATCGCGGGATCGGGTCGCCGCGGCCCGGACGGGCCCGGGCCCGTCGCCTTCCCGGGGCGGCTCGGAACGCACGAGGGGGTGCGGTGGTGGTGGGCCGGCCGGGACGTGCGACCTTGCCGGCCGCCGGCTGCCCGAGTGGCACGGGCCCGCCGGCGCCGCTCATCCCGAGGGTCGCGGTCCAGGCGGTGGCAGTGGCGTCAGGGGCACGGGCGTCATGACCACGTGGGTTCGAGTCGTCGCCCTGTGTGCCGGCGCCGACTGCCGTGCAAGCCGAGCGGGAGGCGGCCTCGCCACCGGGCGCCGGGCGCCCGAGCGGTAGGCGCCGGTCGTGGTGATCGCCTCGCGTACATCCACTGCGACCGGCGGATGACGCCGGCACGGAATGCGCGCTCGGTCCGTCGGGTTCGTCGCCGTCGCCGTCGCCGTCGCCGTCGTCGCCGCCTCCCGCCGAGTCGATCGTGGCCGCCCGCACCTGTAGTCGGGGGCTTCGTCCTGGGGCCGCCGGCTCTTCCCGTGAAGCTTTCCCGCCGGAGCGCGTGCGTTCACGCTCCGGCCATCGGGTGCCGGCCTACTGAGCCGAGTTGTACAGACAACTCGACTTCCGCCTGGAGCATTTCCGTGCCCGCCTCCCGTGGCCGCAGTACCCCGATCGCCGTCGGCCCCGCCCCGGTCACGATCCCGGGCCCCGAGTCCGCCCCTGTCCGCCGCGATGCCGTCATGTGCACCTTCACTCCTGCTCCGGAAAGGAATTGACGATATGTCAGGGAGTTCGCTCACTCTTCTGCGTCCCACCGTGCCGAAGGAGGGTGATCAGCTGACCTTTCGGTTCGCCACCGACGCACCGCACGCGAAGAACTGGGTGGGGGTGTACGACGGGGCTCGACAGCCGGGCAACGGGGGATCGTTGGCCTGGAAGTACGTCACCACCGCCGAGGGCGAGGTGACCATCGAGACGCAGGGACTCACGGACGGCCCCTACACCGCCTACCTGCTGGCCAAGGACGGCTACGGAATCCTCGCGCAGACCGCGCCGTTCGGCTTCGCGGCGCGGCCGGTGCCGCCTCGGCCCCGGTTCGCGGTGGACACCGTCACCGGCGCGGCGGTCACGCCGGGGGAGAGCGCCACCGTGCGCCTGGCCGGGCTGTGGACCGCGTCGAACGGGCAACAGTCCGGCCAGGGCGTCACCTTCCGTGCCCGAGCCGGCGACGGTTGGCTCGGTGTCGGTGCCGACGGCGTCGTCACCGCCCAGGCCCCGCGTGGCGGTGCGCGCCGGCCGGGCGTGCTCACCGTCGAGGGCCGGGACGGCGCGACCGGCGCCACGTCGCAGCTCACCGTGCAGGTGCCGGTCCGGCGCAACGCGCGCAGCGCCACGCTCAAGGTCGCCGGCCTCGACGCCTGGGATGCGGGCAGGCACGTGGACGGCGCGGTGACCAAGGTGTTGCGGCTCGCGCTGACCCGGGATCTGGACGTGCTGGCGTTGCAGGACACCGGCGGCACCCTGGGCAAGTCGGTGGCCGAGGCGCTGGGTTGGGCGGTGTACGAGGACCCGGCCGGACTTGCGCTGATCAGTCGACACCCGCTCACCGACCCGCGCCCCGCGAACGCCGAGCTGCCGGCGGTCGCGGCCACCGTGCGGGCGCCCGGGGTACGGGCCGTCCGGGTGTGGACCGCGCGCCTGGACGAGGGGGACTACGGGCCGATCGGGATTCGCCGGGGCCGTACGCCCGCGCAGGCAGAGGCGGCCGAACTGGCGAGCCTGCGCTACCGCCAGGCCCAGACCCTGGTCACGGCGATGGCGCCCGACCTGCACGCGGCCCGGGACACCCCGGTGCTGCTCGCCGGCGCCCTCGCCTCGCCCTCGCACCTGGACTGGACCGCCCGCACCGCCGGTGTCCACGGGACGTCCGGGCCGGTGCGCTGGCCGGTCACCCGATTGCTCGAACAGGCCCGACTGGTCGACGTGTTCCGCGAGCGCCACCACGATCCGGCCCGCGAGCCCGGCAACACCTGGTCGCCGGTGGACCCGTCCCAGCCGCAGGACCGGATCGACGCACTGCACACCGCCGGACCGCTATCCGCCGAGGAGGCGCACAACCTGGTCACCGGCTGGCCCAAGCCGATCCCGGGCACCGCCGGCAACGGCTGGCCCAGCGACCACGCCGCCGCCGTCGCCACCTTCACGCTGCGCGCCTGACTTCGCGTCACCTCCCCTCACCGAAAGGTCGGTTCGTCATGACCGAGTTCAGCCGCCGCTCCTTCGTGGGCGCCTCCGCCGCCGTCGGCGCGGCCGGCGCGGTGGGCCTCACCGCGAGCCCCGCGCTCGCGGACCAGGCGCCGGACCCCGCCGCGGACGCCGCACGCCGGCCGAAGCCCGGCAGTATCAAGGACGTTCGGCACGTGGTGATCCTGATGCAGGAGAACCGCAGCTTCGACCACTACTTCGGCACCCTCGCGGGCGTGCGCGGCTTCGCCGACCGCCAGGGCCTGGTGCTGCCGGGCGGCGACGACGTGTTCCGCCAGCCGCACCCCGGCCGCACCGACGGCGGCTACCTGCTGCCGTACCGGATGGACTCCACGAAGTACAACGCGCAGAACGCCGGCGGCCTCCCGCACGACTGGAGCACCGGTCACACCGCGGTCAACAACGGCGCACAGAACCGCTGGGTCGCGGCCAAGGGCGAACGCTCGATGGGCTACTTCACCCGCGAGGACATCCCGTACCAGTACGCCCTCGCCGACGCGTTCACCGTGTGTGACGCCTACTTCACCTCGCTCAACGGCCCCACCGACCCGAACCGGCTCTACCTGTGGTCGGGCACCGCCGGGCCCGGCCGGGACGGCACCACCGGTCCGTGGATCGACAACACCCCCGTCACCGACAACCCGGTCGCCGACTGGACCACCTACGCCGAGCGGCTGTCCGCCGCCGGGGTGAGCTGGCGCGTGTACCACAACCCGAGCAAGGACGAACGCTACGGCGACTACGACGACAACGGCCTGTCCTACTTCAAGCAGTTCCACAACTTCCCCAAGGACGATCCGCGTTACGTCAACGCGATGACCAAGTGGGACCTGACCGCCTTCGACGCGCACTGCAAGGACGGCACGCTGCCCACCGTCTCCTGGCTCGTCGCGCCCTATCTGTTCAGCGAACACCCGGACGCCGGACCCAACTACGGTGCGCACTGGGTGAACACCGCGATGCAATCGATGTTCGCCAACCCCGAGGTGTGGAAGCACACCGTGTTCCTGCTGATGTACGACGAGAACGACGGCTACTTCGACCACGTGGTGCCGCCGATGCCCGAGCCGGGCACCCCCGAGGAGTTCGTCGGCGGCCGGCCGATCGGCCTCGGCACGCGCGTACCGCTGTGGATCGCCTCGCCGTGGAGTCGTGGTGGGCACGTCAACTCCCAGGTGGCCGACCACACTTCGGTGCTGCGCTTGCTGGAGACGGTGACCGGGGTGAACGAACCCAACATCTCCGCGTGGCGTCGCGCGGTCTGCGGCGACCTCACCTCGTGCTTCGACTTCGCCCGACCCGACTACACGATCCCGGCCCTGCCCGACACCAACGCGCTGATCGCCAAGGCGGATGCGGCCAAGGCGCTGCCCGGCGTCAAGCTGCCCGCGACCGGCGCCCAGCAGATACCCATCCAGGAACCCGGCTACCGGCCGCACCGGCCGCTGCCCTACCGTCCCTGGGCGGATGTCACCGTCGACCGCAAGACCGGCCGGGTGCAGTGCACGCTGACCAACGAGGGCACGGTGACCTACCACTTCACCGTGTTCCCCAACATCGTGCTCCCGTTCGCGGGCACCCCGTTCACCGTCGCGCCGGGCGAGAGCGCGACCTACGTCTGGGAGGCCGCCGGCACCGACGGCGCCTACGACTTCAGCGTGCACGGCGCGGACGGCTTCGTCCGGCGATTCGCCGGGATCGTGGTCCGTGATCCGCAGCGCGACGTCGCGGTCCCCTCGGTCCGGGCCACACTGAGCGGCCGCCGGCCCGACGCGGCCCGGGTGGAGCTTCGGCTGGCCAACGAGGGCGACACCGACGTGCGCTTCACCATCACGCCGAACGACTTCGGCGGAACCGCTCGCGAGCAGTGGGTCGGCGCCCGGGACCGGGACACCGTGACCTGGCCGACCGATCCGCACGGCCGGTACGACGTCACGGTCGCGGCGGCGGACGGGTTCACCCGCCGCTACGCCGGCACGGTCCACCCCTCGAACCGGGACTGATCGGCGCACGGCCCGCGGTGCCCGGCCCCGGATTCCGGGCGGCCGGGCACCGCGGGCCGCGCTCACTGCGGCCGCGGCGAGGCGGTGCGGCTCCGGTGCTCACTCGGGCCGGCGGCGCCGGATCAGCACCAGGGCACTGTGTGCCTCGACCGACCGGACGCTGCCGGCCTTGACCTCCACCTCGTCGGCGCCGTCCGGGTCGGCGGTGTCCACGGCGACGTGCCAGATGTCGCCGTGGTCGTGCAGGACCGGGATGCGGACGTTCACGCCCTCGTAGTGGGCGTTGAGCACGAACAGAAACGAGTCGTCGACGATCGGGCCGCCTCGGGAGTCCCGTTCGGAGATGGCGTCCCCGTTGAGGAAGACCACGACGGAGCGGGCGTCGGGTCGATCCCAGTCCTTCGCGGTCATCTCCGTGCCGTCCGGGCGGAACCACAGCAGGTCGGCCGGGCCGTCCGCGCCGTCGCCGCGAAAGAAGCGCCGGCGGCGCAGCACGGGGTGTTCGGCGCGGAGCCGGACCAGGCCGCGGGTGAATTCCAGGAGATCCTGTCGGGCCGGGTCGGTGACGGCCCGGGCCCAGTCCATCCACGCGATCTCGTTGTCCTGGCAGTACACGTTGTTGTTGCCGTGCTGGGTGCGGCCGAGTTCGTCGCCGTGCGAGAGCATCGGCACGCCCTGCGCGACGAACAGGGTCGTGAGCAGGTTGCGCTGCCGACGCTCGCGCAGCGCGCGTACGCCCGGGTCGTCGGTGTCGCCCTCGGCGCCGGAGTTCCACGAGCGGTTGTCGTCGGCGCCGTCGCGACCCTGCTCGCCGTTGGCCTCGTTGTGCTTGGTGTTGTAGGACACCAGGTCGCGCAGGGTGAAGCCGTCGTGCGCGGTGACGAAGTTGACGCCCGCGAGGGGCCTGCGGTGCTCGCTCGTGTACAGGTCGGCGGAACCGGTCAGGCGCACCGCGAACTCGGGCAGCACGCCGTCCGTACCGCGCCAGAAGTCGCGTACACAGTCCCGGAACTTGCCGTTCCACTCGCTCCACAGCGGCGGGAAGTTGCCGACCTGGTAGCCGCCCTCGCCCAGATCCCACGGCTCGGCGATCAGTTTGACCCGGCTGACCACCGGATCCTGCTGGACCAGGTCGAAGAACGCGGAGAGCCGGTCCACCTCGTGGAACTGCCGGGCCAGGGTGGCCGCCAGATCGAAGCGGAAGCCGTCCACGTGCATCTCGGTGACCCAGTGGCGCAGCGAGTCCATGATCAGCTGGAGCACGTTGGGGTGCCGCATCAGCAGACTGTTCCCGGTGCCGGTGGTGTCGTAGTAGTGCGCCGGATCGTCGTCCACGAGGCGGTAGTACGAGGCGTTGTCGATGCCGCGGAAGGAGAGCGTGGGCCCCAACTCGTTGCCCTCCGCGGTGTGGTTGTAGACCACGTCGAGGATGACCTCGATCCCGGCCGCGTGCAGGGCCTTGACCATCGCCTTGAACTCGGTGACCTGTTCGCCGCGGCTCCCGGAGGACGAATAGGCGTTGTGCGGGGCGAGGAAGCCGATGGTGTTGTAGCCCCAGTAGTTCGACAACCCTCGGCCGATCAACAATCCGTCCTGGACGAACTGGTGCACCGGCATGAGCTCGATCGCGGTGACGCCGAGTGCGGTCAGGTGCTCGATCACGGCGGGATGGGCGAGGCCGGCGTAGGTGCCGCGCCGGTGCTCGGGGACGGCGGGATGGGTGCGGGTCATGCCCTTGACGTGCGCCTCGTAGATCACCGTCTCGTGGTAAGGACGATTCGGGCTGCGGTCGTCGCCCCAGTCGAAGGTCGAGTCGGTCACCACCGACAACATGGTGTGGCCCAGGTTGTCCGAGGTGTTCCGCTGGTCCCGCGCCTCGGGACGGTAGTCGAGCAGCGACGGGTGGCCGTCGGTGTTGCCGTCGATCGCCTTGGCGTAGGGGTCGATCAGGATCTTCGCCGGATTGCAGCGGTGCCCCCGGTCGGGATCGTGCGGTCCGTACACGCGGTACCCGTAGCGTGTGCCCGGCCCGACGCCGGGCAGGTAGCCGTGCCACACGAAGCCGTCCACCTCGGGCAGCGGCACCCGCTGCTCGGTGCCGTCGTCGCCGATCAGCGCGACCTCGACGCGTTCGGCGACCTCGGAGAACACCGCGAAGTTGGTGCCCGAGCCGTCGAAGGTGGCGCCGAGGGGATGGGAGCTGCCATTCCATGCCTGCATGAAGCGACATTAACCGGTCATATCGGGCAAGAATCCGATCGTCGACCCGGCGCAGTGGCGTGTCTCGTCGCGAACCGGGCCGATGCGTGTCGCACCCGGCCGATACGCCACGCGCGAAGGAACGGCCGGTGCGGACGGGGCCGCTCAGCGCCCGTGCGGGAAACCGCCGGACGGCTTGGAGGCGGGAGCCGCCTCGACCGGGTCGGCGGCGGGGAAGGGGCTTCCGGCCGGCCCCGCGGGCTGCCGCGCGGACTCGGGCGGCACGCTCCGGGGGCGTACCGTACGCCACCACGCACCGGAGTCCCACTTCGGCCGGCTGCGGGTGAACGGCAGGCAACACAGCCCGATCAGCACCGCGCTCAGGTGTCCGGTCGCGGTGAAGTCCCGATGCACGAACATCGGCAGGCCGACGTACAGGGCCAGGCCCGCCAGATAGGGCCACAACCACGGTCCGGCGATGCGGTGGCAGAGCAGCCCCGCGACGGCCATGTACCCGTAGCTGGGGCCGACGTCCAGCTGAAAGCGCGCGCTCGGGGCCGCCGTCCCGGCGTGGACCTGCGCCAGGACGATCGCCTGGCTGATGCACGTGGCGCCCACGTGCCCGAGTGCGGCGACGGCCAGCCACCGCCGAGTCCCGATCCACCGCTCGGCGACCGCGCACAGCACGGTGAACATGACCGTGAACTTGAACAGGTGCAAACCCTGGTCCCACGCGGCGCTGGTCACCAGCACCCGCAGCGGCGCGGTGTCGAGGTTGTGCAGGTTCGTGCTCTGTCCGCGGAGGAAGGCGATGCGCTCGTCGGCGGTCAGCCGGATGTACTGATCGGCTGTCGTCACATAGAGGATCAGCAGCCAGAGATAGGTACCGGGGGCCGAGACCATCCAGTCGCGGACTGCGCCGAGGGCTCGCCGGGTCGAATCCTGGCGGGGCACGGGCAATGGTCTTCCCATCGGGAGGCAGAGGTTCGCCCCGATACAACCACGAACAACCGGCCGGCCGAACCCGGGGCCCGCGCACAGGTCCTGCCGGGGATTCGTCGGTTCGGCGGGGGTCTCGGCGGATTCACCGGCGCGTCGTCGGGGGCTTTGCTGCGGCAAAGTGCGCAAAATGGGCGGGATTGCGATGTGTCGGTGTGATCGCGGGGCGTCGCGTGACGGTCCGTGAAGGGGTTACGGCCGGTCGGTCGGTGCGGAGGGAAGCGGCTTGTCCACCTATCTGTTCCGGCTGGGGAAGTGGGCGTTTCGGCGTCGGCGGCTCGTGTTGGCCATCTGGCTTGCCCTGGCCGTGGGCGCGGTGGTTCTTGCCACGGTGAGTGGCGGCAAGACCAATGACACCTTCACGATCCCCGGGACCGAGGCACAACGCACGACGGACCTGCTGCAGGACAAGCTGCCTGCGCTCGGCGGCGGCCAGACACAGGTGGTGTTCGCCGGGAAGGGCACGGCCAAGGTCACCGACCAGGGCCCTCGGGCCGGTATCGAGGCGGCGATCGCGCAGTTGCGGACCGTACCGCAAGTGGCCTCCGTGTCCGACCCGTTCACCGATCAGGGCGTGGCGCCCGACGCGCAGGTCGCGCTCGGCTGGGTCCAGTACACCGCGCAGCCGGCCGACGTCGAGGACGCCACCCTGGACAAGCTCCGGGACGCGGTGGCGCCGGCCCGGCAGGCCGGGGTGCAAGTCGAGTACTCGGGCAGTGTGTACCCGGGCTGGCGGATCACCCCCTCCGAGCTGCCGGAGGTGCTCGGTCTGGTGATCGCGCTGATCATCCTGCTGATCACGTTCGGCGCGATCGTGGCCGCCGGCGTGCCGATCGTCACCGCGATCATCGGCGTCGTGATCGCCCTGATGGGTGTGACCGCGCTCGCGTCGGTGGTGAACATCGCGTCGGCGTCCACGACGGTGGCGCTCATGCTCGGGTTGTCCTGCGGCATCGACTACGGGCTCTTCATCCTGTTCAGGCACCGCAACAATCTGATCTCCGGCATGGCGGTGGAGGAGTCCGCAGCCCTGGCCCTGGGCACCGCCGGCAGTTCGGTGGTCTTCGCCGGGCTCACCGTGATCATCGCCCTGTGCGGGCTGGCCGTGGTGGGCATCCCGTTCCTGACCCTGATGGGCCTGTGCGCCGCCGCGGCGGTGGCGGTCGCGTTGTTGATCGCGCTCACCCTGCTGCCCGCGATCCTGGGCTTCGCCGGTCCCAAGGTTGCCTCGTTCATCGACACGCGGCTGCGCCCCGGCCATCACGAGGAGGTGGCCCGGATCACCGCGACCGAACCGGCCCGGACCTTCGGCGCGGCCTGGGCACGCTTCGTGGTGCGCCACCGGATTCCGGTGCTGGTCCTCGGCATCGGTCTGTTGCTCGTACTGGCGATCCCGGCGACGAGCATGGAGCTGGGCCTGCCCAGCGCCTCCTCCCAGCCCGAGTCTTCGACCCAGCGCAAGGCGTACGACCTGACCGCGGCGAGTTTCGGACCCGGGTTCAACGGACCCCTCCTGGTGGTCGCCGACGGGCCGGTGAATCAGGCCGGCATGCAGAATCTGGTGATCGCGCTCAAGCAGCAGCCGGACGTGGCCACGGCGGGCCCGCTCGCCGTGAACGATCAGGTCGCCGTGGTCCGGGTGATTCCCACCACCGGGCCCGACTCCGGCACCACCGCCGACCTGGTGCACCACATCCGCGACAACCGTGCGGCGATCGAGGCGGGCGTCGGCGCGCCGATCCTGGTCGGTGGCAGCACCGCGTCCAACATCGACGTGTCCGCCAAGCTCTCCGCCGCGCTTCCGGTGTTCCTGGCCGTGGTGATCGGGCTGGCGTTCGTGCTGCTCACCTTCGCGTTCCGGACCATCCTGGTGCCGATCAAGTCGATCATCGGCTTCCTGCTGTCGGTCGCGGCGGCGCTCGGCGCCCTGGTCGCGATGTTCCAATGGGGCTGGGGCGAGCACATCTTCGACGTCACCCCGACCGAGACGATCAGCTTCCTGCCGATCCTGATGCTCGCGATCATCTTCGGACTGTCCAGCGACTACGAGGTGTTCGTCGTCTCCCGGATCAAGGAGGACTTCTCCACCACCGGCGATGCACGCGGTGCGGTCGCGCGCGGCACCGGGCTGTCCGCCCGCGTGGTGACGGCGGCGGCGCTGATCATGTTCGCGATCTTCGTGGCATTCATGTTCACCGACGACCCGACCATCAAGACGATCGGCTTCGGCTTCGCGGTCGGTGTCTTCCTGGACGCCTTCGTGGTCCGGCTGACCCTGGTCCCGGCGACGATGGCGATCATCCGCGCGAGGCTCTGGTACCACCCCCAGTGGTTCGCCGAGTACGTCCCGGACCCGGACATCGAGGGCAAACACCTGGAGGAGCGCCTGACCGGCGGCACACCCGGCGGCAGCGGCGGCACGAGAGCGCGCTGACGCGCGGGGTGCCGGGTCTCGGTGTCGCCCGGCCTTGCGTCGCGCGGTCTTCGGCCGGCGGCGCCCGCCCTGCTCGGCCCGAGCGACTCGGCCCCGCCGCGCTCAGTCCCGCGCCGCTCCGTCGCCCGCCGGCGGGGGCACGTCGCCGCCACGGATCGCGGCCAGGACGATCGGGTCGGAACACGCACGCGCGAAGCGGGCGATGCGGTGCTCGATCTCACGCCGGAGTACGAGCGTCCCGATGCGCTCGGCGACCGGCGCCAACCAGCGCGGACGACAGCCGAAGTTGTAGCGCCACACCGCCCGGGTGCGACCCGGCTCGCCCGGGACCGGGGTGAACCGCCAACCGCCGCCCATCTTCGCGAAGAACCACGACCCCTCGACCATCCGCATGCCCACGTTGGTCGGCGGCTGGTAGGAGACGTACTCGCTGATCATCCGAAAGCCGACCCGATGAATGGTGAGCGTGCGCACACCCTTGCCCGGCTCGGTGGCACCGTCCAGGAAGCGCTGCCCGCGGATGAACGGATCCCACCGCCTGCGCACCGCGCCGGTCGTCTGCGACACCGCGAACGCCGTCGCCGGGTCGACGGGTACCTCGACCGACGCTTCCACCAGGGGCATGCCGGCCATCCTGTCAGGTCGGCCCGATCCGCGTCCGACCCGGTCCGGGACGGATCCGGGGGACCCTTCGCGGCGGTCGCATCGCGTTCGGAGCGACCGTCTCGGGCGAAGCGGGAGGGGGTCGGCCGCCTCTTTTTGCCAAGCAGATGCAACTGATGTGCCCCATCCGGGCGTTGATGAAGGTGACGCACCGTTTCGGGTTCGTCGGACACCCACAGTCAGGAGAGGTCATGCCCGGTCCCTTGATTCTCGGCCGCAGGGCCCCCGTCCCCACCCGAGGTGCGCCCGCACTGCCCCGGCACCACTACGATCCCGACTTGTGCGTCAACGTCACCCCGGGCGGAACGCTGCTGATCCACGCGGTCGACTCCGGCACCTACACCGGAACGCAGGAACCCAGGGGATACAAGAAGGATGACTGATCACGACGCGAGCGTCGTGATCGTGGCCACCGAGGAGGACCTGACCGCCGACATGGTGGCGGCGCACCTCCTCGGCGGCCCCGTGGCCCTGCTCCGGCTGGACCCGGGCCGCCTGCGCGAACGCCCGCTGGTCACGGGTCGGTTCGCCGGTGGGCGCTGGCACACCGTGCTGGCCTCGGGGCGGGCGACGGTGACCCTGGACGAGCGCTGTGCGGTCTACTGGCGCAAGCCCACCCGGCCGGACACCCTGGCCACCGCCGAGGAGCGCTGGCGTGCGGACGAGAACACCACCGCACTGCTGGGCCTGTTGCGCGCCCACCCGCTGAAGGTGTGGATCGACGACCCCACCGTCGTGGCGGCCTCACTGCACAAGCCCACCCAACTGGCGACCGCCGCGCGCAACGGTTTCGCGGTGCCCGACACGCTGTTCACCAGCGATCCGCACGCCGCCCGGGCGTTCATCGCCACACACCGGGACAAGGTCGTGGTCAAGGCGCTCACCCAGCGGCACACCACCTTCATCCCGACCACCCGCATCCACCTCACGGACGACCTGGCGGGCATCGCCGGCACTCTGCACTACCTGCAAGCCCTGGTCGAGGACCGACTGTTCGACGCCCGGGTGACGGTCGTGGACGATCGGGTGTTCGCCGCCGCGATCAGGACCGACGGCGCGCTCGACTGGCGGGCCGTTCCGCGGGAGGCGGCCGAGTACCGGGCGATCGACCCGCCGGCGGAGATCGCGAGGGCATGCGTGGAGCACGTGCGCGACCTGGGGTTGGTCTACGCCGCACTGGACTTCGTGGTCACCTCGGCCGGCTGGACCTACCTGGAGACCAACTGCGTGGGCGAGTTCGGCTGGATCGAGAGTGCGACCGGCCTGCCGATCTCGGCGCAACTCGCCCGAATTCTCTCCCGGGGACCGGCCCGGCGCAGGACGATCTTGTCCTGCGCGTCCGGGAGAATGTGACGATGGATCCGCTGCTCGCCGCCGCGTTGGAGACTCTCGGCATCGCCGACCGGCCACGCCCGCTGACCTCGCATCACACCCACGCCTGGCGGGCGGGCGGGTGGCGGATCAAGACCGCGGAGGGGCCGGCCGACGCCGTCTCGCTGCACCACGAGGCCCGTGCGTTGACCATACTTCGCGAACAGGGCCTGTATCCGGTCGGCGGCACACACGGACACGTCGGCGACGGCGTGTGGACGGCGGTGGAGTGGCGTCAGGGGGTGACCCTGTGGCGCTGGTGCGAATCGGCCCGCCGTACCGGTCCCGGCCCCGCGGACCGATTGCCCGCGCTGGCCCGGCGGGCGTTCGCGGCGCTGGCGCGGCTGCACGCGGTGGGCTGGCACCACGGGGACATCCAGCCGATGAACATCCTGGTCACCCCGGGCGACGGGATCGAGTTCATCGACCACGACCTGACCCATCATCGGGATCTGCTTCCGCTGCCGCTTCCCTATCGGGGCGGGATGGACCTGACCACGGCCCCCGAGGTCGCCCGGCAACTCCTGGACACCGGGCCCGGACACCACGTGAGCCTCACCGACGCCGCCGAGGTGTACAGCCTGGGCGCCTCGTTCCGGGCGGCGTGGACCGGCAGCGCGCCGGCGACGGACCGGGCGATCGGGGGGCGGATCGGCGCCGCCGACATCCTGGAGGACATCGCCACCGGCCGGCATCGCCCCCCGCTGGCCGCCGTGCGCCCGTGGCCGGACCCCGACCTGGAGGCACTGCTGGAAGCGACGATGTCCCTGGACCCGAGGGACCGGGCCGCGGTGAGCCCGGCGGCGCCGTATCGCTGCTGAACGGCACGGCGAGTGCCCGGCGTTCGCCGCCGGGAAACACGCGACGGGCGCCCGCCGCCGCGTCGCGGGACGCGAGGGTCGGGCGCCCGTCGGGCCGTGTGGGGTGGATACCTGCCGTCCCGCCACGGAAGGTGAGGGCCGAGTTCCCGTCGGGTGCCCGGAGCCGTGTCCGGGACGACCCGGTGCCCGCTCCGACGGGTCCGGTGGTGCCGTCACAGTCGCAGGTACGACAGGTCCACGGCCTCGGCCATCGCCCGTGCGCCCGCGTCGTTGAGGTGCAGGTGGTCGCCGCTGTCCAGGTCGGGCCGGATGCGATCCGGCTCGTCGGGGTCCTGAACCGCCGCCGCGACGTCCACGACCGCGTCGAAGACCGCCGCGGTGCGGATCCAGTCGTTGACCCGACGGCGGATCACCCGCCCCTGCGCGCTGTCGATGCCGGGATAGATGGTGCCGGCGTAGGGGCCCATGGTCATCCCGATGCCGGTCAGCCCCGCCGCCCTGGCCCGAGCGGCCAGCGTGGTGAATCCGGCGATCAGATCCTCCGCCGTGGCCGGTGGTTCGCCGGACATGCCCGGCAGGCCCAGGTCGTTGAGGCCGAAGTGGAAGAGCACGTGGGTGGCCCCGGGCACGGTGAGCACGTCGCGGTCGAAGCGGGCGAGACCGCGCAGGCCGACCTCGTCGGTCAGCAATCGGTTGCCGCCGATACCCTGGTTGACCACCCAACCCCGGTGCAGTCGCCGGTTCAACTGGTCGGGAAAGCGCAGGTTGGCACCGGTGGAGGTGCCCCCGCCCTCGAACCAGGAGTCGCCGAACGCCACGGCGATCGCGGTGCCTTCGGGAGCCAGTACGTCCACTCCGGCGACGAAGTAGCGGTTGTCCGCCTCCTCCGCGCCCACGAAGCTCGCCGAGACGGCGTTGCCCGGTAGCACGTAGGCGAGTTGCGACGGGGTGGCGGAGTAGGTGGCGAGGCCGGTGTCCCCGGGCAGGTACAGGGTCAGCGCCAGGTCGGTCCCGGCCTGCACGGCCAACTCCACCGGGTCGCTCCGGCGGTATCCGCCGACGGGGATGGTCACCTCGGCCGCGCCGCCGAAGCGCAGCACGGTGTCCGTCGCGGGGTCGATCGTGCCCTCGCCGGTGCCGACGGCCACCCGGGCGGCGCCGATGACGAGCGGTTCCTTGCCGTATTCGTTGCTGAGCAGCACCCGCAGCGTGGTACCGCCGCCGTCCAGGTGCAGGATCTGCCGCACCGTCTGGTCGCGGAAGCCCCGCGAGGGCTGGATCAGGATGCTCTCGTTCGGGTCGAGCACGGCGGAGCGGAAGCCCGCGACCCAGGTCGTCGTGGTCATGATCGGTGAACTCCTTCGATGGGTGGAGCGGTGGTTCGGGTGGGGTGGCGGCACGGTCGGGCTCAGACCCGGACGGGTCGCGGATGGGGCGTACGGCGGGCCCGCAGGCTCACCGCGGCGAGCGCGGCGAGGGCGAACAGCGCCGCCGCGGCCCGGAAGGCGAACGTGTAGCCGTCGGTGGCCGCCTGTTCGGGGGAGGGGCCGGTGCCGGTGTGCGCGTCGGCGAGCGAGGCGAACAGGGCCATGCCGACGGTGGGGCCGAGCAGCATCGTGGTGTTGAACGCGCCGCCGGCGAGCGCGGCCTGGGCGGGCGGTACGCCGCGGGTGGCGGCGACCACCGCCGCTGCGGCGGTCAGGCCGATGCCGATCGGCAGGGTGAGCATGCCCGCGAGCGGTGCTCCCGGGTAGGCCGCGTCCGGGCCGATCCGGGAGAACAGCAGGAAGGCGCCGGCCATCGTGACCAGCCCCAGTGCGGCCGTCCACCGCACGCCCAGCCGGGCCACGATCGGCACACTGCCGGCGCTGACCGCGATCAGCATCAGCGTGTACGGGACGAAGCCCATCGCCGAGCGCAGCGCGGACCACTCCAGCACCCGCTGGAAGTACAGCGACATCAAGAACGCGGCCGTCGACCCGGCGATCGGCGCGAGCATGCCTGTGGCGAGCGCGGCCACGCGTCGACGGGAGGCGAGGAACGGCAGCGGCACGAGCGGCGCCGCGACCCGGTTCTCGGCCACGCCGAAGGCCGCCAGCAGCAGCAGCCCCACGACCAGCGGCAGCAGTACCTCCGGGGCGAGCCAGCCGTGGGTGCCCACTGCAACCAGCCCCAGGCTGAGCACCGCGACGCCGCCGGTGACCAGAGCGGCGCCGAGTACGTCCACCCGGCCGGGGACCCGGGCCGGGCCGGACGGCAGATGGCGGCCGGCGAGCACGGCGACGGCGAGGCCGACCAGCGCGAGCACCGCGAACGACCATCGCCAGGACGCCCAGGTCGCGGTCGCGCCGCCGAGTTGCATGCCCAGCGCCGCACCGACCCCGGAGAGCCCGCCCCACGCGGCCATCGCCCGCCGACGGGCGGCATCGGCCGGGAACACGTCACCGACCAGCGCCATCGCGGCCGGTGCGGCGAGTGCGGCGCCGGCGCCCTGGGCGAGTCGGGCCGCGATCAGCCATCCACCGCCCGGTACGAGGGCGCCGGCCAGGGACGCGGCGGCGAACACCGCGGTGCCGATCCGGAAGCCGGCCCGCCGTCCGCGCAGGTCGGCCACCCGGCCACCGAGCAGCAGTAGGCCGCTGAACGCCAGGGTGTACGCGGCGCCGGCCCAGATCAGGCCCGATGCGCCGAGGTCGAGGTCGGCGGCGATGTCGGGCCCCGCGGCCGAGGTGATGGTGACCGACGTGTTGAGGATCGCCTGCACCGCGGCGAGCAGCGCGAATGCCGCCCCCGGTCGCGCCGAGCGCACGGCCTGCTCGTGCGTCTTGTGCTCCATGTGCTGTATGTCCGCAATGCGTTTCAGGTGCTTCGAGCGCTTCATGTGCTGATCCCCTCCCGGAAAAGGCCCGCTTCGATGGCCAAACCATACAGTGCAGTTCAGTTGAACTCAACAGTGCAGTTCGGATGAACTCACCGGTTCGGTTCACCTTGGTTAGACTGCGCTCGACGAACGGAGACACGACTGTGTGGGCAGCGGAGCAGACCCCCAAGCGCATCCCTTCCGGCGACCGCGCGGCGCGCAAGCGCAAGGCGATCCTGGAGGCGGCCACGCAGGCCTTCCTGCGCGAGGGCTACCAGGTGGGCATGGACACCATCGCCGCCGAGGCGGGCGTCGCGAAGGTGACCGTCTACAACCACTTCGGCAGCAAGGAAGCCCTGTTCACGGCCATCGTCGGCGAGATCCTGGACCGGGCGCTCGCCGAGTCCACCCGCCTGATCGAGGAGCGGCTGGGCTCCTCGACGGACGTGCGGGCCGACCTGACGGCGATCTGCGAGGCGTGGGTGGCGGGGCATGCCACGCCGGAGGTGCTCACCCTGCACAACGTGGTGATGGGCTCGATGCCGCGGCTGCCGGACCTGGGGCGCACCTGGCGCGAGCTGGGACCGGACCGCTTCCACGTGGTGGTCCGCACGGCGCTCGCGGAACTCGTCGAGCGCGGCGAACTCGCGATCGACGACGTGCCGTTGGCTGCGATCCAACTCTCCGGCCTGGTCCTGATGCCGCACATCGCCTACGGCTCGTCGGGTGCGGTCCCCGACGCCGATCTGACCCGGCGGCTGATCACGGGCGGTGTGGACATGTTCCTGGCCCGCTACGGCCCGGCAGCCGCCGCGACCCCCACCCGGGTCGCGCCCGCACCGCCGGCCTCCTGACGCGGACCGGTGCCGCGGCGGCCGGCCGGTCTCGGCGCCGCCGCGGAATCGGCGTGTCGCGACTCGCCCGGATGGCCCGGGTGTGAGGCGCGTCACGTGGTGGACTGATAGGAAGGTTCAGGAGTCCGTTATGTCTGACTCATAACCTTTCGAGGAGGCGTCGTCATGCGCGCCACGTCCGAGAACACCGCCGAGAGTGCGACCGCCGCCACGCCGGCCGACTCACCGTCCCCGATCCATATCCTGTGGATCAATGCCGGTCTGAGCTGCGACGGCGACTCCGTCGCCCTGACCGCCGCGATGCAGCCGTCGATCGAGGAGATCGTCACCGGCGCGCTGCCCGGACTGCCCCCGATCGCCGTGCACTGGCCGCTGATCGATTTCGAGTGCGGCCCGGTCGGGGGCGCGGACACCTTCATCGAATGGTTCTTCAAGGCCGAACGCGGCGAACTCGACCCCTTCGTCCTGGTGATCGAGGGATCCATCCCGAACGAGTCGATCAAGCCCGAGGGTTACTGGTGCGGATTCGGCGACGACCCCACCACCGGCCAACCGATCACCACGAGCGAATGGCTGGACCGGCTCGCGCCCAAGGCCACCGGCGTGGTGGCGATCGGCACGTGCGCCACGTACGGCGGCATCCACGCGATGGCCGGCAACCCGACCGGCGCCATGGGCGTGCCCGACTACCTGGGCTGGGACTGGACCTCCAAGGCGGGCCTGCCGATCGTCTGCGTGCCCGGGTGCCCCATCCAGCCGGACAACTTCGCCGAGACGCTGACCTACCTGCTCTACCAGCTCGCCGGGTCCGCGCCGATGATCCCGTTGGACGACAAACTGCGCCCGACCTGGCTGTTCGGCGCCACCGTGCACGAGGGCTGCGACCGCGGCGGCTACTACGAACAGGGCCAGTTCGCCGACGAGTACGGCTCGCCGCTGTGCCTGGTGAAGCTGGGCTGCTGGGGTCCGGTGGTCAAGTGCAACGTGCCCAAGCGCGGTTGGATCAACGGCGTCGGCGGTTGTCCGAACGTCGGCGGGATCTGCATCGCCTGCACGATGCCCGGCTTCCCGGACAAGTTCATGCCGTTCATGGACGAACCGCCCGGCAGCAAGGTCTCCGCGACCGCCAGCGGCGCGTACGGCCTGCTGATCCGCAAACTGCGCTCGATCACCGCGCAGACCGTGGACAAGGAACCCAAGTGGCGCCACTCCGACCGCAAGCTGACCACCGGCTACCGCCCGCCCTGGTGAGCCGCGCGCAGTCCTCGACCCCGCGGCCGACCCCGAGCGTGCCGCCGTCCCGTCCCACACCGCAGAAGGGCACGACACACGATGGCACCCTCGACCAAAGTGGCCGGCGACGGCAGCGGCCTCACCGAGATGTCCTGGGATCCGATCACCCGGATCGTGGGCAGCCTGGGCATCCACACCAAGATCGACTTCAAGCAGAAGCGGGTCGCCGAGTGCTACAGCACCTCGTCGGTCTTCCGCGGCTACAGCGTGTTCATGCGCGGCAAGGACCCCCGCGACGCGCACTTCATCACCAGCCGGATCTGCGGTATCTGCGGCGACAACCACGCCACCTGCTCGGTCTACGCGCAGAACATGGCCTACGGCGTCAAGCCGCCGCACCTGGCCGAGTGGATCATCAACCTCGGTGAGGCCGCCGAGTACATGTTCGACCACAACATCTTCCAGGAGAACCTGGTCGGGGTGGACTACTGCGAGCGCATGGTCCGCGAGACCAACCCCGGCGTGCTGGATCTGGCCGAACGCACCGAGGCCCCGCATGCCGCGGAACATGGCTACCGCACCATCGCCGACATCATGCGCTCGCTCAACCCGATCGAGGGTGAGTTCTACCGCGAGGCGCTGGCGGTCAGCCGCTACACCCGGGAGATGTTCTGCCTGATGGAGGGCCGGCACGTGCACCCCTCCACGCTCTACCCGGGCGGCGTCGGCACGGTCGCCTCGGTTCAGTTGTTCACCGACTACCTGTCCCGACTGATGCGCTACGTCGAGTTCATGAAGCGCGTGGTGCCGCTGCACGACGACCTCTTCGACTTCTTCTACACGGCCCTGCCGGGCTACGAAGAGGTCGGCCGACGGCGGGTGTTGCTCGGCTGCTGGGGCGCGCTCAACGACCCCGACCACTGCGACTTCACCTATCGCAACATGACCGACTGGGGCCGGCGGATGTACGTCAGCCCCGGCATCGTGGTGGACGGCAAACTGATCACCAACGACCTGACCGAGATCAACCTGGGCATCCGGATCCTGCTCGGCAGCTCCTACTACCAGGACTGGGAGGGCCAGGAGCAGTTCGTCACGCACGACCCGCTGGGCAACCCGGTCGACCCGCGCCACCCGTGGAATCAGCACACCATCCCCGCACCGCAGAAGCGGGACTTCGAGAACAACTACAGCTGGGTGATGTCGCCGCGCTGGTTCGACGGCACCGACTATCTGGCCCTGGACACCGGCGGCGGCCCGCTCGCCCGGCTGTGGTCCACCGCGCTCAACGGACTGGTCGACACCGGCTTCGTCAAAGCCACCGGGCACAGCGTGGTGATCAACCTGCCCAAGTCGATGACCAAGCCGGAGACCACCTTCGAGTGGAAGATCCCGCAGTGGAGCAACGCCCTGGAGCGCAACCGCGCCCGCACCTACTTCCAGGCGTACATGGCCGCCATGGCGGTGCACTTCGCCGAGAAGGCACTCGACGAGGTGCGTTCGGGCCGGACCAAGACCTGGGAGAAGTTCGAGGTGCCCGACGAGGCGGTCGGCGTCGGCTTCACCGAGGCCGTGCGCGGCGTGCTCTCGCACCACATGGTGATCCGGGACGGGAAGATCGCCAACTATCACCCGTACCCGCCCACTCCGTGGAACGCCAGCGTCCGCGACACCCTGGGCACCCCCGGGCCCTACGAGGACGCGGTGCAGAACACGCCGATCTTCGAGGAGAACTCCCCGGAGAACTTCAAGGGCATCGACATCATGCGGGCCGTGCGCAGCTTCGACCCCTGCCTGCCGTGCGGCGTGCACATGTACCTCGGCGACGGCAAGACCCTACAGAAGCTGCACGTGCCCACCGGTCTGAGCGGGCTGAGCGGATGAACGCCGAACAGACCGGACTGCGGGTCGAGGAGATCCTCACCCGCCTGGCCGAGAGCGGCGACCCGGCCGGCCGGGCCGCCGCCGAGGAACTGGTACGCGCCCTGATGGACTTCTACGGCGCGGGCCTGGCCCGCCTGGCCGCGCTGTTGCGCGACGCCGATGCGGACCGGCGCGCCGTGCTCGACGACGAACTGGTCACCGGGCTGCTGGTCCTGCACGACCTGCATCCGGACGACGTGCCCACCCGGGTCGCCCGCGGTCTCGCGGCCCACCCGGAACACCGCGCCGAACTGCTCGACTACGACGAGCACGCCCGGAGCGTACGACTGCGGATCACCGCCGCGAGCGGCGGCTGCGGATGCGCGAGCACGAGCACGGGCACCGACGGTGCGCGGGAGGCCATCGAGGGGATCCTCGCGGGCTACGCACCCGAGATCGAGCGCGTCGAGATCGAGGAGGCCCCGGCCGCGCCCGCGGAACCCGCGCTGCTCCAGATCGGCGTGCGACCGGCCGACCCGGCTCGGGCCGCGCGGTGAGCGCGCCACCCCCCACGCGTATGCGGCCGGCGGACGGGCTGCGCCGATTCCGCCGGCCGGCCGGACCACAGCCGGAACGCTGCGAGTTGTGCGCCCAGGAGGTCGGCCCGGGACACCGCCACCTCGTCGACACCGACGCCCGGGTCCTGGCCTGCGCGTGCCGCGGCTGCGCCATGTTGTTCGAGCAGCGCGGTGCGGCCGGCGGTCGCTATCGGGCCGTGCCCGAGCGCTACCTCGTCGACCCCGAACACAGCCTGGACGACGGTGCGTGGGAGGCCCTGCAGATCCCGGTCGGCATGGCGTTCTTCCTGCGCAACGCCGCGGCGGACCGGCTGATCGCCTTCTACCCCAGCCCGGCCGGCGCCACCGAAAGCGACCTGGATCCGCAGCTGTGGCAGGCAGTGCTCGGCGAGAGTCGGCTCGCCCGACTGCTGCAGGCCGACGTCGAGGCGCTGCTGGTGCGGCGCACCGACGGGGCGAGCGAGTGTTTCCTGGTCCCGGTCGACGTCTGCTACGCGCTGGTGGGCCGGATGCGACTGCACTGGCAGGGCTTCGACGGCGGTGCCGAGGCGCGCGCCGACCTGGCCGCGTTCTTCGCCGACGTGCGCTCGCGGGCTCGCGTGCCCGGAAGGGACGAACGGCCGTGACCGAGTTGGACTTCTCCTGCGTCGGGGTGCGAGCGGACGGCTACGCGGCGGGCCCCACCCTGGTCTTCCGGTTGCGGATCACCGCCGCCGAGCAGGCCCGGGTGCACGCGCTCGCGCTGCACGTGCAACTGCGGATCGAGCCGGCCCGGCGGCGCTACGGCGCGGCCGAGGGCGACCGGCTGGACGTGCTGTTCGGCGAACGATCCCGCTGGGGCAGCACGCTGCACCCGATCCGGTTCGCCCAGGTCGCGTTGACCGTGCCGGGCTTCACCGGGGAGACCGAGGTCGACCTGGTGGTTCCGTGCACCTACGACATGGACATCGCCTCCTCCCGCTACTTCCACGCCCTGGGCGAGGGCGAGGCGCCGCTGCTGATGCTCTTCTCCGGAACCGCGTTCATCGGCCCCGGCGGATTCCGGGTCGAACCGGTGCCCTGGCACAAGGAGGCCGCGTGCCGCATGCCGGTGGCCGTGTGGCGGGAGATGATCGAGCAGCACTTCCCCGGCTGCGGCTGGCTGCGCCTGCCGCGCGAGAGCATGGACGCGTTGCTCGCCTACCGTTCCCGGCATGCGCTGCCCTCCTGGGAGGCCACGATGCAGGCCCTGTTGGCGGCGGCCGAACCCGACTCCGCGGCCGCGCGCATCCTCGGCGTCGCGGCCGGCCGCCACCGCGCGCCGGATCGCGGCGGCGACACCGAGGAGATCGTGCGATGACACCGTCCGGGCTCGCCACCGAGGAGCGGTTCGCCGCCGCTCGGCAGATCGCCGACGCCGTACTGTTCGAGGGCTACGTGCTCTACCCGTACCGGGCCTCGGCTGCCAAGAACCGGATGCGCTGGCAGTTCGGCGTCCTGGTGCCCCCGGCCTGGGGGCAGGGCAGCGGCGAACACCACGACCAGCGGACCGAGTGCCTGATCGAACCGCGGGACGGTGCGAACCTCTCGGTCGAGTTGCGCTTCCTGCATGCGCAACGACGCACGGTGCAACAGGTGGGCCCCGACGGGGGATTCACCGATGTGGACGCGTTGGAGCTGCCCGATCGGGTGCTCGTGCCGTGGGACGAGGGCGTCGAGGAGCGGGTCGAACTCGCGGTGCCCGTAGTCGACTTGGCCGGTGACGGGCTGATCGTGCCGTTCGAGCGGGCCGAGCGCGAGGAGAGCGAGGCGGTCGAGCTCGACGGCCGGGTGCTCGGCCGGTTGGTCCGCAGGCGGGCCCGGGCGGAGGGCGTGATCCGGCTGCGGACCGCCGAGATCCCCGGCCCGTACCGCACCCTCAAACTCACCGTCGAGGTGGCGAACACCGCCGGATGGACGCCGGATCCGGGCGCCGACCGGGACGCGGCGCTGCCGTACGCGCTGGTGTCGGCGCACGTGCTGCTCGGGGTGGACGCCGGGTCGTTCCTGTCGATGACCGATCCGCCGGAGTGGGCGGGCGCCGCCGTGGCGTCGTGTGTCAATCTGCGGACCTGGCCGGTGCTGGTCGGGGAGCGGGACGACGTGGTGTTGTCCTCGCCGATCATCCTGGAGGATCACCCGCAGGTGGCTCCGGAGAGCCCGGGCGCGCTCTACGACGCGACCGAGATCGACGAGATTCTCGCGCTGCGCACGTCGGCGCTGACCGAGCGGGAGAAGCGCGAGGCGCGCGGCACCGACATTCGCGCGGGCGCCGCCGTGGATCTGGTCGACTCGCTGCCCCCGGAGGTGTGGGACCGGCTGCACGGCGCGGTGCGCACGCTGCGCGGGAGCAGCGGACCGAGTGCGCCGACGACCCTGGTCGAACCCGGCGCGGCCGATCCGTTCGGGTCGGGCGGCGAGCGGCCCTGGTGGGATCCGGCGAGCGACGCGGGGTTCGATCCCGGTTCGGATCGGGTTCCGGTGGACGGGCGTTCGATCGGGGCGGGCAGCCGGGTGCGATTGCGGCCGGGATTGCGCCGTACCGATGCCCAGGACCTGTTCCTGCACGGCCGGGACGCGGTGGTCGAGGCGGTGTTGCACGACGTCGACGGCGAAGTGCATGTCGCGGTGACCGTGGCGGACGACCCCGGCGCGGACATCCGGCGGGCACAGGGCCGGTTCCTGTACTTCCGACCCGACGAACTCACCCTCGCGGAGGACGAATGACCGGCCGCGGCCTGCCGACCGACGGCGTCGAGCGCGTGCTCGTCGCCGGGGTCGGCAACATCTTCCTCGGCGACGACGGATTCGGGGTGGAGACGGTCGGCAGGATCGCCGCACACTCGCTGCCGGCCGGTGCCGAGGTGGTCGACTTCGGGGTGCGCGGTGTGCATCTGGCCTACCAACTCCTGGAAGGCTACGACACGTTGATCCTGGTGGATGCCACCGCACGCGGCGGCGAACCGGGCACGGTCTACCTGATCGAGGCCGCCGTACCGGGCTCGGTGGAGCCCGATTCGGCGCTGCTGGACGGCCACCGGATGGGGCCCGACGCGGTGCTCGCCCTGCTGGGCACGCTGAGCGCGGGCACCGGCGGCACACCGCCGCGCCGGGTGCTGGTGGTCGGCTGCGAACCGGCCGACCTGGACGAGCGGGTGGGGCTCAGTCCGCCCGTGGCGGCCGCCGTGGACGAGGCGGTCGCGCTGATCCTGCGGGTGCTGCGGCACCAGGCACCGGTCGCGCGCCAGACCGACCGCCCAGCCGGGCGGGCAACCGAACAAACGGTCGACGGGCGAGTCGGTGCCTCGGACGCGCCGGGCCCGGTCGATGCACGACCCGCCGCCGTGGACGCGGTGCGCGGTTCCGATTCCGAAGAGGTGCCGGCATGCGAAGGATCCTGATCGGCGGAGTGCTCCTGGCGGGGCTGGTCGTGCTCGTGAATCGGGCCGACATCCAGCGCTATCTGCGGATGCGCGCCATGTAGGCCGGCCCGCGCGGTGCCCGGCCGGGGCCCACCGGGTTGCGGCGAATGGGGTACGTCGGGCGTCGGCCACGGCGTGGGTGCCGGGACACATCGCCGGCCGAGCCTGTAATGGAGCCTCGGGCTCGGCCGGCCGAGCCGGTGGATCGAGGCGTGGGACCGGCGAACCGGCGGAGGGCCGATGCACGAGATGTCGATTGCGATGGCCGTCGTCGAACAGGTCGAGGCGGCGGCCGCGCGCACCGGCGAGCGCGCGGCGTTGAGCGTGCGGCTGCGGGTGGGGGAACTCGCCGGTGTGGTCCCCGACGCACTGGCCTTCGCCTTCGAGGTCGCGCGCGCCGAAACGGTGCTGTGCGATGCCGAGTTGGTGATGGAGACCGTCGTCGGCCGGGCCCGCTGCGCGGCGTGCGCCGTGGAGTGGGCGGTGGGCGTGCCGCCGGATCTGTGCTGTCCGAAGTGCGCGGGAGCGACAGCCGAACTGCTGTGCGGACGCGAGTTGCAGATCCTCGACGTGTGCTGGGCCGACCCGGTCGAGGACGTCGGATACGCCGAGGCCATTCAGGAGGGTTGATCCGTCATGTGCCGAGTCGACGAGTTGCGGCAGGCCGTACTCGCCCACAACGATCGCGGCGCGAGCGACCTGCGCGCCGAACTGGCCGCACGCGGGGTGATCGCGATCAACCTGCTGTCCAGCCCCGGCAGCGGCAAGACCGCGCTGCTGGAGGCCGAACTGCGCCTGGCCGGCGAACGCGGCGTGCCGGTCGCGGCGTTGACCGCCGACCTGGCCACCGACAACGACGCCACGCGGCTGGCCCGGGCCGGCGCGCCGGTCAAGCAGGTCCTCACCGACGGGTTGTGCCACCTGGAGGCCGCGATGGTGCGCGGGCAGCTCACCGGCTGGCTGCCGACACGGACCCGGCTGTTGTTCGTGGAGAACGTCGGCAACCTGGTCTGCCCGGCCTCCTACGACCTGGGCGAGAGCCTGCGGGTCGCGCTCGCGTCGGTGACCGAGGGGGAGGACAAGCCGCTCAAGTATCCGTCCGCGTTCGGCCTGGCGAACCTGGTGGTGCTGACCAAGACCGACCTCGCCGAGGCGGTGGAGTTCGACGAACCCGCGTTCCTGGCGAACGTCCGGCGGGTCAACCCCGGGGTCGAGGTGCTGTTCACGTCGGCCAGGACCGGTCGTGGTGTGGGCGATCTGCTGGCACGGGCACTCGCGGTGCTCGACGGGGGCTCGGTGCACACGCCGGTCATGGCGCGGCACGCGGCGAACGGGCACGGACACGAGCACGGGCACGGGCACGGGCACGGGCACTCGGGCGGATCGCCGGACCACGGCCACCGAAACGGGCACGATCACGCCCACCCGCACCCGCACCCGCACCAGCACGAGTACGGGCAGGGGCACGAGCACCTCGCTCACGCACACGAGGACGACCACGGGTTCGACCGGTGGCCCGCGCCGGCGGGGGAGCCGTCTTGACCGCCGAGGGGCAGGCCGACGTCGCACAGCGGCGCCGGATCACCGTGCGGGGCACCGTGCAGGGCGTGGGATTCCGACCGTTCGTCTACACGTTGGCCACCGAGCTGGGTCTGGCCGGCCATGTCACCAACACCGGTGCGGGCGTGCTGGTGGAGATCGAGGGCCGGTCGACCGAGGTGGCCGCCTTCTGCCGCCGGATCGACACCGACGCGCCCGCCCTGGCCTCGGTCGACTCGATCACCCACGAGGAACTCGAGATCGGCGGCGACACCGGATTCGCGATCGTGGCCTCCACACCGCCGGAGCCGGGCGCCGGGCAGCGTACGCAGATCCCACCGGACGTCGCCACGTGCGCGCCCTGCCTGGCCGAGCTGGCGGACCCCACCGATCGCCGGCACCTGCATCCGTTCATCACGTGCACCGACTGCGGCCCACGCTTCACCATCGTCACCGCACTGCCCTACGACCGCGCGCACACCACCATGGCCGATTTCCCGATGTGCGCGGACTGCACCCGGGAGTACACCGATCCGAGCAACCGGCGCTTCCACGCACAACCCATCGCGTGCCACGCCTGCGGACCCCGGCTTACCCTGGTCGGCGCGGACGGGGCGCCGATCGGCTTCGGCACGCTGGACGAGGCCCGCCGGATGCTCGCGGAGGGGGCGATCCTGGCGGTCAAGGGCATCGGCGGCTACCACCTGGCCTGCGACGCGGCCGACGAGGACGCGGTACTGCGGCTGCGCGAGCGCAAGGGGCGCGGTGACAAACCGTTCGCGCTGCTGGCCCGTACCCTCGCCGAGATCGAGCCGCATGCCGCGATCGGGGACGCGGAGCGGGAGTTGCTCACCGGCGCCGCCCGACCGATCGTGCTGCTGCGGCGCCGCCGGGCCGCCCGGTCCGCGCTGCCGGAGGCGATCGCCCCGCGCTGCCCCGACCTGGGCTTCATGTTGCCGTACACGCCCGTGCACCACCTGCTCCTGGGGTTGCTCGACGATCGGCCCGGGCCGCGCCTGCTCGTGCTCACCAGCGGCAACGCGGCCGGCGAGCCGATCGTGACCGACGACGCCGAGGCGTTGACCCGGCTCGCGCCGCTCGCCGACGGCTGGCTCACCCACGATCGGGCGATCCGGGTGCCGCTGGACGACTCGGTGGTGCGGGTCGTGGACGGCGAACCGCTGTTCGTCCGGCGCTCCCGGGGTTGGGCTCCGCTGCCGATCCGGCTGCCGGTGTCGGTGCCCGCGACACTCGCCGTCGGCGGGGACCTGAAGAACACGTTCGCGCTGGCCGAGGGCCACGAGGCGTGGTTGTCCGGGCATGTCGGCGACATGGACGACCTGGCCACGCAACGTGCGTTCGAGCACGCGACGGAGCACCTGGGCACGGTCACCGGCGTGCGGCCCGAAGTGCTGGTCGCCGATCGCCACCCGGGCTACCGGTCCACCGGCTGGGCTCGGCGCACCGCGGCCCGGCGGCCCGTGCGGCTGGTCCAGCACCACCACGCGCACATCGCCGCCGCGATGGCCGAACACGGATCGGACGGCACCGCGCCGGTGCTGGGCGTCGCGTTCGACGGGACCGGCTACGGGGACGACGGCGCGGTCTGGGGCGGGGAGTTCCTGCTCGCCGACTACGCCGGCTACCGACGGGTGGCGCACCTGCGCTACGCGCCGCTGGCCGGGGGCGACGCGGCGGTGGCCCGCCCGTATCGGATGGCACTGGCCCACCTGCACGCCGCCGGCATCGAGTGGGCGGACGACCTGCCGTGCGTGCAGGCCGGATCGGACGAGGAACGCCGGGTGTTGGCGCGCCAGCTCGAACGCGACCTGAACTGCGTGCCCACCTCCAGCATGGGGCGGCTCTTCGACGCGTACGCGTCGCTGATCGGCGTCTGTCACGTGGCCGGTTACGAGGCGCAGGCGGCGATCGAGCTGGAGGGGGCGGCCGTTCGGCGCTCCGGGCCGGTTCCCGGGTACACGTTCGGGCTGCTCCCGGGGGACGGCGACGACGATCCGCTGATCGCCGACCCGGGTCCGGTGTTCGCGGCGGCGATCGCCGACCTGCGAGCCGGGAGCGAGCCGGAACTGCTCGCGGCGCGCTTTCACCACGCGGTCGTCGACCTGGTGGTCGCGGTGGCCGAACACGCGCGGGAGCGGTTCGGGCCCACGCCGGTCGTGCTCACCGGCGGCGTGTTCGCCAACGCGATCCTGTCCTCGGGTTGCGGACGGGCGTTGCGCGAACGGGATTTCACCGTGCTGCGCCATCGCCGGGTGCCGCCGAACGACGGCGGGCTGGCGCTGGGCCAGGTGCTGGTCGGGGCCGGTGGGCCGGTGCCCGGTGAGCCGGCCCGCGCGTGAACGTTCGCCCGACGATCCACGAGTCGACGACCGACGTAGCGCGGTCGTCGTCGGATGACGAGGAGAGAGCCATGTGCCTGGCGGTGCCCGGCAGAGTGACGCACATCGAGGATCGGGACGGAACCCGGATGGGCCTCGTCGACTTCGGCGGCGTGGTCAAGGAGGTGTGCCTGGAGTACGTCCCCGACCTGAGCGTCGGCGAGTACGCCATCGTGCACGTGGGTTTCGCGCTGCAACGACTGGACGAGGAGTCGGCCCTGCGCACGCTCGCTCTGTTCGACGAAATGGGGTTGCTCCAGGAGGAGTTCGGAGACCCCTGGGAGGCAGCCGGCGCGGCCGCCGGGGAGTTCGTCCGGCCGGAGCCGGTGGTCGTCCCCGACCCGAATCACAACGGCGTTTCGAAGGAGGCCCGGCGGTGAAGTACCTGGAGGAGTTCCGCAATCCGGAGATCGGTCTCCGACTGCTGGACGAGATCCGGGCCACGGTGACCCGGCCCTGGTCGATCATGGAGGTCTGCGGCGGGCAGACGCACACCATCATCCGGCACGGCATCGACCAACTGCTGCCTTCCGGGGTGGAGTTGATCCACGGGCCGGGCTGCCCGGTGTGCGTGACCCCGTTGGAGGTGATCGACAAGGCGTTGGCGATCGCGGCACGACCCGGGGTGATCTTCTGTTCGTTCGGTGACATGTTGCGGGTGCCGGGCACCGACCGCGACCTGTTCCGGGTGCGCAGCGAGGGCGGCGATGTACGGGTGGTCTACTCCCCGTTGGACGCGCTCGCGATCGCCCGGGACAACCCGGACCGCGAGGTGGTGTTCTTCGGTATCGGCTTCGAAACCACCGCGCCGCCCAACGCGATGACGGTGTATCAGGCCAGGCGGCAGGGCATCCGCAACTTCAGCCTGCTGGTGTCGCACGTGCGGGTACCGCCGGCGATCGAGGCGATCATGCAGTCGCCGGACTGCCGGGTGCAGGGCTTCCTGGCGGCCGGCCACGTGTGCAGCGTGATGGGTGTGGACGAGTATCCGGACCTGGCCGAGCGCCATCGGGTGCCGATCGTGGTCACCGGGTTCGAGCCGTTGGACATCCTGGAGGGCATTCGGCGCACGGTCGGGCAGTTGGAGCGTGGCGAGCACACCGTCGACAACGCGTACGCGCGGGCGGTCCGGACCGAGGGCAATCCCGCGGCCAAGGCCATGCTGGCCGATGTGTTCGAGGTGACCGACCGGGCCTGGCGCGGCATCGGGGTCATTCCGGACAGCGGGTGGCGGTTGTCTCCGCGCTACCGCGACCACGACGCCGAGTACCGCTTCGACGTAACCGGGATCACCACCCTGGAACCGGCCGAGTGCCGCAGCGGCGAGGTGTTGCAGGGCCTGCTCAAGCCCAACGAGTGCGCGGCGTTCGGCACCACCTGCACCCCGCGCAATCCGCTCGGCGCCACGATGGTCTCCAGCGAGGGCGCGTGCGCCGCCTACTACCTCTACCGCCGGCTCGACGCCGCTCCCACCGCGCCCCGGGAGGCGACCCCCGTTGTCTGAGCTCACCGACCCGGCTCCGGTCACCGTGCCCGCCGCGCCGGACTTCTCCGGGTGGACCTGCCCGGCCCCGTTGCGCGACCATCCGCGGATCGTGACCGGGCACGGCGGGGGCGGCGCGCTGTCCGCCGAACTCGTCGAGCACGTCTTCGCGCCCGCGTTCGGGGGACCCCTGCTGGCCGGTCTCGCCGACTCCGCGGTGGTCACCCTCGGCGGGGTTCGACTGGCCTTCTCCACCGACTCGTTCGTGGTCCGTCCACTGTTCTTCCCCGGGGGCGGCATCGGCGAGCTCGCGGTCAACGGGACGGTGAACGACCTGGCCATGAGCGGCGCCAGGGCGGCGTATCTGTCCGTCGGCTTCATCCTGGAGGAGGGCGTCGAGATGTCGATCGTCGCCCGGGTCGCCGGGGCGCTCGGCGACGCGGCCCGTGCCGCCGGCGTCGAGATCGCCACCGGCGACACCAAGGTGGTCGAGGCCGGGCACGGGGACGGCATCTACCTCAACACCGCCGGGATCGGTCTGATCCCGGCCGGCGTCGACATCCGGCCCCAGCGCGCCGCCCCGGGCGACGTGGTGATCGTCAGCGGCGACATCGGCGTCCACGGCGTGGCCGTGATGAGTGTGCGTGAGGGCCTCGAATTCGACGTCGAGATCCGCAGCGACTGCGCCGCGCTGGGTGGGCTGGTCGAGGCCATGTTGGCGGTCACGCCGGACCTGCACGTGCTGCGGGATCCCACCCGGGGCGGCCTGGGCGCCGCGCTCAACGAGATCGCCACCGCGGCCGGGGTCGGCGTGACGATCGCCGAACGCGACGTCCCGGTGCCGCCCCAGGTGGCCAACGCCTGCGCGATCCTGGGCCTGGATCCGCTGTATGTGGCCAACGAGGGCAAGCTGGTCGCGTTCGTGCCGCGCGAGCACGCCGACGCGGTGCTCGCGGCGATGCGTGCGCATCCGCTGGGCGTCGGGGCGGCGGTGATCGGAGAGTGCGTCGCGGCGCATCCGGGGATGGTGGTGGCGCGCACCGGGCTGGGCGGCACCCGCGTGTTGGACATGCCGATCGGCGAGCAACTGCCCAGGATCTGCTGAGCGGTGCCGTGGGATCGTCGCGCGACGGCCGCGATCGGGGCCGGCCGCGGCCGTCGCGCACGGACCTCAGGCGGACGGGGCCGGTACCAGCCGCGGGCGGCGGGCCGCGGCGATCAACGCGTGCGCCAGCCGCTGGTCGGTGCCGGCCTCGGGGTGCCATTGGACCCCCAGCGCGAAGGTCTCGCCGGGCAGTTCCACCGCCTCGATGAGGCCGTCCTCGGCCCGGGCGCTCGGCACCAGGCCGCGACCGAGCCGGTCCACCGCCTGGTGGTGGTAGGTCGGCACCTCGTACGGCTCGGCGCCGAGCGAGGCGAACAGCGTGCCGGGGATCGGCGCGACGACGTGCGCGGCCAGACTTCCGGCCGGGCCGGTGTGCCCGCCGTGGCCGACCACGTCCGGCACGTGCTGGATCAGCGTGCCGCCCAGCACCACGTTCAGCAGTTGCATGCCGCGGCAGATCGCCAGGAGCGGTGTGTCGGAGGCCAGCGCCGCCTCGATCAACGCACTCTCCCACGCGTCCCGGGCCTCGTTCGGGGGCCCGGTCCGGGCGTGCGGCTCGGCGCCGTAGCGGGCGGGCCGTACGTCCGGACCGCCCGCGATGACCACGGCGTCCACCCGGGCGACCGTCTCGGCCGCCGCCTCCGGAGCGTCCGGAGGCAACAGCACCGCCAGACCGCCGGCGCGTTGGATGTGGGTCGGATAGTCGAGGGGGAGCAGTACGGCGGGCAGATGCCACACTCCCCACTGCGCGGATTCCTCGTGGTAGGTGCTGATGCCGATCAGTGGTTTGGGCATGAAGGGTCGCTCGGTTCCTGGGATTTCGGCTTCGGATCTGCTGCCTCGGGATCGCAGCCTCGGGATGGCGGCGGGACGGAGTGTGGTGACGGCCGGCGCGGGTGGTCAGTCCCGGGCGAGTTCGGCCTCGGCCGCGGCCAGTGCGGCGAATTCCTCCTCGGGTGCGTTGGCCACCAGATGATGCCGGCTGTACAGGGCGAAATAAGCCAGGGCGACGGCGTACACGCCCAGCGCGATGAACGCGGCCCGCTTGTCCACCAGGAACGTCGCGGCCAGCGCGGAGCAGGCCAGCACGAAGGCCACCGAGGAGGTGGCGATGCCGCCCGGGGTGCGGTACGGCCGGGGCAGGTCGGGCTCGCGGCGGCGCAGCACGATGTGCGACAGCGACATCAGCGCGTAGGAGATGGTCGCGCCGAACACCGCGATGTTCAGCATCCGGGCGCCGTCGCCGCTCCACGCGGCCAGTGCGAAGCCGAGCGCGCCGGGCACCAACAGACCGAGGTAGGGGGCCTTGCGGCGGCTGGTCAGGGACAGGAAGCGGGGCAGGTAGCCGGCTCGGGACAGGGCGAAGAGCTGCCGGGATCCGGCATAGATCAGCGAGAAGAACGAGGCGACCAACCCGGCCAGGCCCGCGTAGTTCACGAAGCGGCTCAGCGGGGTCGGGTCGCCGTCGCCCTGGAGCGCGGTCACCAGCGGATTGCCCGCGTCCTGTACCGCGTTCGAGCCGTGTGCGCCGGTCGCGGCCAGGAAGGTGAGCACGGCCAGGAGCAGCAGCACGCCGATCGACAGGCCCATCGCCTTGGGCAGTGTGCGGGCCGGATCCCTGGTCTCCTCGGCGGCCAGCGGCACCCCCTCCACGCCCAGGAAGAACCACATCCCGAACGGGAAGGCGGACCAGATGCCCAGCAGGCCGAACGGAAGCCAGGAGTTGGCGCCGAGCGCGTCGTGGTCCACCGGGATGTCGTTCAGCCCGCCGCCGTCGAACTCGGTGAACGCGCCGATCGCGAAGATCAGCAGTGCGGCGACCGCGATGCCGGTGACCACGAAGCTGAACCGCAGCGCCTCGCCGACACCCCACAGGTGGATGCCGATGAAGACGACGAAACAGGCGAGGTAGACCGGCCAGGACGAGGTCAGGCCGAACAGGTTCAGCGATTCGACGTAGTCGCCGATGAAGATGACGATCGCGGCGGGCGCGAGCACGTACTCGATCAGGATCGCGGTGCCGGTCAGGAAGCCGCCCCAGGTGCCCAGCGCCCGACGGGCGAAGCCGTAGCCGCCGCCGGCGGCGGGCAGGATCGAGGACAGTTCCGCGAGCGAGAACACCATGCACGTGTACATCAGGCCCATCAGCGCGGCCGCGATCGCCAGACCGCCGAAGCCGGCCTCGGCCAGGCCGAAGTTCCAGCCGGAGAAGTCGCCCGAGACGACGTAGGCCACGCCCAGACCGGTCAGCAGCAACCAGCCCGCGCTGCCCCGGCGCAGGGCCCGCTTCTCCAGATAGTCCTCCGCCTCGGCGGACGCGCCGCCGCTGCCCTGCTTCGTGCGCGCTTGGATGTCGTCGGCCACGAGCCACTCCTGACGGGAGGGAGGGGAGGGGGAATTATTGGTTCGAGCGCATACCTTTGCCCTTCGAGTCGATGCAGCGCAAGGCCCCGGCGCGGATGTCTTTTCGGCGGGCGGGTCGAGGCGGGCGCGAAAACGGCGCGGCCCGGGCCGGAAACGACGCGGCTCGGACCGGAAAACGGCGCCGGCCGGGCGGGGGGATCCGCGTGGCCGGCGCCGGGGGCGCGCGGGAGGCTCAGGCGAGAAATCCGCGCAGCAGCGCGGCGGTTCCGGCGCAGTGCTCGCGCATCACCTCGGCCGCCGCATCCGGATCACCGTCCAGGATCGCCTCGACCAGCGCGGTGTGCTGGTGCTGCGAGTGCTCCAGGTTGCGCACCAGCAGCGGAATGCAGTCCAGCAGGTCGTTCACCGTGGCCCGGACCGCCGCGTACTGGCCGGCCAGGGTCGGCGAGCCGCACAACTGCGCCAACGTCAGATGCAGCAGCGTGTCCCGGCGCCGGTACTCGGCCAGCGGCGCGTCCCGGGTCTGCGCCAGCGCCGCCCGCAACCGTGCGGCCTGGGCCTCGTCCAGGCCCTGGGCCGCACACAGCCCCGCCGCGCCGACCTCCAGTACCTCGCGAAAGCGCAGCGTGTCCTCCACGTCCACCTTCGCGATCCGGCGGCGCAGCTCGGCGGCCGAGCCGTCGCCCGCCGGCCCCGGGCGCTCGCGCACGAACGTGCCGCCATAGCGACCCCGGCGGCTCTCCACGATGCCCTGATCGGCCAACACCTTGAGCACCTCGCGCAGGGTCACCCGGCTGACCCCCAGCCGATCGGCGAGATCGCGTTCGGCGGGCAATCGGCCGCCGTCGGAGACCAGCCCCAGCCGGATGACCTGGAGGATCTGCTCCAACGCCTCCTCGAAGCCGTTGCCCGCCCGCACCGGCCGCAGCAGCGGCGACAGCCTGTCCCTCGGCTCCGGCCCGGATCGCTCGTCCACGATCCCTCCCCTCCGGCTCTTCCCAATCAATGGTTCGTGGCCATACCTTATGGCTTCCGGTTGGACCGACAGGAGGCATTCCCTTGGCAGACCGAACGCCCCCGCTGTCCGTCGACGAGCTGCGCGCACTCGTCGACTCCGGGGAGATCGACACGGTAGTCCTGGCCTTCACCGACATGCAGGGCAGGCTCCAGGGCAAACGCTTCGCCGCCCGCTTCTTCCTGGACGACACGCTCGCCCACGGCACCGAGGGCTGCAACTACCTGCTCGCCGTGGACACCGACATGAACACCGTGGCCGGCTACGCGATGTCGTCCTGGGAACGCGGATACGGTGACTTCGTGATGCGCCCCGACCCGGCCACCCTGCGTCGCACCCCCTGGCATCCCGGCACCGCGCAGCTCAACGCGGACCTGCTGTGGCACGACGGCTCCCCGGTCGCGGCCTCGCCGCGACAGATCCTGCGCCGCCAACTCGACCGACTCGCCGAGCACGGCTGGACCGCTTACGCCGGCACCGAACTCGAGTTCATCGTCTTCAAGGACACCTACGAGGCCGGCTGGGACCGCGCCTACCGCGGCATGACACCCGCCAACCAGTACAACGTCGACTACTCGGTGCTGGGCACCGGCCGGGTCGAACCGCTGCTGCGCCGGATCCGCAACGAGATGGGTGCGGCCGGGATGACGGTGGAGTCGGCCAAGGGCGAGTGCAACCTCGGCCAACACGAGATCGCCTTCCGCTACGACGACGCGCTGACCACGTGCGACCAGCACACCGTCTACAAGACCGGAGCCAAGGAGATCGCCGCGCAGGAGGGCATGTCGCTCACCTTCATGGCCAAGTACGACGAGCGCGAGGGCAACTCGTGCCACATCCACCTGTCCCTGCGCGACGCCGACGGCCGGCCGGTGCTGGCCGACGACAGCGGTGTGTACGGGATGTCGAAGACGATGCGGCACTTCCTGGCGGGGCAACTCGCCGCGATGCGCGAGTTCACCCTGCTGTACGCGCCCAACATCAACTCGTACAAGCGCTTTCGGCCCGGATCGTTCGCGCCGACCGCGGTCGCCTGGGGTCCGGACAACCGGACCTGTGCGCTGCGGGTGATCGGACACGGCCACTCGCACCGCTTCGAGAACCGCCTCCCCGGCGGCGACGTGAACCCCTACCTCGCGGTCGCCGGGATGATCGCGGCCGGCCTGTACGGGATCGAGCACGAACTCGAACCCGGCGACGCCTGCACCGGCAACGCCTACACCGGCGACGCGCCGCACGTGCCCGGCACGCTGCGCGAGGCCGCCGGACTGTGGGCCGCCTCGAAGATCGCCGAGGACGCCTTCGGCGCCGAGGTGGTGGCCCACTACCTGCACATGGCGCAGGTCGAGCAGGACGCGTACGACACGGCAGTCACCGACTGGGAGCGCTTCCGCTCCTTCGAGCGCATGTAAGGATCAAGGCGTTGTCCCAGCAGCACGAACAACACGACCGACCCGACCCGGACGGCCCGCACGAGCACGACATCCTCGACCCCACCACCGAGGAGGTCGTCGCGACCGTCCGGGCGAGTTCGGCGCACGACGTCGACGCCGCGGTGGCCCGGGCCGGCCGCGCCGCCGCGCACTGGGCGGCCTGCGCCCCCGGCGACCGGGCCCGCATCCTGCGCCGCTTCGCGGTCGTCGTGGACGAGCACCTGGAGGAACTCGCCCGCCTGGAGGTGCGCGAGGCTGGCCACCCGATCGGCAACGCCCGCTGGGAGGCGGGCAACGTCCGCGACCTGCTCGACTACGCCGCCGGCGGCGTCGAGCGGCTGACCGGCCGGCAGATCCCGGTGGCCGGCGGCCTGGACATCACCTTCCACGAACCGCTCGGCGTGGTCGCGGTGATCGCGCCCTGGAACTTCCCGATGCCGATCGCCGCGTGGGGCCTGGCGCCCGCGCTCGCGGCCGGCAACGCGGTTCTGCTCAAGCCTGCCGAGACCACCCCGCTGACCGCACTGCGCCTGGCCGAACTGGGCCTGGCCGCCGGGCTGCCCGAGGGGCTGTTCCAGGTACTGCCGGGCGCCGGCCCGGTCGCCGGACGGGCCCTGGTGGAACACCCCGGCGTGGCCAAGGTGGTCTTCACCGGCTCCACCGCCGTGGGCAGGGACATCATGGCCAGGTGTGCCGCCGGGGTGAAGCGGGTGACCCTCGAACTGGGCGGGAAGAGCGCGAACATCGTCTTCGCCGACGCCGACATCGAGGCCGCCGCGGCCGCCGCGCCGGGCGCGTTCCTGGACAACACCGGACAGGACTGCTGCGCGCGGACCCGCATCCTGGTGCAGCGCGGCGTCTACCACCGCTTCATGGACCTGCTCGAACCGGCGGTGCGGGCCTTCCGGGTCGGTGACCCCAGGGATCCCGACACGCAGATGGGCCCGCTGATCTCCGCCGCGCATCGCGAGCGGGTGCGCTCCTACGTACCGCAGGACGCGCCCGCCGCGATCCGCGGGGACGCGCCCACCGGCAAGGGCTTCTGGTATCCGGCGACGGTCCTCACGCCCGACTCCGCCGAGGACCGCACGGCCGTGGAGGAGATCTTCGGCCCCGTCGCGGTGGTCCTGCCGTTCGACGACGAAGCCGATGCGATCCGGCTGGCCAACGCCACCGCGTACGGCCTGTCCGGGTCGTTGTGGACCCGGGACGTGGGTCGCGCGCTGCGCGTCTCGCGGGCGGTGCGGGCCGGGAACCTGTCCGTCAACTCGCACAGCAGCGTGCGCTATTCGACCCCGTTCGGCGGTTTCGGGCAGTCCGGGCTGGGGCGCGAGTTGGGGCCGGACGCACTGGCGGCCTTCACCGAGATCAAGAACGTGTTCATCAGCACCGAGTCCACCAGCACCGAGACCATCAGCACCGAGACCATCAGCACCGAGGAGAGTTAAGTGACCGAGCAGACCCCCGTGTGCCGCCGCCTGGTCGGCCGTACCGCCGTCGTCACGGGAGCGGGCAGCGGTATCGGCCTGGCCTCCGCCCGGCGACTGGCCTCCGAAGGCGCGAACGTGGTGTGCGCCGACATCGACGAGGCATCCGGGAAGGCCGCCGCCGAAGAGGTCGGCGGACTCTTCGTGCGCGTCGACGTCACCGACGCCGAGCAGGTCGAGGCGCTGTTCAAGACCGCGTTCGACACCTACGGGTCGGTCGACGTCGCGTTCAACAACGCGGGCATCTCGCCGCCCGACGACGACTCGATCCTGACCACCGGTCTGGACGCGTGGCGCCGGGTCCAGGAGGTCAACCTCACCTCGGTGTTCCTGTGCTGCAAGGCCGCGTTGCCGTACATGCAGCGACAGGGCAGGGGCTCGATCATCAACACCGCGTCGTTCGTGGCGGTGATGGGCGCGGCGACCTCGCAGATCTCCTACACCGCGTCCAAGGGCGGCGTGCTCGCGATGTCACGGGAACTGGGCGTGCAGTTCGCCCGCGAGGGCATCCGGGTCAACGCGCTGTGCCCGGGCCCGGTGAACACGCCGCTGCTCAAGGAACTGTTCGCCAAGGACCCGGAGCGGGCGGCCCGCCGGCTCGTGCACATCCCGGTCGGCCGCTTCGCCGAACCCGAGGAACTCGCGGCCGCGGTCGCCTTCCTGGCCAGCGACGACTCGTCGTTCGTCAACGCCGCCGAATTCCTGGTGGACGGCGGTATCGCCGGGGCGTACGTCACCCCGATGTAGCCGGTGCCGCGCCCGTCGGTGCGCCGTGGGCCCGGCCCGAACCCGGATGGGTCGGTATCGGTGCTCGTCCGGCGGCGGGGAGGTCGGGGCCGGCCCCGACCTCCCCCGCGCGGTGTCGCGGGTCAGCGCAGCGACAGGCGTTGGCCGGGGTGGATCAGGTCGGGGTTCGGGCCCACCGTCGCCTGGTTCTTGGCGTACAGGGCCGGCCAACCGTCGGGGAGGTGGTGTGCGGCGGCGATGCCGGACAGGGTGTCGCCGGGCCGGACGACGATCTCGTCGGCGTTCGGGGGCAACGGGAACTGTTCGGGGGAGGAGGCGGGTTGCTCGCGGGAGTCGGAAGCCGGCCGATCGGGTGCGGCGGCCTTCGCGGGTCGCTCGGACCGGTCGTTCGTGGAGCGTTCGGCGCGCCGGGCGGGGCCGGCGCCAGCCAGACCGGCCTTGCGTCCGCAGACGGGCCAGGCGCCCGCCCCCTGTGATCGCAGTACGTTCTCGGCGACGCGGATCTGCTCCGCCTTGGGCGCGTCCTGCGCGCGGCCCTTGCCGCCGTTGGCCTTCCACGTGCTCTCTTTGAACTGCAGTCCACCGTGGTAGCCGTTGCCGGTGTCGGTGGTCCAGTTGCCGCCGCTCTCGCAGTGCGCGACCCGGTCCCAGGTGGCATCGTCCGCGGCCCGGGCCTGGCCCACCGCGACGAAGCCGACGAGTGAGGTCGCGACGACGCCGACGACGGCCGAGGCGCGCAGCCGGCGTCGGCCGCCGGCTCGGTGCGATTCGTCACGGTGCGAGGTGCTGTGAGAAAGCATGGATTCCCTTCGGAATTCCCCTGTGGGGCTCGACCGGCGGCGATCCGCGAGGAATCCGTTCCGGTCATCCGAATCGCCCGGATGCTTGTGACGAGCGTTTCGTTGCCTCCACCTCGCGACTCGGTCGCGAGTTCGGCCGCGTCTGCACGGCGAAAAACGGGGGTGCGGTCTGCACTTGGCGCAGACGCTAGACAACCCGCGTCGTCGATATCAACGACCGACTACGTTTTCGCAGGCCACAGCGGCATTTCCCGCGTGTGTCGGACAGGTGTCGAGGCTTTCCCATGGGCCGGCAAATTCGCTGCTGCGGCACCGTTCGGTGGGCGACCGTACGGGTGAACTTATTGCGCCGCAGGGGTGTCGACCGTGACCGGTACCCCGCCCCCGACCCCACTCCCGAGGATGTCGCTCCCACTCCGGAGCAGGGATTTCGATGAAAGCGACTTTGTCGTGAGCCGAACAATGCGGGGCTCGGCAATAAACCTCGGAGGGTCTCTCGAAGATTTCCTTGCGACGGCGGCCCGGCTCTTCCGGGTGGTGTTTCGCACAGCGGTACCATCCGCGCGCGATCGGCGATTCGAAGGGATTGGCAACAGTCGGTTTCGGATCAGCCGACCACACATAATAGTAATTTAATGCCGCCGGGTCGCGGAGTTTCCCATCACCACCGCCCACGGGATCCCGTGCGCGGTACTAGCTCCTCGGGGGTGCGGTGCTGGTGCGGATGACCAGTTCCGGGTGGAGGAGGTGGCGGGCGGCTTTGCCGCGTTCGCCGCGTAGGCGTTGGAGGAGCGTTTCGGTGGCCAGTCGGCCCATCTCCTCGCGCGGCTGGTTGATCGTGGTCAGGCCGATGTGCCGCAGTCCGGCCAGGTGGGTGTTGTCGTAGCCGACCACGGAGACGTCCCCGGGCACCCGTACCCCGGACGCGGACAACTCGCCGATGATGCCGACCGCGTTGAAGTCGTTGGCCGCGACGATGGCCGTCGGGAGGGTGTCGCGGTCCAGCAGGGCGCGCGCGGCCCGGGCGCCGCCCGTGTCGGTGTACTCGCTCGGCACGACGGACATGTGGCGGCTCAACGCCAGGCGCGTCATGGCCTGTTCGTAGCCGCGGCGGCGGACCGCGGACTGCGAGCCGGCGCCGCCGTCCACGTGCACGATGTCGCGATGGCCGAGCGCGGCCAGGTGCTCGACGGCCAGCGCCGAGCCGGTGGCGCCGTCGTCGTTGACGGAGTCCACCCGGGCGGCCCGTACGCTGCGGGCCACCAGCACGGTGGGCACCTGGGCGGCGGCATCCTCGATCGCGGAGGTCTCCACGACCGGGCCCAGCAGGATCAGGCCTGCGGGGTGGAACTGGAGCAGGCGTTCCAGGCTGCGGCGCTCGTGCGCCGGACGGCGTCCGCCGGTGCCCAGGATGATGTCCATGCCGCAGGCGTGCGCGGCGGCCTCGATGCCGTCGACCACCTCGGCGAAGTACGGGTTGTGCAGGTCGGAGATCATCACGCCCAGCGTGCTGCTGCTGCCGGTGGCCAGGGTGCGGGCGTTGAGGTTGGGGCGGTAGCCCAACTCGCGGGCGGCGGCCAGGACGGCCTGTCGGCGCACCTCGCCGACCTTGGGCGAGTCACGCATCACCAGCGACACGAGCGAGCGGGAAACCCCGGCGCGGGCGGCGACGTCCTCGAGGGTGGGACCGGACACTGATGCTCACCTTTCTCCCGATGTGGAGCCGGCGGCCGGGTCGGTCGGGCGGATCCGACGACCGATGCCTCGGTCGTCGAGGCTCCGGCCGGCGGGGCTGCGACGGTCGGGGCTCCGACGGTCGAAAACGTGCCGACCCGGGGTTCGACGTCCACCGATTCGACGCTTGCGACCATCCGGTGGGCCCGCGACCCGCACAACCGCGATCCCACCCCGCGCCACCCGATGCCGGAGCGCCGCCCCGCACGATCGGCTCCCCGGCGACGCCGGTGATCCCGGCGATCCGACGGCCGACGGCCGACGGCCGTGGAACGAAGATTACACGCTTGGAGCGCTCCAAAGAATGGAGCGCTCCACCCGGAACGACCCGAAACACCTGCCGAACGGTCCGACGAATGGCTGTAATGCCTACCGTCTCTGGTGTGTCGGCACCGCCGAGCGAACCTGGCGAGTGAGTCTTGACACGCTCGGACGGCGGGTATCAGTCTTGGGGCGTTCCCGGATTGGAGCGCTCCAAAATGTGGAGCGTGCCGATTCGGCGGCGCCCCGAGCACGGCAGTCGGACGGTCGGCCGCCGAAGTCCCGTTGCCCACCTGCCCGGTCGGCCGGTCGCCCAATCACCGGTTGTCCGATCAACCGATTGCCCACCCGTCCACTGGAGAAATGAATCTGATGCGTATCGGAGTCGCAGGCGTGGGGCGGATCGGCGCCATGCACGCGCGGAACCTCACGAGCCTGGAGACGGTCGACGAACTGGTCCTGTTCGACCCGCTGCCGGGTCGGGCGGACGCCCTCGCGCGGGAACTCGGCGTCGAGGCGGTCGGCGACCCGGAGACCCTGCTCGGCACGGTCGACGGCGTCGTGGTGGCGACCCCCACCGACACCCACCCGCAGATGGTGCGGCGGACCGTGGCAGCCGGCGTACCGACGCTGTGCGAGAAGCCGATCGCCTCGGACATCGCCGCGATGATCGCCCTGATCGCGGACGTGGAGGCGAGCGGCGTGCCGGTCCTGGTCGGCTTCCAACGCCGATTCGACCCGGCCGTGGTGGAGTTGAAGCGCCGCCTGGACGCGGGCGAGATGGGTACGCCCTATCTGGTCCGCGCGGTCGGCCAGGACGCCGCACCGCCGGACCTCGGCTACCTGCCCGCGTCCGGCGGGATCTTCCGCGACCTGCTCATCCACGATCTGGACGCGGTGCCGTGGCTGCTCGGCGAACCGGTCGTCGAGGTGTTCGCGAGCGGATCGGTGCTGGTGGACGAGGCGTTCGCGAAGGCGGACGACGTGGACAACGCGGTCGTGGTGCTGCGGTTCGCGAGCGGGGCGCACGCGGTGCTCACCGGCGGGCGACACGACCCGGCGGGGTACGACCACCGGATCGAGGTGCTGGGCTCGACCCAGTCGCTTGCGGTGGGCCTGGATCCCCGGACCCCGCTGACCTCGCTGGAGGCGGACGGGCCGCAGGCCGGCCTCGACGCCTATCCCGGCTTCCCGGAACGATTCGCGCTCGCCTACGGCAACGAGATGCGGGTGTTCGTCGAGGTGGTCGCCGGCCGGATGGCCAACCCGTCCCCGGTTCGCGACTCGCTGGCCAGCCTGGTGCTCGCGGACGCCTGCGAACGGTCGCGCCGCGAGGGCCGACCGATCGAGCCGGCGGCCGTACTCGCCGCGGCGGGCGCGGCGGTGCCGCCGACCACGGAGGTGGCCTGATGAGCACACCGCTTCCTCCGACGACGCCCGGTGACCCGACTGCGCCGACCACGCCCGCCGCCGCGGATCCGTCGATCACCGGGACGCCCCTGGCCGCGTCCTCGACTTCGACCGGCCCGGCTTCGTCGGACATCCGGCTCGCGGGCGCGCCGATCTCCTGGGGCGTGTGCGAAGTGCCCGGGTGGGGGCCGATGTTGCCGGTGGACACGGTGCTCGGCGAGATGGCCGATCTCGGCCTGACCGCGACCGAGGCCGGTCCGCCCGGCTACCTGCCGGACGATCCCACCGTGCTCAAGGGCGTGTTGGCGGGGCACGGCCTGACCCTGGTCGGCGCGTTCGCCGCGCTCGCGCTGCACGAGCGGGACCGGGTCGCACCGGCGACCGACGCGGCGGAGCGCACGGCCGCGTTGATCGCCGCGGCCGGTGGCGAGGTGCTCGTGCTGGCCGCCGCCACCGGCCTGGACGGCTACGACACCCGACCCGAACTGTCCGACGAGCAGTGGCGGTGCCTGATCGACACGGCCGACGAGGTCGCGCGGATCGCGCGGGGATACGGCCTGCGAACCACCCTGCACCCGCACGTGGGCACGCACGTGGAAACCTCGGCGGAGGTGGAGCGTTTTCTCGGCGACAGCACCCTGCCGCTGTGCCTGGACACCGGCCACCTGCTGATCGGCGGGACCGACCCGTTGGACCTGGTCCGCCGGCACCCCGACCGGATCGGGCACGTGCACCTCAAGGACGTGCACGCCGACACCGCCGCCCTCGTGCGATCCGGCGCGCTGACCTACGCCGAGGCCGTCGGGCACGGTCTCTATCGCCCGCTCGGCGAGGGCGACGTCCCGGTCGCCGAGATAGTGGCGACCCTGCGGGCGGCCGGATACCGCGACTGGTACGTGCTGGAACAGGACACCCGGCTGACCGGCGACCCGGACGACGCGGCCCTGCCCCGGCACGACACCGCGCGCAGTCTGGCGCACCTGCGCGGCAACTGACGCCGACGCCCGCGCACGGCCGACGGGTCGGCGCGCCCTTGCCGGCCGCCCGGCCGGGTACGACATCGGTACCGGGCCGCGCGCCCGTACCGCCGCCCGCCGCCCGCCCATCGACGCGGATCCGCACCGACCGCGGACCGACTCCCGACCCACCCGTTCGTCCCGACCGCCCCGAACGTCCCGAACGAGGAGTAATCGATGCCCCGACGTTCCCTCGGATTCGCCGCCGCCCTAGGCGTATCCGCGCTCGTCCTCGCCGCATGCAGCAGCCCGTCCGGCGACGACCCGGATGCCGAGAAGACCCCCAAGGGCGCTCCCACCGCCGCGGCCAAGGGCAACAACACCGTGTCCGTGATCACCCACGGCTCGGCGGGGGACGCGTTCTGGAGCGTCGTGCAGAACGGCGCGCAGGACGCGGGCAAGAAGCTGGGCGTGGACGTCCAGTACCAGGGCAACGGCGACCCGGCCGGGCAGGCCCGGCTGATCGACAACGCGGTCACCCAGGGCGTGGGCGGCATCGTGGTCTCGATGGCCAACCCGGACGCGCTGGCGAATTCGATCAAGGCGGCCACCGCCAAGGGCATTCCGGTGATCACCATCAACTCGGGGCAGAGCAGGTCCACCGAGTTCGGTGCGATAGCGCACGTCGGCCAGGACGAGTCGATCGCCGGCGAGGCGGCCGGCGCCAAGCTCAAGCAGGCCGGCCGGACCAAGATGTTGTGCGTCATCCACGAGGCGGGCAACATCGGCCTGAACCAGCGCTGCGACGGCGCCAAGGCCGGCTTCGGCGGCCAGACCCAGACGCTCCAGGTGGACATCGGCAACCCCACCGACATCCAGGCCCGCATTCGCGGCGCGCTCCAGTCGGACTCCTCGATCGACGCCGTGCTCGCGCTCAACCCGCAGGTGGCCGCGGTCGCGGTGGGCGCCGTGGGCGACGCGAACTCCAAGGCGCAGATCGCCACCTTCGACCTCAACCCGGACGTCGTCACCGGGATCAAGGACGGCAGGATCGTCTTCGCGGTGGACCAGCAGCAATACCTGCAGGGCTACCTGCCGGTGATGATGATCAAGCTCTACCGGGACAACGCCAACACGGTCGGCGGCGGCAAGCCCGTACTGACCGGCCCCGGCTTCGTGGACAAGAACAACGTCGGCGCGGTGGCCGAGTACGCGCAGCGGGGGACCAGGTGAGCACGAGTCCCTCGACCCCCTCGGCGCCCGCCGCGGCGGCCGGCGGCTCGGATCGTGCCGCGGCCGGCACCACCGCCGGCGATCCCGGGCCGGACGAACGGCTCGCGCCGGCCCGACTCGCGCACCGGCTGCTGATCCGGCCCGAACTGGGCTCGCTGATCGGCGCCGTGCTGGTCATGTGCTTCTTCGCGATCGTCGCGGACGGCTTCTTCACCGCCTCCGGAGCCGCCACCTGGCTGGACGACTCGGCCACCCTGGGCATCATGGCGGTGGCCGTGGCGCTGCTGATGATCGGCGGCGAATTCGACCTGTCCGCCGGGGTGATGACCGCCTCGACCGCGCTCATCACGGCGATGCTGGCGACCAGGGCGGGCTGGTCGGTGTGGCCCGCGCTCGCGGTGTCGCTGGTGTTCGCACTCGCGGTCGGCGCGCTCAACGGCTGGCTCGTGGTGCGTACCGGACTGCCCAGCTTCATCATCACGCTGGGCACGTTCCTGGCCCTGCAGGGCCTCAACCTCGGGGTCACCCGACATGTGACGAACAGCGTCCAGGTCAGCGGGATGCGCTCGACCGACGGCTACGAGTCGGCCGGCCGGTTCTTCGCCTCGACCATGGCCGTCGCCGGCACCGAGATCCAGGTCTCGGTGTTGTGGTGGCTGGTACTGGCCGCGCTGGCGACCTGGTTGCTCGCGCGGACCCGGTTCGGCAACTGGATCTACGCCGTCGGCGGCGCACCGGTCAGCGCGCGCAACGTCGGCGTGCCGGTGGACCGCACCAAGATCGTGTTGTTCATGACCACCGCGGGCGCCGGCTGGCTGGTCGGCTCGATCAACATCCTGCGCTACACCTCGGTCCAGGCCAATCAGGGCATCGGCCTGGAATTCCAGTACATCATCGCCGCAGTGATCGGGGGTTGCCTGCTCACCGGCGGCTACGGCTCGGCGATCGGCGCCGCCGTGGGTGCGCTGATCTTCGGCATGGCCCGCCAGGGCATCGTCTACGCGAAGTGGAACAGCGACTGGTTCCAGCTCTTCCTCGGCGTGATGCTGCTGGCGGCCGTCCTGGTCAACAACTCCTTCCGGCGCCGCGCGGAGAGGTCCCGTCGATGACGAATCCACCAGCTCGGCCGCCGGCCGAGGAGCCGACCACCGGCGAGAGCGCCGCCGGCGTGCGGGCGGGCGCGACCAAGGCCAGGGCGAACGGCCCCGGCTCCGGTGCGCATCTGCTCGAACTGCGCGGCATCGGCAAGCGGTTCGGCAGCGTGATCGCCCTCGACGACGTCTCCACGTCGGTCGACGCCGGCGAGGTGACGTGCGTCCTGGGCGACAACGGCGCGGGCAAGTCGACCTTCATCAAGATCCTGGCGGGCGTACACGCCAACGACAGCGGCGCCTACCTCGTGGAGGGCACGCCGGTCCGGTTCTCCTCGCCCCGGCAGGCCCTCGACCGGGGCATCGCCACGGTCTACCAGGACCTGGCCGTGGTGCCGCTGATGAGCGTGTGGCGCAACTTCTTCCTCGGCTCCGAACCGCGCAAGGGCCGCGGCCCGTTCTCCCGGCTGGACATCGGCACGGCACGCGAGACCGCGCGCCGGGCGCTGTCGGACATGGGCATCGACCTGCGCGACGTCGAGCAGCCCGTGGGCACACTCTCCGGCGGCGAGCGGCAGTGCGTGGCGATCGCGCGGGCCGTGCACTTCGGCGCCAAGGTGCTGATCCTGGACGAGCCGACCGCCGCGCTCGGCGTGAAACAGGCGGGCGTCGTGCTCCGCTACATCGCGCGGGCCAGGGATCGGGGCCTGGGCGTCGTGTTCATCACCCACAATCCGCACCACGCCTACCCGGTGGGTGACCGCTTCCTGTTGCTCAACCGCGGCCGCAGCCAGGGTTGCTTCGGCAAATCCGAGATCACCGTGGCCGAACTCACCCGACAGATGGCCGGCGGCGCCGAACTCGAGGCACTCGCACACGAGTTGGGTGCGGAGGTGAAGACATGACGGACCCGACGGCGGCCGGACCGGAGCGGGCGGCCGACGGTGCGCGGCCCCCGCTCGGGCCGGACTCGGGGCCGGCCCCGGACGTGCTCACGGTCGGGCGCGTGGGGGTGGACCTGTACCCGCAACAGAGCGGCGTCCCGCTTGAGCGGGTCGAGACCTTCGCCAGGTCGCTCGGCGGCACCGCCACCAACGTGGCGGTCGCCGCCGCCCGGCTGGGCCGCCGCTCCGCGGTGCTGACCAAGGTCGGCGCCGACCCGTTCGGCACCTACGTGCGCACCGCGCTGACCGACTTCGGCGTCGACCCCACGTGGGTGGCCACCCACGAACGGCTGCTCACCCCGGTGGTGTTCTGCGCCCTCGACCCGCCCGAGGACCCGCCGCTGCTGTTCTATCGGCTCCCGGTGGCCCCCGACCTCACGCTCACCGACGAGGACGTGCCGTGGGGCCTGATTCGCGACGTGCCGGTGTTGTGGGTGACCGGCACCGGCGTGAGCACCGAGCCCTCGCGCGGCACCCATCGGCGGATGCTCGCCGCGCGGGGCCGACGCGCGCACACCGTGCTCGACCTCGACTACCGGCCGATGTTCTGGTCCGACCCGGCAGCCGCCACCCGACACATCGGCGAACTCGTGGACGAGGCCACGGTCGTGGTGGGCAACCGGACCGAGGTGGCGATCGCGGTCGGCACCGCGGACCCGGACGAGGCGGCCCGCCGACTGCTCGACCGCGGCGTGCGGCTGGTCCTGGTCAAGAAGGGCGGCGAAGGTGTCCTGGTGGCCACGCCCGAGGGCAGCACCACCATCGCCCCCCGCCGGGTCGAGGCGGTGTGCGGGCTCGGCGCGGGCGATGCCTTCGGCGGTGCCCTCGTGCACGGCCTGCTCGCCGGCTGGGACCCGGAACGCATCGCCGAATACGCCAACGCCGCCGGGGCGCTGGTCGCCGCCCGACTCGCGTGCGCCGACGCGATGCCCACCGACGCGGACATCGAGGAACTCGTGAACCACCCGATGCTGGAGAACCGAACGTGATCAGCGACCGCGACTGGACCAACCTGCTGGCGACCCGGGCGACCCGGCCCGACGCGGTACGCACCGCCTATGCCGAGCGCCGGCGCCGGCCGCGCCTGCTCTCCGCGCACGGCACCCTCTTCCTGGTCGCCGCCGACCACCCCGGGCGCGGCTCGCTCGGGGTGGGCACCGACCCGCTCGCCATGGCCGACCGCCGCGACCTGCTCGGCCGACTGGTCGACGCCCTGGCACACCCGGACGTGGACGGGGTCCTGGGCACCCCCGACGTGATCGAGGAACTGCTGCTCCTGGGCGTGCTGGAGGACAAGGTGGTGATCGGTTCGATGAACCGGGGCGGCCTGTCCGGCGCGTCCTGGGAGATCGACGACCGCTTCACCGGCTACGACGCGGACGCGATCCGCCGATACCGGCTCGACGGCGGCAAGATGCTGCTGCGCATCGTCGACGAGGACGCGGGCACGATACCCACGCTGGAGGGCTGCGCCCGCGCGGTGAGCGAACTGGCCGAGCACGGGATCCGGGCGATGATCGAACCGCTGCCCTACCGGCGCGACGCCTGCGGACGACTGGTCCTCGACCGCGGCACCGCCGCCAACGTGCGCGCGGTCACCGTCGCCTCGGCGCTGGGCACCACCTCCGCCTACACGTGGCTCAAGCTGCCCGCCACCGAGGAACCGGACCGGGTGGCCGGCGCGACCACCCTGCCGACCGTCGTACTGGGCGGCGTGCCCTCGGCCGACCCGCAGGCCGACCTGTCCTCGTGGGGGCGCGCCCTGGCCCAACCGGCCGTGCGCGGCCTGGTGGTGGGCCGTGCGCTGCTGTACCCGGCGGACGGGGACGTGCGCGGAGCGGTGGCCGCCGCCGCGCGGGTGCTGCGCGCCGCCGACCCGCGAGCGATCGAGGTGATCGTGTGAACGACCCGACCCTGTTCCACCCCTGGGGCACCGCCACCGGCGCCGAGGATCCGCTGCTGATCACTCCCGAACTCGCCGGCTGGCGGCACAGCGGCCTGCGAGTGATCCACCTGCCCCCCGGCGGCCGACGGGACCTGGCGACCGGCGAGCACGAGGTCGCGGTGATCCCGCTGGCCGGCTCGGCGACCGTGCAGACCGAGGGCCGCCGCTTCGAACTCGGCGGACGCGAGAGCGTGTTCACCGCGGTGCCGGACTTCGCGTACGTACCACGCGACGCCGAACTGCGGCTGTCCAGCGAGCACGGCTGCCAACTCGCGCTCGCCTCGGCGCGGGCCCGCCGACGGCTGGACCCGGCGTACGGCCCGGCGACCGGCGTGCCGGTCGAGGTGCGCGGCGCCGGGCGCGCGACCCGGCAGGCGAACAACCTGATGACCCCCGACGCGTTCGAGGCGGACCGGCTGATCGTCTGCGAGATCCTCACCCCGGACGGCAACTGGTCCTCGTACCCGCCGCACAAGCACGACACGGCGAGCGCGCACGAGAGCGTCAACGAGGAGATCTACTTCTTCCGGGTGGCCGGGCGGGACGGGCGCACCCCCGACCGGACCGGCTTCGGCCTGCACCGCACCTACACCACCGACGGCGCGATCGACGAGACGGTGACCGTCCGCGACGGCGACGTGTTCCTCGTCCCGCGCGGCTACCACGGTCCCTGCGTGGCCTGCCCCGGACACCACCTCTACTACCTCAACGTGATGGCCGGCCCGGGCGACGAGCGGGCGATGCTCGCCTGCGACGACCCCGCCCACCACTGGGTCCGGGAGAGTTGGGCCGAACAGACGCCCGATCCCAGGTGCCCGATGACCCCGCTGCCGACGCCGGATGGAGGAAACCGATGAGCACACCGACGCCCGCGGCCGGCCCGACGCCCGGGGCGACCGTGCGGCTGACCACCGCGCAGGCCCTGGTGCGCTGGCTGGTGGCCCAGGAGAGCGAACTTTTCGACGGGAGCCGGGCCAGGCTCTTCCCCGGCGTGTTCGCCATCTTCGGCCACGGCAACGTGCTCGGTCTGGGCGACGCGTTGCACGAGGCCGGCGCGGCGATGCCGGTCTGGCGCGGCCAGAACGAACAGGGCATGGCGCTGGCCGCCATCGGCTACGCCCGCGCCACCCAGCGCCGCCAGGTGCTCACGGCCACCTCCTCGATCGGGCCCGGCGCGCTGAACATGGTCACCGCCGCGGGCGTCGCGCACGCCAACCGGCTGCCGCTGCTGCTGCTGGTCGGCGACACGTTCGCGAGCCGCGCCCCGGATCCGGTGCTGCAACAGGTCGAGCACTTCCACGACCCGAGCACGACCGTCAACGACGCCTTCCGTGCGGTGAGCCGCTACTGGGACCGGATCACCCGGCCGGAACAGCTGATCGCCACCCTCCCGCACGTGGCCCGGGTGCTGACCGACCCGGCCGACTGCGGGCCGGTCACCCTCGCGCTGCCGCAGGACGTCCAGGCCGAGGCGTACGACTTCCCGGTGAGCCTGTTCGCGCCGCGCCTGCACCGGCCGCCGCGACCGCGCGCCGACCTGCGCGAACTCGCGGACGCGGCGGAGCTGTTGCGCGAGGCGAGGCGTCCGCTGCTGGTGGTCGGCGGCGGGGTGCGCTACTCGGGCGCGGCACGCGAGGTGTCGGCGGTGGCGCAGGCGCACGGTGTCCCGTTCGCCGAGACGGTCGCGGGACGCACGCTGCTCCCGCACGACCACCCGCTGCACGCCGGACCGCTCGGGGTGACCGGCTCCGCCTCGGCCAATGCGCTCGCCGCCGACGCCGACCTGATCCTGGCCGTCGGCACCCGCCTCCAGGACTTCACCACCGCGTCGTGGAGCGTGTTCGCCGCCGACGCTCGCCTGGTGTCGATCAACGCGGCCCGGTTCGACGCGGTCAAGCGGCGCGCCGCCCCGGTGACCGCGGACGCCCGTGAGGCGCTGCGCGAACTCGGGCCGCTGCTGGGCGAATGGCGGGCGGACCCGGCCTGGAGCGCGCGGGCCGAGCGCGAACGACGGGCCTGGGACGGCGTGGTCGATCGGCTGCGCGAGGCGGGCGAGCCGGCCGTGCCGCCGACGTACGCGCAGGTGGTGGGCGTGGTCAACACGATCTCGGGGCCCGACGACTACGTGCTCACCGCCGCGGGCGGGCTGCCCGGCGAACTGGTCGGCGGCTGGCGGTCCTGCGGTCCGGTCGGCGCGGCGACGATGGACGTCGAGTACGGGTTCTCCTGCATGGGCTACGAGATCGCGGGCGCGTGGGGCGCGGCGATGGCGCGGCCGGCGGGCGTGGTCACCACCCTGCTGGGCGACGGTTCCTACCTGATGCTCAACTCGGAGCTGTACTCGGCGGTCCTGTCCGGACACCGGTTCGTCGCGGTGGTCTGCGACAACGGTGGATACGCGGTGATCGCCCGACTCCAGGAGGGCCAGGGCGCGGCACCGTTCAACAACATGATCACCGACTGCCGGGGTCCGGGTGCCGCAGCCGACCACCGGGTCGATTTCGCCGCACACGCCGCGGCGTTGGGCGCCGAGGTGTTCACCGCGGACACGGTGGAGGAGTTGGCGAAGGCGTACGCGGCGGCGCGGGCGGCGCGTCGGCCGGCCGTGGTGGTCGTGCGCACCCGGCCGGATCGGTGGACCGAGGCCGGCGCGTGGTGGGAGGTGGGCGTGCCCGAGGTGTCGACGCGGCCGGAGGTGGCCGCGGCGCGCGAGCGCATGGACCTGGCTCGGGCCGAGCGGGTACGCAAGGGCTGAGGCCGCGAGCGGCCCGCGAACGGTGCTCGACCACCGGTCGCGGGCCCCGCGGTGTCCCGACGTGCCGCCGGGTCAGGCCGCGATCGGCCGGGCGGGCAACCCGGCGCCGGCCCTGGCCTGGGCGAACGAGCGCAGCAGCCGGTCGTGGATGGCGCCGTTGGAGGCCACCAACTCGCCGTCACCGGGCTTCCAGTCGGCACCCTCGAACGTGGTGGCCCGCCCGCCGGCCTCGCGGACCAGGATCGCGCCGGGTGCCCAGTCCCACGGACCGCAGCGCTGTTCCCAGTACGCGTCCAGGCGCCCGGCCGCCACCCACGACAGGTCGATGCCCGCGCAGCCCAACCGGCGCACGTCACGGGTGTCGTTGACCACGGACAGGAACTCGGCCAGGTTGTTGTCCGGATCGGTGGCCCGGGACGGCGGGAAACCGGTGGCGATCACACTACGGCCCAGCGTGCGGGTGTCGGATACGCGCAGGCGCTTGCGGCCCTCGTAGGCGCCGCGGCCGGCCTCGGCCCAGTAGGTGCGGCGCCGGGTCGCGTCGGCGACCACGCCGAGCGCGAGTTTTTCGCCGTCCCAGAACGCGATCGCGCACGCGTAGTGCGGCAGTCCGTGCGCGAAGTTGGTGGTGCCGTCGAGCGGATCCACGAACCAGGTCGGCCGACGCAGATCCAACTCGGCCAGCCCGCCGCCCTCTTCGCCGACCACCGCGTCCTGCGGATAGTGGCTGCCCAGCCAGGCCCGGACCAGTTTCTCCACCCGCAGATCGGTCGCGGTGACCAGGTCCGCGGCGGAGGACTTGAGCCGGATCCGCCGAGGACGCCCGGCTCTGCGAATGGTCTGGGCGGCCTCTCGGGCGACGCGCAGGGCCGCGAGCGTACGGGGAAGGGGAAAGACCACGGTGTCGCTCCTTGCCTACGGCGGTCGATGAAGCCGATGCCCGATCGATCGGAGGCCGAGGGTCGGCCCACGCGATCGGCCTGCGGCCCTCGCCCCACGCGAAAGCCGTCCCCGGGGCGTGTCCTCGGTCCCGGCCGTGGTGCCCGGCGGGCATGGAGAACACGTCCTGCATCGGATCGCCGTCGTGCAATAGATTGCCCCTGCATTATGTCGAGGGCCACCGCCGTCCACCACCGAGTTGGCTGCGCCCGGGCGCGAACTCCCGGGCATTCGCCGTCGTGGTCGCGGGAGTTGCGGGTCGTGGCCCGGCAGCCGGCCGCATCCGGGCGCCGCCGGCGGAACGCCTCGGCGGCCTCGCCGCCCAGCCGAACGCGATGAACGATCCACGACTTCCACTCGACGTGTGCAGCACCCACGCGCCTCGACGAACCGAACCCCGGCAGGACGCCTCCGTACGGTGACGGTGTGCTCACCGATGGGTGTGCGCGTCCCGACGGACCCGGCCCGGAGCGGCAGCCGGCCCCCGGCTGCCGGCGCGACGGAGCCGGGGAAGGGGGGACGTCCTCGGCAACCGGCCGTGCGGGTGCGGTCACCGTTGGTGGGGCGAGAGTGGCGATCGGGACGGTTGCGGTTGACATGGGGGCAGGCGGGTCATATTCCGGAGGTAGTACCCGCACGGCCGCTAGGTACGAGTGCCCGGTGGCGGGCCCGTGGGTCGGGGGCGGTCGCGGCGCCGGAGGTGCCGGGGCACGCAGCGGGATCGGCCACCGGAGCGCTCGACGTTCGACGAGGAGCGTCGTCATGGCACGTCCGGTCGGTATCGACCTCGGCACGACCAATTCGGTGGTCGCGGTTCTCGAAGCCGGTGAACCCACCGTCATCACGAATGCGGAAGGTGCGCGCACGACACCGTCGGTGGTCGCGTTCGCGAAGAACGGCGAGGTGCTGGTCGGTGAGGTGGCCAAGCGCCAGGCGGTGACCAACGTCGAGCGCACCGCACGATCGGTGAAACGCCACATGGGCGACAACTCGTGGCACTTTCCCGACGTCGGCGAGATCGACGGCAAGCGGTACACCGCGCAGGAGATCGCCGCGCGGGTTCTGCAGAAACTCAAGCGCGACGCCGAGGCCTACCTCGGCGAGAAGGTCACCGACGCGGTGGTCACGGTCCCGGCGTACTTCGACGACGCCCAGCGGCAGGCCACCAAGGAGGCCGGGGAGATCGCCGGTCTGAACGTGCTGCGCATCGTCAACGAGCCCACCGCGGCGGCGCTGGCCTACGGCCTGGACAAGTCGCGCGACCAGATGATCCTGGTGTTCGACCTGGGCGGCGGCACGTTCGACGTGTCGCTGTTGGAGATCGGCGAGGGCGTCGTGGAGGTCAAGGCGACGCACGGCGATACCCATCTGGGCGGTGACGACTGGGACCAGCGAGTGATGGATTACCTGGTCAAGCAGTTCAAGAACGCACACGGCGTGGACCTGTCCAAGGACAAGATGGCCCTCCAACGGCTGCGCGAGGCTTCGGAGAAGGCCAAGGTGGAGCTGTCCAGCGCGACCGAGACCTCGATCAACCTGCCCTACATCACGGCCTCGGCCGAGGGCCCGCTGCACCTGGACGAGAAGCTCACCCGTGCCCAGTTCCAGCAGTTGACGGTCGATTTGCTGGAGCGCTGCCGGGGGCCGTTCCACGCGGCGATCAAGGACGCCGGCATCTCCGTCTCGGACGTCGACCAGGTGGTGCTGGTGGGCGGCTCGACCCGGATGCCGGCCGTCACCGAACTCGTCCGCGAGCTCACCGACGGCAAGGAGCCCAACAAGGGCGTCAACCCGGACGAGGTCGTCGCGGTGGGTGCCGCGCTCCAGGCCGGTGTGCTCAAGGGTGAGGTCAAGGACGTCCTGCTGCTGGACGTGACGCCGCTGTCTCTCGGTATCGAGACCAAGGGCGGCATCATGACCAAGCTGATCGAGCGCAACACCACGATCCCGACCAAGCGTTCGGAGATCTTCACCACGGCGGACGACAACCAGCCGTCGGTGCAGATCCAGGTGTTCCAGGGCGAGCGCGAGATCGCCGCCTACAACAAGAAGCTCGGCATGTTCGAGCTGACCGGCCTGCCGCCGGCCCCGCGCGGGCTGCCGCAGATCGAGGTCACCTTCGACATCGACGCCAACGGCATCGTGCACGTGTCCGCGAAGGACACAGGTACGGGCAAGGAGCAGTCGATGACCATCACCGGCGGCTCCGGCCTGCCGAAGGACGACATCGACCGGATGATGCGTGATGCGGAGGCGCACGCGGAGGAGGACCATCAGCGCCGCGAGGCCGCGGAGACCCGCAACCAGGCCGAGCAACTGGTGTACACCACCGAGAAGTTCATCAAGGACAACGGCGACAGGGTCCCGGCCGACGTGAAGACCGAGGTGGAGACCTCGCTCACCGAGCTGAAGGACGCCCTCAAGGGCGAGGACCTGAGCGCCATTCGCGACGCCGCGGAGAAGGTCGGCACGATCAGTCAGAAGCTGGGCAGCGCGATGTACGCGAATCCCCAGCCCGGCGCCGAGGGCGCGGCCGGAGCGGGCGCGGCCGGTGACACCGTCGACGACGACGTGGTCGATGCCGAGATCGTCGACGACGACAAGCGGGGAGGTGGGACCGCGTGAACGGGAGCACGTCCGGCCCGGGACTGTTGCCGGTCCCCGCCGGGCATCCGCAGTCGCCGATCCTGGCCGCCCTGCTGGCCGAGATCGCGGCGCTGCGCGGGCAGGTGAGCGAGCGCGTGGACGAACTGCGGCGGCTCCGGGCCGACTACGACGCCTATCGTGCCCACGTACGGCGGGATCGGCTGGCGGTGCGCGAGGTCGCGCTGGCCAATGTGCTCACGCCGCTGCTGCCGGCGATCGACGACTTCGACCGGGTCCGCGCCGCCGGTGAGTCGACGCCGGGAGTGGCCGCCGCCGTGGACGCCTTGGAGAACTCGCTCGCGGCGCTGGGGCTGCGCGGGTTCGGCACGGTCGGGGACGAGTTCGACCCGCACCTCCACGACGCGTTGGCGTATCGGGTCCGGCCCGGAGTGGATCCGCCGATCTGTTCGGTGGTGCACACACCGGGCTACCGCGTCGGCGATCGGCTGCTGCGCCCGGCCCGGGTCACGGTGACCGGACCGCCGCCGGTCGACGAGCGGGCGGACCGGGATCGGGCCACGGGCGGCCGGGTCGAAGGCGGCCCGGGACACGAATCGGGGTGACGGAAGGAGCGGAGCATCGTGGTGCGGCAGGTCGCACCACGCCGGTGCGGAGGGGCACGGCCGGCACCGACCGGACCGGGGGCTTGGAGGCGACACTCATGCAGATCGTCGGATGGCACATCGAGATGGAGTTCAAGGAGGACGGCAAGCGCACCGAGGCCGCCGCCCTGCTACGGCTGCGGGACGGAACGGAGTTGCGCTCGCATGCGCACGCGAGCCGGTTCCCGGACGACCCCGATCAGCCGCAGGTCGGCGAGGAGATCGCCGCCGCGCGGGCGTTGACCGACCTGACCCGGCAGTTGCTGGACAAGGCGGCGGGTGAGATCGAGACGACGACGCGGCGGCCGGTGCAGTCCCTCGCGTGAGCCTGTGGGCCGGTGTCGCCGGTCGCGACGCGGCCGGCGACACCGGCTTCGCGCTGCGTCGCCGCGCCGGCCTTTTGCGCACGCGGGGCCCGGTGTTCCGGGGTTTGTGGCGAGGTGTCGATGGCGACGCTACGCTTAGCGCGATCGATTGATTACTGTCTGTGGTCAACGGTCGATGGGCACAGTCGCCGGATGCGGCACGCCGCGCGAGGGATTCGCGAGACCGTGGCGCCGATCGCCCGGCGAGCGTTCGACGGCGGGGGGCAGAGAGAAGCCGATGAGTGCGGCGATCGAGGTAGTCGTGATCACCCCGGTCCGGATCTATCGCGAAGCAACCGTGCGGGCACTGGCCGACGAACCGGCGTTGCGCCTGGTCGGCTCGGGCGGCTCCGCCTCCGAGGCGGTGGCCGGCGCGCGCCGCCTGCGGCCCTCGGTACTGCTGCTCGACCTCGCGACGCCCGACAGCATCGCGGCGATCCGCGCGATCCGGCACGGCTCGCCGGAGACTCGACTGATCGCACTGGGGGTGGACGAATCGCGCGACGACGTGATCACCGCCGCGGAGGCCGGCGTGGCGGGCTTCATCGGGCTGGAGTACTCCGTGTTGGAGACCGCGGCGGCCATCGTCGGCGCGGTGCGCGGCGAGGCATCGTGCAGTCCGCGGATCGCCGCATTGTTGCTGCAACGCGTGCAGTCGCCGGCCATCGGTCCGCAACGCGGGGTCTCCGCACTGCCGGAGACGCTGACGGCGCGCGAGCGGGAGATCCTCTTCCTGATGGCCGAGGGGATGAGCAACCACGAGATCGCCCGGCAGTTGTCCATCGGCCTGTCCACGGTCAAGACCCATGTGCACGCGGTACTGCGCAAGTTGGGTGTGCCGCACCGCGAGGCGGCGGCGACGCTGCTGCGCTCGGTACGCGCGCGGCGCGCGCCGGACCGCGAACAGCCCGTCAACGGTGGGTAGAAGCGCTCCCCGGGTCGATCCCGGGTAGCGCGCCGGGCGCGCCCGCGCGCCCGGCGGCGGCATCGGGCGGCCGGTGTCCGACGGATGCCTGCGCTCGCGGGCCGGTGGTGCGAACCGCCTTGCACCGCCTGGTGATTGCGGTGCCGCAGTCGGGTGCCGATGCCCGTCCTGCAGGGATCGGCACCCGACTTCGATGCCGTTTCAAGGAGCGGCGCGGCCTCGACGGGGTGGACGTCGCTCTCCACCTCGGGTGGAGGAGGAGGCGCCGGCGGTCCACCGCGGATCTACTCCTGCGGCCGGCAAAGATCGTCCTGTCGGGTGGATGACGCACTCCCGCCCGGTGATCAAGGATCACGACATGGCCGCCAACGCTTCGATCGGTTCGAGCGCATCCGCGCTTTCCGACCTCTCCGACCTGGAGCGGTGGATCGCGGACGTGCTGTCCCGAGCCGTGGCGGCGATCGACCGGCAGCCCGAGCAGAGTTCGCTGGAGCGGCTCTACCCCTCGTACGGCGAGGTGCTCGACGCGCTGTCGGACAAACCGCCCCCGGAAGCCGTCGTGATAACGGGCCCCCCGTTGCCCGCACACCTCGCCCTGCCGCTGATCCGCCGCGGATTCGACGCGTTCGACCTGGCCGTCGTGGCACTGGTGCTCGCGCCCGATCTGGATCCGGCGTTCGGTCGGGTGATCGGGTGGCTGCACCGCGATCCCGGGCAGCCGTACCCGACGCTCGACCTGCTGGCCCGACTGTGTTGTGAGAGCGGTGCGGATCGGGCGGCGGTGGCGGTCCGGCTCTCCTCGGCCGGACCACTGCCGCGCTGCGGGCTGATCGAGACGCTCGGCACCGGCTCCGGGCCCTCGTATGCGAGCGCGGTGCGGCCCTCGGCCGTGCTGCTGCGGCGGATCTTCGGGGTGGCCCGGCTCGCCGACGAACTGGCGCCGTTCGCGAGCCTGGACACGTACGCACCGGCGGGCGTGGCCGACCCGGAGAGCGCCGAGGTGCTGGTCGGCCGGCTCTCGGGGGAGGACCCGACGCTCACCCACCTGTACGGCGCGGCACCGGCGCACTGCCTGGACCTGGCCTGGTGGAGCGCAGCCCGGGCCGGACGCCGGGCGCTGACCGTTCGGCCGGAGGCCCTGGCCGACCCGGCCCTGGTGCGCGGACTGGCCGCCGAGGCGCTCCTGCGGGAGGCCGTGCTCGTGGTGGACGCCCACGCGCTGACGCCGCCCGCGTCGGTGTGGGAGCGGTTCACCCACACGATCGTGATCGGTGGCCCCGACTCGCTCGCGCCGGCCGGGCCCGATGTGCCGGCCGAACGGGTGGTCTCGCTGCCCGTGCGGTGTACGCCGTCGGCGGGCGGCCCGGGCGGCCTCACCGCCGCGCTGGCCGAGCGGGGCGTGCACGTCACGGGCGGCGCCGGGGCCGATCCGTTGGCCGGCTGGACCCACCTCGCCGGCCCCGAGCTGCGGCACACCCTGGATGCGGTCGCCGCCCGGGCCCGCGGGCGGGCCGGGGCGGACGGCGTCCCGCACACCACCCCGATCGAGGCGGCCGAGGTGGCCGCGCAGGTCACCGGCGGCGAACTGGGCCGACTCGCCTCGCGGTTGGGCACGTCACAGGACTGGTCGGCGCTGATCGTCCCGACCGAGGTCGGCGAGCGGCTGCACGACGTGTGCGCGCATCTGACGGCCCATCGCACGGTGCTCGACGGGCACGGGTTCGCCGCGCGGCCGGGCCAGGGACGCGGGGTGTCGGTGCTGTTCGCCGGGCCCAGCGGCACCGGCAAGACGCTCGCCGCCCGGCTGGTCGCGGGCCGGCTCGGGTTGCCGCTGTACCGGGTGGACCTGGCCTCGGTGGTGTCGAAGTACATCGGCGAGACCGAGCAGAACCTGGACGCGGTGTTCACCGCCGCCGCGCGCACCGACGCGGTGCTCCTGTTCGACGAGTGCGACGCGCTGTTCGGCAAGCGCAGCGAGGTACACGACGCGCGGGACCGCTACGCCAACCTGGAAGTGGCCTACCTGCTCCAGCGGTTGGAGGAGCACGACGGGCTCGCGGTGCTGGCCACGAACCTGCTGCACCACATGGACGACGCGTTCCTGCGGCGGCTGACCTACTGTGTGCACTTCCCGTTCCCCGAGGCCGCCGAGCGGCGACGGATCTGGCAGGGCGTCTGGCCGCCCGCGCTGCCCCGCCACGCGGACGTGGACCTGGTCGAACTCGCCGACGACTACCCGCTTTCCGGTGGCCACATCCACAACGTCGCGGTCGCGGCGGCACATCTGGCGGCGGCCGACGGGCGGGTCGTGGACCGGGCCGCGGTGCTGCGTGCGATGGCGCGCGAGTACGACAAGATCGGGCCCTCCCCGCAGGCCCCCGCCGCGCTCGGGGTGGTGTGATGAGCCCTGGAACCAAGGCGGGCGGCGGCACCGGGTCGCACCTGCCCGCCGCACTGGAGTCGCGCACCGGGCGGGCCCGGCCGCTGGACGCTTCGGTGCGCGGCGCGATGGAGCGCTCGTTCGGTACATCGCTGGGCGAGGTGGTGGTGCACACCGACGCGGAGGCGGCGGCGTCCGCCGAGCGACTGGACGCGAAGGCGTACGCGGTGGGCAGGCACGTCGTGTTCGGACCGGGCCGCTACGACCCGCACTCGGACGCCGGCCGGGCGCTGATCGGCCACGAACTGGCGCACGTGGTGCAGCAACGGCGCGGTGGCGCGCGGCCGGGGACGGACGGCGTGCATCCCGCCGGCAGCGCCGCCGAGGGCGCCGCGCACAGCGCGGGGGCGCGCGCGGCGGCGGGGCTGTCCGCGTCCGTCGGCGGCGGCACCGCGCCCGGCGTGTCCCGGGCGCCGAAGGACGAGGAGGACCCGGAGATCGCCCGCCTCAAGGCGGAGAACCGTGCCTCGGACATGCGGAACCTGGGTGTGGTGGAGGGTGTCCTGCTCGAGGGCGCCGGGATCGTCGACACCCTGGTCGGGTTCGGATACAGCGTGCACGATCTGGGACAGCGCGGCGTCGACGACCTGACGTCGGATCTCGACCTGAGCCCCGCGAACAAGGCGCGGTTGCGGGCCGCGTCCGACGTCCTGACCGGGAGGCCGGTGTTCGACGCGCTGCGCGACCGTGCCAAGGCAGCCGAACTGTACGACGCGACCACCCGTTCGCCCGCCGTTTCGTCCCTGGTGACCTCGGCCGGCGACTGGCTCGAGAAGAAGTACGACGAGACGCTCGGGACCACGAAGCCGGTGAACGACGACCTGTTCACGGACCGCGAGTTGTACGAGATCTTCGGGCAACTCGGCGCGAAGACCGTGCTTACGGCCCTCGACGTCGAGGCGGTCAAGACCCTGCTTGCCACGGTGAATGTCCTCGGTGCCGTCAGGGCGATCCTGGTCGCCTACGACAAGATTCCGCACGGCCGACCGCCGACCAGAGAATTCTGGACGGCCGTGGTCGCTGCGGTGCTCACCGTGGCCGGGATGAGGGCGGGAGGCGCCAACAAGAAGATCGCCCGGGTGCTGATCGACCTGGCGTTGGCGGCGGTGACCCTCGAACCGTTGGTGGAGCGGATCGCGCAGGACCGCGCGCGGGCGCCCGGAGCGGACCGGGACGCCGCGCTCAAGCAGGATGCGAAGGACCTGGCGAAGGCCGTTCTGGCCCTCCTGCACCAGGTTCTCCTCCAGGCCGCGGCAAGCCGTCGGGCCGGGTCCGGCGCCGGGCAGCCGGCGGCGGGTGGCCCCGGTGACGGGCCCGGCGTGGGCAAGCGGGATTCGACCACTGCCGGGCAACCGTCCGGGAGCAGGACACAGGCCGGCCGGGCGCCGGAACCGGCACACACTCCGTCGGCGGTCCCGGCGCCGCCCGGGACCGCGCACGTCGTCCCGCCGCCGACCCCCGCCCTGCCGACCCCCGCCCTGCCGGCCGCCGCGCCGAAGCCCACGACCGCGAAGCCCGGGACCGTGAAGCCCGGGACCAAGAAGGTCGTGACCGCGAAGCTCGGCGCCAAGAGGCCCGGGACCGAGAAGAGCGCCGGCGAGGGGCCCTCCGCGGCGGCGATCCCGAACACGACGACTGTCGGTGCGGGCGTGCCGGCGGCGGGAACACCGGAGACCGCGGGCACCGGCTCGGTGAACGCCGCGCCGGGGCAGGCCAGTCCGGGTGGGAAGGCGACGACGCCCAAGACCGCCGCCATGAAGGCCCCGGCCGACAAGACGCCGGTCGGGGAGACCACCCACGCGCCGGCGGTGACTGAACCCGCACTCGGGACGCCGACTTCGACATCCGCGAAGAAGGCGGCTGCGAAGTCGAAGGCCGACGCGGCGGTCGCCAGGAAGGTTGCCACGGCGCAGAAGAGGGCGGCGGCCAAGGAAGCGGCGGCGAAGAAGAGGGCGGCTGCCAAGGAAGTTACGGCTGCCAAGAAGGCGGCTGCCAAGGAGGCCGCGGCAGCGAAGAAGGCGGCCGAGCCCGCCGAGCCCGCCAAGCCCGCCAAGCCCGCCGCGCCGACGAAGACGGTGACGGACGCCTCGAACACGGTGTCCGAGGAGGTCGGCACGGCGGCGACGAAGTCGGTGACGATCAAGGTCCAGTCGCCTGTGGCCACCGCGCCCGGTGGCTCAGGTGGCTCCGGAATCTCCGGCGTGCCCGGAACGATCAGCGTGCCGAAATCGGTCAAGGCCGCCAAGAAGGCCGCCCGGCAGGATCCGAACGCGCCGTTCGACCCCAAGGCTCGACGGCCGTCGCTGCGCGGCCTGAAGGACCTCAAGCCCGCGGCGGTGGATCGACACACGGGTGTGGTGACGAACTCGGACGCCCGGGTGTTCGTCTTCCACGACCCCCTGGGCAGCCGCGTCGCTCCCGTGAGCGGTGCCACCGCGCAATCGCGAGGGCACGACCTCGAACGGGCCGTCAAGGAGGACGCCGGTCTCGGCGGTGTGACCCATCGGCAGCGCCACGACGCGGGGGACAGGCCTCGCATCGGCGACCTCGGCACCTACGAGATCAAGAACGTGGCCGAGTTGGGCTCGAAGGAGTACGACCAGGTCTGGCGGGACCTGGTCGCATACGACGAAGCGCACATCATCATGCCGAAGGCCGGTCCGCACACGATCGACAACCTCGCGCTCATGGCCGCCCTGTTCGAGCGGATGACCGGGCGCCGACCGACCATCGCGGTGCGGGAGACGTCGCCGTGATCGATGTCCTCGACCTGATCATTCGGGAGACCCTGGTCGCGGGTGTGCCCGGGCTGACGAGTGCGCGGATCGGGTTTCAGCCGCCGGACGACGACTGGCGGCAGCGGGTGGGTGCGAGCACCGGGGTGTGGGTCAACTGTGCGCTGGTCGACCTGCGCGAGGACCGGCACATGCGGATGAACATCCGGCGGCGGGTCACCTCCGGCGTGGGGATCGTGGAGCGCCGCGAACCGGCGCGGATCCGCTGCCACTACCTGATCACGGCGTGGAACGCGGCCAAGGACAGCGCCCAGATACCCGCCACCGAGCAGGAGCACACGGTGCTCGGTGCGATCCTGGCGGTCCTGCTCGACGCCGACCCGCTGGTCGCGTCGGCGATCCTGACGCCCGAGCAACTGGTCAAGCTGCCTTCGACGTTGCGCGAGGCGGAGCTGCCGGTGGAGGTGGTGCCGCCGGAAGGCTTCGGCAAGCTCGCCGAGTTCTGGGGCACGGTCGGCCGGGCCACGTCCTGGCGGCCCGCCGTCTATCTGATCGTCACGATGCCGGTTCCGGAGCCGGACCGGCGGCTCGACGGCGTCGTGCACACGGTGCTGGCGTCTTACGACGCCTACGCCGGCGGATTGCCCGGAGGCGGTGTCGGGTTGCCCGGAGGCGGTGTCGGGCCCGTCGAGCGACTCGCCGATGTGGGCGGCCTCGTTCTCGACGCCACCGGGGGGCCTGCGGTGCCTGCGGTCCCGGTGGCCGACGCGGACGTGGTGCTGGAGGACCCGGCGGGTCGGGAGGTGGCCCGGGTGCGCAGCGGCGAGGACGGCCGCTTCGTGCTCGTCGGCCTGCGACCGGGTGCCTACCTGGCCCGGGTCACCGCCGCCGGACTGCCGCCGCCCGCACCGGGTGCGGTCCACGTCCCCGGATCACCCGACGCGCTGATCGAACTGCGCTTCACCTGAGAGGACACCCGCCATGGCCGTGCAGGTCTCGTACCCCGGCGTCTACATCGAAGAGACCGAGCCCGCCGCGCCCATCCAGGGCGTGTCGACCAGCGTCGCGGCGTTCATCGGCATCAGCGCGCAGGGGCCGATCGCCGAACCCATCCTGGTGACCAGCCCGGATGCGTTCACCGCGCAGTTCGGGCCGCCCGTGGACGGCGGCGACGTGCCCTACTACCTGCCGCTCGCGGTGGACGGGTTCTTCCGCAACGGCGGCACCCAGTGCTTCGTGGTGCGGGTGGGCACCGCCACACCCGCCGGTGTCGATCTGCCCGGTCGCGCGGCGGGTGCGCCGGCCGTGGCCCGGGCGGTGGCGCTGCTCGACGGCCCGGACGGGGCGGGTGGTTCGGTCCGGGTCGCGGATTCGAGTGCGCTGGCCGCGGCGTTGACGGCGGCGGGTGCCGGGACGGATCTGCCGGTGGTGCGCGGGACGGCGAACATCACCGCCGTGGATGCCACTCGGCGGGTACTCACGGTGAACGCGGTCGACGGTCTGGCGGCCGGTGAACGGGTGATCGTGGCCAAGGGCGCGGAGACTCGGACGCTGCGGGTGAAGTCGGTGCAGGCGCCGGACACGATCGTGCTCGACACGGGGCTGTCCGGCGCGACCGACTTCGTCGGCGGCACGATCACCTCGGACGACGTGGCCGCCGGGGACACGGTGTTGCGGTTGGTGGTGCCGGCCGGCATCGCGTTGCGTCCATTGGTCCCGGTCGGCTCGTCGGTGCGGATCGGCGACGGCACCAACACCGAGTGGGGCGTCGTCGCCGCGGTCGGCAACGACGCGCTGACCCTGCGCCGGCCGCTCACCAAGGTGTACAAGCTGGCCGCGCCCACCCGGGTGGCCACGGCCGAGTTCGACCTCACCGTCACCGACCGCGACGGCAGCGCGGCCACGTACCCGAACCTGTCCACGACACCGTCGCATCCGCGCTGGTGGGGCGGCCCGGTGGTGCCCAAGGGCTACCTGCGGATCGTGCTCTCCCCGAACGCCCCGACGCCGGCGGGCGATCCGCGGCCCGGGGCCGGGACGTACGTGTTGGCGGGTGCGGTCGCCGACGATCCGGCCACGTCCTGGGCGGATGTGGCGGGCCGGATCGACGAGCACCTGAGGCTGTTGCGGCCGATCGACGAGATCTCGCTCGTGCTGGCCCCGGGGTGTACCGATGTCGGCGCGCAGCGGGCGATCGTGGAGCACTGCGAGTCGCTCCACGACCGGTTCGCGATCCTGGACAGTGCGCCGGGCATCGACGTGGTCACCGTCAAGGCGCAACGCGCGCAGCTCACCGGGGCGTTGGACAAGGGTTTCGCGGCGCTGTACTACCCGTGGATCCAGCTTCGCGATCCGGCCAAGGCGGCGGTGGTGCTTCAGCCGCCGTCCGGCCACATCGCCGGGATCTATGCGCACACCGACGCGACTCGCGGCGTGCACAAGGCCCCGGCCAATGTCGGCATCGCGGGTGCGCTCGGGCTCGAACGCCGGCTCGGGGACGCCGATCAGGGCCTGCTCAATCCGGACGGCGTCAATGCGCTGCGGATTCTGCCCGGGCGCGGATCGCCGGTGGTGTGGGGTGCGCGGACCACGACGGGGGACCGCAACTGGCAGTACATCAACGTGCGGCGGTTGTTCCTGTTCCTGGAGGAGTCGATCCAGGAGGGCCTGCGCGGCGCCGTGTTCGAGCCCAACGACCTGGAGTTGTGGGGCCGGCTCAGGCACACGCTCACCGAGTTCCTCACCCGGGTCTGGCGGGACGGCGCGCTCTTCGGGGCCAAGGCCAAGGACGCCTTCTTCGTCCGTATCGACGAGGCGTTGAATCCGCCGAGCACCCGCAAGCTCGGGCTGCTCTACCTGGAGATCGGTGTACAGCCGGTGTATCCCGCGGAGTTCATCGTGGTCCGGATCGGCATCTGGGACGGCGGTGCGGAGGTGAGCGAACCGTAGCGGCAGGCCGCGCGGCGGCGCGTACCCGGGCCCGCGGGCAGGCGCGCCCGGGGGACCCACGATCGGCAACGGACAGGCAGCGGAGGACGCCGTGAGCACGGGCGATATTCAGGATCCCTTTGTCAATTTCAACTTCAAGGTCGAACTCGACGGCATCATCCGGGTCGGGTTCCACGAGGTGAGCGGCCTCGACGCGACGGTGGAGGTGCTGGAACACCGCGAGGGCGGTTGGAACATCACGCCGTACAAGTTCCCCGGTCAGGCGAAGTACGCCAACATCGTGCTCAAGTGGGGCATGACCACCGACACCGAGTTGTACGAGTGGCATCAGCAGATCGTCGAGGGCGACATCCTGCGGCGCAACGGCGCGGTGTTGCTGCTGGACCGGCGCGGTGTGGTCACGTCGCGGTGGAACTTCGTCCGGGCCTGGCCGACCAAGTACATGGCACCGGCGTTGACCGCCGAGTCGGACGACATCGCGATCGAGACCCTCGAACTGGTCCACGAGGGCCTGGTGCGGGTGCAGTGAGCATGCTTCAGATCGAACACGACTTCACCCTGCCGATCGGGCTGCTCGGCGAGGACGGCGCGCTGCATCGCGACGGCACGATGCGGCTCGCCACCGCCGCCGACGAGATCCTGCCGTTGGCCGACCCGCGTGTGCAGCGCAACCCGGCGTACCTCTCGGTGATCCTGCTCAGCCGGGTCGTCACCCGGGTGGGCGGCGTCGAGACGGTGACGCCGCGCACCATCGAGACCCTGTTCGCCGCCGACCTGGCGCATCTCCAGGAGCTCTACAACCGGATCAACACCGTGGACGAGCCGGTCGGTTCGGCGGACGGGAGCTGTCCGAACTGCGGCGAGGAGGTCCGCACGGGCCACGAGCGCCTGGGGGGATCCGTGGATATCCGGTCGATCGGCTGAGGGAGGAGATCGCCTTCGTCGCCTACCACCTGCACTGGTCGCACGCCGAGCTGATGGGCCTCGACCACGCCGAACGCAGGCGGTGGGTGGAACGGGTGTCGGCCATCAACCAACGACTGAACGAGGCACCGTAGCGGCGCGGAACGCGTGGGGCAGCACCCGCCGGGCATCGAGCGCCCGACACCCGACACCCGACACCGCACACCGCACACCGCACACCGGGCACCGCACATCAGGCATCCCGGCAAGCACGCCAACCGAGCGCCCACACCGAGCGTCCACACCAGGCGCCCCAACCAAGCAACTCGAAGCCCCCCACCAAGCACTCACACCGCACACCGCGAGACCACATCGCGAGAGGAGAGGACCGTGACCCTCACGGGAGCGCGCGCACCCTCGACCCGTTGGCCGGTGCGATCGGCCGCGGCGTCGATGCTCGCCGGCATCCGGGCCCGGGCCGAGGCGATCGCCGGTCGCCGTGCGGCGGGCCGGGACGAGGCCCGGTTGCCCGGGATCGCTCTCGTGCTGCACACGCCGCCGCGCCCGGTGCCCCAGCGCGCACCGCGCCCGGCGTCCGTGCCCGCTCCGGACATCCGGCGCTGCGCACACGTACGACTGGACGTGCGGGTGAGCGTGCCGCGGATGATCGCCCTGGCCGGGCCGCCGGGCGGTGGGTGGTCCGGGTCGCCGCCCGGCGGGTCGGGCCGGTTGCCCGCGCCGGTGTTGCGTACCGCCTTCGCCGGAACCGGCCGGGCGGTTGCCGAACGTGCGCGCGTGACGCGGGAGTTGTACGAGCAGGGGGCCGGCCACGGTCGACGGATCGAGGAGCCGGGGCATCCCGGCGCGCCGGCGCGTGCTGGGGCGCCGGCCGCCCTGCCCGGCCGGATCGGCGGGCCCCGCGGCGGATTGACGTTCGTGCTGCCCGGCCGCCCGCTGTCGGCCCCGGACGCGGCCGAGCGGCGGCCCGCGCCGGCCGACGGATCGGTGCGCGGCCGGTCCGAGCCGACATCCGCCCACGGCACGGCGGCGCCCGCGCTCACCTCGGCCGACCTGCCGCGCCTGGTGGACGGGGTGGTCCGGGAGATCGACCGCCGGGTGCTCGCCCGCCGGGAACGTCGGGGGTGGAGCCGATGACCGTGATGGAACGCGCGACGATCACCAACACCGTCACCGGTGCGCGTACCCGCGTGTTGTTCAACCCGGAGGACTACACGGTCAACCGGGAGACCACCTACGCCCAACTCCCGGTGCCGGGACTGTCCGCGCCGGTCGTGCAGTTCGTGCACGGCAACGCGCAGACGCTGGAGATGGAGCTGTTCCTCGACGCGTTGGAGGCGAACGACCAGGCGGGTGCGGGCAGCGATGTGCGGATCCTGGTCCGCCGGATCGTGGATCTGATGGACATCGATCCCACGCTGCACGCGCCACCGCCGCTGGTGTTCGCGTGGTCGAGTCTGACCTTCACGTGTGTGCTGACCCGGGTCGCGCAGAAGTTCGTGATGTTCAAGCCGGACGGCACCCCGGTGCGGGCCCGACTGACGGTCTCCTTCGGCGAGTTCCGCAACGTGGACATGGAGGCGAAGGAGGTCAAGCGGCAGACCTCGGACTACACCAAGGCGCATACCGTGGTGGCCGGGGAGAGTCTGCAACTGATCGCCTGGCGCGAGTACGGGTCGGCGTCCGCGTGGCGGCCGATCGCGCTGCACAACGGCCTGGACGATCCGCGGGTGTTGCCGGTCGGCGCGACGCTGCACCTGCCCCGCCTGCCGTATCGGGATCCGGCCACGAACGAGGTCTTCGACGCGCCGCCCCGGGAGGTGCCGGCATGAGCGCATTTCCGCAGTACGCCCCGGAGATGCGGCTGCGCTTCGCCGGCCGACCGGCGCCGGCGGCGTTGCGCGGCTCGGTCACCGGTGTGACGTGCCAGACCGGCATGGGCGACGCCGACCGCCTGGAGATCTCGCTTGCCAACGAGGGTCTGCGCTGGCTCGACGACCCGCTGTTCCGCCTGGACACCGAGGTGGGCATCGCGCTGGGCTACGCGCCGGACGAGCCGCGTCGGTTGTTCACCGGCGAAGTGGTCGGCACCGAGGCGAGCTTCCCGTCCGACGGGATGCCGATGTTGCGGGTGGTCGCGCAGGACCGGCGCACCCGGCTCGCCACCGCCTCGCCCGCGCGCTGGTTCGGTGTGCCGGTGCCCAAGCTGGGGGTGTTTCCGTTGCCGGATCCGGTGGTGGCGCCGGTGCTCGCGGTCGAGCACGGCATGATCCCGCTGCTCGATCCGCTGGGCGCGTTCCTGTCCGCCGCGCTGGGTGTGGTGGACGTGGTGGCCTCGGCGGAGGACCCGAGCATGCGTCAGCGCGTGGTGCGTCGGCAACAGTCGGAGACCACGCTGGACTTCCTGAAGAAGATCGCCCTGGAGAACGCGTGGGAGCTGATCGTCGAGCACGACGGCGAGCCGTCCGGTTTCGTACTCCGGTTGATGTCGCCCGCCGGCAACCTCTCCTCCGATGTGACGTTGCGTCATGGGCGTTCGCTGATGGAGTTCACCCCGCGGATCAGTACGGTCGGCCAAGTCGCCCGGGTGTCGGTGCGGGTGTGGCGGCCCGAGGTGCGGCTGGAACTGACCGTCTCGGTCGGCTACGACTGGGACCGGCAGGCGCTCACCATCGAGGTGACCCCGGGATTCGGGTTGCCCGTCGCGGGCAAGGCGGCGGCCCGCGAGGTGCTCCTGGTGGACGAGCCGGTGACCATCGCCACCGCCCCGCGGCTGATCGTGTCCAAGCTGCTGCCGAGGCTGAACCGGCGTACCACCGCGAGTGGTTCGTGCGTGGGCGACCCGCGGATCAGCGCCGGGCGGGTGTTGCGGATCGAGGGCGTCGGGGAGACGTTCGGCGGCCTGTGGCGGGTGGTGTCGGCACAGCACACCCTCGACGGCGGTGGCTATCGCACCTCGTTCGACCTGCGCAAGGAGATCTGGTTCGGCGCCGTCCCGCCCGCGTCGCAGGGCGCGGTGCGGGTCCAGGGCGGGCTGTTGTCGCTCCCGGCGCCCAACTCGTGAGCCGATGGGGCCGCTTGCGTGTCGCCTGCGCCGAGCGGCCCGTTCGTCCTTGCCCCGATCCGTTTTCGACGCACCGCTCGATCCCTGGGAGGACCGGCATGTTCGAACCGCTCTTCGACGCCCTCGACGACATCCACGAGTCCGACAGTCCGCGGGTGACCGGCGTGGCGCCCGCCACGGTGGTGGACAACCTGGACCTGACCGGAGCCGGGCGGGTGCAGGTCAAGTACGCGTGGTTGCCGGGGGTCGAGCCGTGGGCGCGGGTGTGCGCGACGGTGGCGGGCGACGGCTCGGGGGTGTGGTTCATGCCACAGCCGGACGACGAGGTGCTCGTGGCGTTTCGCAACGGCGACGTACGCGAGCCGTACGTGCTGGGCGGGTTGTGGACGATGACCTCGCGTCCTCCGGTGGATCTGCCCATCGACTCGGTGAGCAAGCGGGTCATCCGCACCCCGGTGGGTCACGAGGTGGTCATCGACGACCTCGTGCAGTCGATCACCCTGTCCCACGCGCTGGGCCACTCGATCGAGATCGCGGTCGACGGGATCACCCTGTCCGTGGCCGGCGGCGCCGCGAAGATCTCGCTGACCGCGTCCGGCGCGGTGACCGTCGCCGGCACCCGCTCGGTGGACGTGAGCGGCCTGGACGTGAGCGTCAAGGCCGGCAACGGCCTGGCGGTGAACGCGACGCGCGCGGACGTGCGGGCCGCCGCCACGTGCAGCATCCAGGGTGCGCTGGTGAAGATCAACTGACCGCGCCCGCCTTGCTTTCGTCGCCGAACTCCCCGTGCTCCCGCATCCCGAGTACACCGAACCACCCGCCAAGGAGGCAGCCGTGCCCGCAGCAGCACGCGTCACCGATCCCACCGGCCATCCCGGCATGGTCGCGGGACCCGGCGTGCCCACCGTGTTGATCGGTGGGCTGCCCGCCGCGGTGCAGGGCGACATGCACGCGTGCGCCTTCCCGCCGCCCGCCGCGCATCCGCCGTCGCCGTTCACCAAGGGCTCCGCGACGGTGCTCGTCGGGGGGCGCGGCGCGCTGCGCCAGGGCGACCCGGCGGGTTGCGGTGCGCCGGTGGTGGCGGGCGTCCCGACCGTGTTGATCGGAGGCTGACGGTGGCCGAACCGAATGCGCCGCTCGATCCCGACCCCGTGCGGCGCACCCCCGACGATGCCGCCGTGCTCGGTCGCGGCTGGGCCGCGCCGGCCCGGCTCGACCCCCTCGGCGAGGCGGCGCAGGCGGCCGGGCCGGAGAAGGTCCGGCAGTCCGTACTGCTGATCCTGGGCACGCGGCGCGGTGAGCGGGTGATGCGCCCGGACTTCGGTGCGGGACTGGAGGACATGTTGTTCGAGCCGGTCACCGCGGCCACCGCCGCGCTGGTGCGGCTGCGGGTGGAACAGGGCTTGACCGCGTGGGAGCCGCGGATCGACGTGCTGGCCGTGGACGTGTCGGTGGCCGATCGTGCGGCGGGTCGGCTCGACGTGCGCATCGACTACCGGATCCGGGCCACCAACACCTTCTACAACCTCGTCTACCCGTTCCACCTGCACGAGGGAGCGGCCACGTGAGCGCGCCGCGCAGTCGGGCCGAGGTGGTCGCCGCGCTGCTGGCCGCCCGCACGGGCTGGGTGCCCGACTGGCATCCCACCCCGGGCGGAGCGTCGCTGGGCGTGGCGCACGGACTCGGCGCGTTGCTGGCCGCGTTGGAGGAGCGGCTGGCCGCGCTGCCCGATCGGCAACTGGCCGCGCTCCTGGACATGGTGGGCGTGTCGCTGCTGCCCGCCCAGGGTGCGGTCGGCACGGTGCTGCTCCAGGCGCTGCCCGGGATCGGCGGGGCGCGGGTGAGTGCCGGAACGCGGCTCGGCGCCACCGTGCCCGGGCAGGACGCGCCGTTGATCTTCGAGACCCGCGAGACGGTGGCGCCGGCGGGCGCGCCGCTGGTGGAGGTGTGGAGTCTGGACCCGGGCGCGGACGCCGCCGCCGACCACTCGGCCGACGTGCCGGCCCGCCGACCGGTCACGCTGTTCACCGGACTGCGGCCCGCGGTACGGGAGTTGTACCTCGCACACGACACGCTCCTGGCGTTCGCCGGGCGGGCCGACGTGCGGGTCACCGTGGCCCTGCGCCGGTCCGCGTCGGCTCCGCTGCAGATCACCTGGACGTGGTGGGACGGCGCGGCCTGGCGGCCGTTCGCACCCTGGGGCGACGGCGACGACACCTCCCGGGACGGGACCGCGGGACTGACCCGCTCCGGCACCGTGCGGCTGGTCGCGCCCTGTGCGACGGCGGTGGCCACCACCGTCTCGGGCATCGAGTCGTACTGGCTGCGCGCCCGGCTGGACTCGGAACTCGGCGGCCGACCGGACTTCGTGGTGCCCGAAGTGGCGCACCTGCGGCTGGCGGTGGTCGGCACGCATGCCCGGCTGGCCCTGTTCGCGGGCCCGCCGACCGGCACGGACACGACCCTCACCCTGCACGCCGCGCACGGTACGACCGCGCCGGCCGCAGCCACCGTGCACGTCGTGGACACCACCGCCGGCGGCAAGGAGAACCAGGCCGCGAAGCCCGGCACCCCGATCGCGCTCGCGGCCGAACACCTGGGCCACACCGTACGGTTCGGCGTCACCGTGCCGCCCACCGCCGCCGACACCTTCACCGCGGGCACGGGCGCCCCGCAGCCGGGCGTGGACTACTTCCCGCTGGACGACCCCGACGACCTGACCGCGCCGTCGGCCCTGGACGCACCCGCGCACCTGGACCTGACCCTGCGGACCGGCCTGGTGCCGGACAAGGCGGTCGCCGACGCCCAAGCGGTGGACCTCACCCGGGCGTTCACCCCGCTGGGCCCGGCTCCGGTCCGCGGCAGCACCTTCCACGTGGCCTGCGATGCCGCGTTCGCCAAGCCCGGTGCCCGGGTGACCGTGGTGGTCGGCCGGCCGCGCACCGCGGCGGAGGAAGCCGACCAGCGCACCGGCGAACTGACCGGGGGGGTGCAGAACGCCAAGGAGTTCCGGGACAAGACGGTCGCCGACATCCGCACCGTGGCGACCAGGCTGGCCGCACTGACCGCGGTCAGCGGAGACCTGGGACGAGCGGTGGTCTCGCCGCTGTCCGGCGAGGACCCCACCACGTGGTACACCCAGGTCAAGGCGCATCTGCGGGACGCACTGACCTCGTTGCGCGGCGCCGCGCAGGCCGAACCGGGCCTGTTCACCGACGTCGGCTCCGCCCGCGACCACGTCAAGTCCGCGCAGACCGCCGCCGATCCGGCCGCCGACCTGGCCGCCGCGCTGGCCGCACTCGGCGGCGCCCCGCGCGCGAGCGCCGCACTGCTGCTGGCCACCGCCGACGTGGCCGGGCAACTCTCGGCCGGCGCGGGCACGTTGACCGCGCCCCGGGCCGCGCTGGCCCAGGCTCTCGCGGGCGGCACCGACGCGCAGGTGGTCGCCGCGCACGGCGCGCTCGCCTCCGCACTGGGCACCGTCCTGGCCACGCCCACCCCCTACCTGGCGGACACTCCGCTGCCGTCCTTCCTCGACGCCGACCCGCAGGTGTTCGTCACCGACGTCACCGCGCGCATCGACGCGGCCAAGGCCGCGGTGGACACCCAGGTGGCGAAGGCCCGCGCGATCGCCGGGGCGCTGGAGAACCTGGCCCCGGAGGACCTGCTCAAGGCCGTGGCCGGGGCGCAGACCCCGAACCAGCTCACCGCCCCGGAGGTGACCTGGGAGTACTTCGACGGCACCCGCTGGCGGGCGATCGGCGCGGCCGGCGCCCCCGCCGTCCTGGCCCTGCAACGCTCGGGAGCCCTGCACTTCACCGTGCCGGACGACTGGGCGCCGGCGTCGGTCACCGGCGACGAACGCCGCTGGTTGCGGGCCCGCCTGGAACGCGGCAGCTTCTCGTTCCTGCGCCAGGTGAGCTGGACCGACAAGTCCGGCGTGCTCAACTTCCTGCCCGTGGTGGAACCCCGGCCGCCGGTGCTGGACCGGTTCGAGGTGTTCTACCGCCACGTCGCCGGGCCGGAGGACCCGCGGCACACCCTCGCACTCGACGACCACGCGTGGGCCGACCTGACCGCCGCCCTCGCCTTCCCGGGAACCGGCGCGACCCCATTCCGGCCGATGGCCGAGACCGCCCCGACGCTGTACCTGGGTTTCGACGGCGAACTGCCCGCCGACCGCCTGGGCCTGTACGTCGAGCCCGCCGACGAGGACCCCGACGCGGTACCGGCGCGGCCCGTCTGGGAGGGCCACGACGGCACCGGCTGGGTCGCGCTGGCCACCGACGACGGCACCGAGGGCTTGACCCGCGCCGGCGTGATCGGCCTGATCTGGCCCGGGGCGGGCGGCCCGCCCGGGGCGCCGGTCACCGGCGCCGCCGACCGCACGGTCACCCTGCTCGGCCGCGGTGCCGCCGCGCGATTCGCGCCCGGCGACCGGCTGTTGCTCACCGACCTGCGCGGCGGTGAAGCGGTGATCGTGGCCGCCGCCGACGGCGAGAGGCTCACCGTGCGCGACCGGCTCTCCCGCGCCTACGCCGGCGGTGAACTGCGCGACGCGCCACCCGCCCGGTTCGGCACACCGCGCACCTGGATCCGGGCCCGCTTCCCGGCCGAGGCCGACCCCCCGCGGCCGACTCTGAACGCACTGGTGCCCAACGCGGCACGGGTGCGGCAGGTGGAGACGATCACCGACGAACTGCTCGGCTCCGCCGACGGCAGCGCCGGCCAGGTCTTCCGGGCGCTGCGCACGCCGGTGCTGGAGGGCGCCGTGCTGGAGGTGCGCGAACTCGACGGCGACCGCGCGTCGGTCGACCTGCCCCTGCTGCGACGGGAGTTGGCCGAGCGGGCGGACGCGGCGCTGCGCACCGTGGCCGATCCGCGCACCGGCCGGGTCACCGAGGTGTGGGTGCGCTGGGACGAAGTGACCTCGCTGGGCCTGGCCGGCCCGGCCGACCGGGTCTACGTGTGCGACCACGCGAGCGGACGGGTGGTGTTCGGCGGGAACGGACACGGGCGGGTGCCCGCGGTGGGCCCGGACAACGTGCGGTTGCGGGTGTACCGCTCCGGCGGCGGCGCGGCCGGCAACGTGCCCGCCGGGGCGATCACCCAGGCGGTCGGCGCGGTGGCCGTGGGCGGGGTGAGCAACCCGCGCGGCGCGAGCGGCGGCACCGACGCCGAGCGCTTTCCGGACGTGCTGCGCCGCGGCCCCACGCTGCTGCGGCACCGCCGGCTGGCGCTGACCGAGGCCGACGTGGCCGCGCTGGCCCGGGAGACCGTCCCGGCGATCGCGGCGGCCCGCGCGCTGGGTGCGCGCGACCGGCACGGGCGCGTACTGCCGGGCGTGGTCCGGTTGGTCGTGGTGCCGCGGGACGGCAGTGACCGGCCGCAGGCCGGCGGCGAACTGCTGCGCCGGGTGCGCGACGCGGTCCGCGCGCGGATGCCGGCGGCGGCCCGGCTGGTGGTCGAGGGCGCGCGCTACTTCCCGGTCGGGGTCGCCGCCACCGTGCGACCGACCCGGGCCGGCGACGCCGGGCGGGTACGCGGCGCGGTGCTCGCCGATCTGGGCCGCTTCCTGCATCCGCTCGACGGCGGCCCGCACGGGACCGGTTGGCCGTTCGGCCGCGGTGTGTACCTGTCCGATCTGGCCCGGCGGCTGGAGGCGGTGCCCGGGGTGGACGTGGTGACCGCGCTCGACCTGACCGTGGACGGGGTGCCGGCCGGCGACGCGGTGCCGGTGGCCGCGGACGCGGTGGTGTGCGCGGGCCCGCTCGTGGTGCGGCTCGCCGGCGCGGCGGAATCGGGGTCGTCCCGGTCGCCGGGATCACCCCGAAGGGAGTTGTGAACCATGCCCCTGTTCCCTCCGAGCCTGGACACTCGACGCTGGCCGGATCTGGTCGCCGAGGCGCGGGCGTTGTTGCCGCTGGAGAGCCCGCAGTGGACCGACCACAATCACTCCGATCCCGGCATCGCGGTGCTCGAGATGCTGGCGTGGCTCGTGGACACCGACGTCTACCGGGCCTCGCGGGTCACCGACCGGCACCGGCGCAAACTGCTCGCCCTGCTCGGCGTGCACCCCGCCCCGCCGAGCGCGGCGCGGGTGGTGCTCGCGGTCCGGACCGGCCCGGGCGCGCCGCCCGAACTGCCCGCCCGGCTGGGCTTCGTCGCGCACGGAGCAGACGCCCCGATCGGCCTGGAGACGTCGGAGGCGGTGCCGCTGACCGGCGCGTCGGTGGTCGCGGCGGGCACCGACGACGGCACAGCCGAACGGTTCGGCCACACCCTGGGCTGGACCGATCACACCCCCACGCTGCTCGCCGGCACCGCGGTGGACGCGCTCGGCCCCGACCCGCGGGCGGGCGCCGCGCTGGTCCTGGGCCTGGATCGGGCGCTGCCCGCGGGCACCGTGCTCGCGCTGTACCTGGACGCCGACACCGCCACCACCGGCGGACCGGACCCGGGCGAGGCCGCCGACACGGGGCCGCACCACGACGCACGCACCGTCTGGGAGGCCCGCGCGGGCGGTGCCTGGCAGCCGCTCGCCGACGTCGTGGACCGGACCGGGGCATTGACCCGATCCGCCGCGGTGCGACTGCGGATCGGGCCGGCGGCGCTGCCGGTCGAGCCGCTCGGCGCGGCCGGGACCCGGGCGTGGCTGCGCTGCCGGCTCGACCGGGGCCGGCACGACGCGCCGCCGCGGGTGCGCCGGGTGCTGGCCGACGCGGTCGAGGCGGTCCAGGCCACGGCGGCCGTCGGCGCCTACGAGGTCGCCTCGACGGCCGTGCCGGCCGGTGCGGCGACCCCGGTCGAGGGCGCCCGGATGGCGCTGGCGATCACCGTGGACGGCGCGCGCGTGGTGCGGACCCTGCGCACCGACGACCCGGCGGCGCCGGTGGTGCGCATCCTGCGCTGGATCGCACCCACCCCGGCCGCGCACGGACGGCTGGTGGCCGAACTCGTCGCGGCAGGCGTCGGCGACGGCGCCCCGGAGCAGACCTTCACCCTGCCCGGCGGCGCGATCGCGCCGGACGGCCCGACGCCCGGCCCGCACCGGGTGTGGCTGGCCGATCCGGCGGGCGGCGTCGAACCGGTCCGGCTCGTCCCGGACCTGGACGCCGCCGGCCGTACCGACCTGCATGCCGTGCTCGACGCCGCGACCGGCACGCTCACCTTCGGCGACGGCCGTGCCGGCCGGGTGCCCGAGTCGGGTCGCACCGTGCTCGCCGCCTACCGCACCACCTCCGGAGCCCGCGGCGCGGCCCTGGCCCCACCCGCACCCGTGCGGGTAGCGCCCGACGCGCGCACCCGCGTGCTGCCGGCCGGGCCACCCGCCCCCGGCGCGCTCACCGTCACCCTGGTCGGCCCGGCGACGGGCGGCACCGACGCCGAGGACACGGCCGCCGCCGCGGCCCGGGCCGAACGCGGGTTGTGGGCGCACGAACGCCTCGTGGACGCCCTCGCCGCGGCCGACGCACACTCCCTCGACGAACTGCCCCGCGCGGCGGTGCTCCGGCTCGCCGCGCCCGAACGCGCGGTGACCCTGGCCGGTGTCGAGCGCTGCGCCCTGGCCACCCCCGGCACCCGGATCGCCCGGGTCCGCGCATTCGCCGACACCGACCCGCGACTGCCGGGCCTGGTCGCCGCGGGCTGTGTGAGCGTGGTCGTGGTGCCGTCGCTCCCGCGGGGCCGACCCGAGCCCACCGCGGGCCTGCTGCGCGCGGTGCGCCGGCACCTGGCCGGGCTGCGTACGACCGGCACCCGGCTGTTCGTCACCGGGCCGCGCTACGTCGTGGTCGCGGCCGAGGTGACCGTGGCGCTGCTCCCGGGCGCCGACCCGAGCGTGACGGCCGCGGCGGTACGGGCCGCGCTGGAGACGTTCCTGCATCCGATCACCGGCGGACCACGCGGCACCGGTTGGCCGTTCGGCCGTGACGTGCACCGCAGCGAGGTGCTGCGCGTGGTGGACGAGGCCGCCGGCGTGGACCACGTCACCGCGCTCGCGCTGCGGGCCGACGGCGGCCCGGCGGGCTGCGGCGGTCTGTGCGTGCCGCCGACGGCACTGGTGGTGCCGGGCGAGCACGTCGTGCGCGCGGTTCGGGCGGGGGCTGCGCGGTGAGCGTCGCCGGGAGGGCATGTGGTGCGTGTGGTTCGGGCGGGGGCTGCGCGGTGAGCGTCGCCGGGAGGGCATGTCGTGCGTGCGGTTCGGGCGGGGGCTGCGCGGTGAGCGTCGCCGGGAGGGCATGTCGTGCGTGCGGTTCGGCGAGGGGCTGCGCGGTGGGCGTGACCGCGGCCTCGTGGTCGGGGCCGGGTGGTTCGGAAGCCGGTGTCCGAGCGGAGGCACCCCGATGACCGCGATCCCCGACCGGGTGGTGGAGGAAGCCGGCGTGCGGTTGGCCGCGGCCGATCTGCGCGACCTCACCGCGAACGAGGCCGGGCAGTCGGCCCGGCACACCCGCGCCGCGCATCGCACGTGGGGCGTGGCGGTGGGCCTTGCGGTGTGGACGCTCGGCGGCGGGCGCCTCCTGGTCGAACCGGGGGTGGCCCTCACCCGCGACGGCGACCTGATCGTGCTCGGCGGCGACGACGTGCTCGCGGTGCCGGACGCCGCCACCGGCTCGCTGTCGGTGGTGCTGCGCCGCGAGTGCGGCGGGCCGCGTGGCCGACCGCGTCTGCTGGCGGCCGGCGAGCTCGCCGGGCCGGGTGATGTGCCGCTCGCGGTCTACCGGACCGACGTGCGCGGGCTGGACGTCGGCGACGGGGCCCGGCGCAGCGCGCGCCGGCCCGGCCCGACCGTGCTGCTCGCGGGTCGGCTGGCCCGGGGTGCCGTCGCCGCGGAGGGTTCGCGTGTGCGGTGGTCGGCGCGGGTCGACTTCGTGCGTGCGTTCGCTGACGTGCCGCAGGTCTTCGTGGGCGCCGAGGGGCCGCCGCCGGCCGGGACCGCCGGCACCACCGTGCAGGTCGCGGAGGTCGACCCGGCCGGGTTCCGGATCACCGTGCGGCACCCGCTGCCCGAGTCCGGCGACGTCGACGAGCAGCCGAGGGTGTCGGCCGTGCCGATGGCGCTCGCCTGGACGGCAGTGCTGGGCGCGCGACCGGTGCCGGCGCTGTCCGGGCCGGCCGACCCACCGTGCCCGGTGCCGTGCACACGACCGGTGATCCACGTGCCGCGCGACCTGCAGGCCGCGGCCTCATCCGAAGGCCGAGACGCGCCCACACCCGGCCCCGTTGCCACGGCCGCCGATTCGCCCGGTGTCGGGCCGGGTCGGCGAGAGAGAGGAGAGCCCGGATGAGCGGCCCGACTGCGAGCGGGGCGGTGGCCGAAGGCCGTGCCGGGCTCGACGCCGTTGGTGTGGCCGGTGGCGCGGTCGGTGTTCGGCCGGGTCGGCGAGTGAGGGGGGAGTCCGGATGAGCGGCCCGACCACGAGTGGGGCGGCGTTGCCGCCGACGTATCGACCGAGCTTCTTCGGCGGTCAGGTGCTTTCCGCCGCCGACCTGAACGACACGGTCACGGTGGAGCGTTCGCGGCGCTGGCTGCACAACCGGGTCCTGCACGGGTGGGGCGTGGCGCTCGGCCTGGAGGTCACCGGTGCCCGCGGCGCCAAGCGCGTCGGGATCGGTGCGGGCTACGCGCTGGACGCGTTCGGGCGCGACCTGATCCTGCCGGACGGCGCCGAGTTGGACGTGCCGGCGGTGGCCGCCGGGCCGGACGGCGGCGACGTGCCGTTCTGCCTGACGCTGCGCTGGACCGAGGACGACGAGGCGGACGTGCGCACCCGGGCCGGGGCCTGCGGCGTGGTCGGGGCGGTGCGGTTCGCCGACGGGCCGACGGTCGGCTGGCGTACCCCGGCCGAACTGCGCGAAGGGCTGGACGTGTTGCTTGCGACGGTGGCCGTGCGCGGCTGCGCGCTGACCGCGCCGCCGGACTCGGCCGGGCGCCGGATCCTGGCGGTGCTCCCGACGCCGTACGTGGCCGGCGGCGCGACGAGTGCGTTCGGCACCGTGTGGTCGGCCGTCCAGGACCCGGCCTCGGGCGTGGTGATCGGGCTGCGCACCGTGGTGGACACCGGCGCGGCGGGCTTCGAGGACACGCCCGCCTACACGGTCCGGCTCGACGGCGACCGGGAGTTGAGCGGGTCCGCCGCACCCGGGGGCCAGGCGTGTGTGCTCGACGGGACGCCGTACGTGGACGGCGCGGAACCGGGACGGCTGACCGTGGTGGTGCCGCTGCCCGCCGGGCGGATCGGCGGTGCCGCCGGCGGCACCACGACGTTGCCGCTGAATCCGGCGCAGGTGCTCGCGGATCCGGAGACGCCGAACCTGGTGCGCACCGAACTGGGCTGGCACATCGCGTGGATGGGGGTGGAGGGGTCGTGAGCGGCGCGACCGGCTACCGCTGGGTCAATGCGCTGGGGCGCTGGCCAGGAGCCCGCTTCGAGGGGGTGCGCGCGGACGGCGAGCGGGTGGTGCTGGGTCCGGGCACGGCGGCCCTCGAACCGCTCGCCGTCGCCGACCTCGATCCCGCCGGCGGGCCGCTGGGACTGGTCGTCTCGGGCGACGGCACGGTCCTGGTCGCCGATCCGGGGCACGGCCGGGTGCTGCGGGTGGACGGCTGCGATCACACGGTGTGCGTACTGGGTTGCCTGGACGTGGCGACCGGCGACCCCGCGGCGCTGCGCAGGCCGCGTGGGCTGTGGCTGCTCGACGGCGGCCGGCTGCTGGTGGTGGGGGACGAGCCCGGGGACGGGCGGCCGGTCCGGGCGGGGCGAGCGCGGGGCATGGTCGTGCGTGCCGACACCGGCGAGTACCTCGCCCCGTGGACCGATCCGCCGCCCGCCGAGGACCCGGCGCTGCGCGCGGCCCGCGAGCGGATCGGCGGGTCGGCGGCAATCCGGGGGCCCGAAGGGGTGCTCGTGGTCGGCGGCGCCGGGCAGCGGCCGGGACCGGGGCTCGTCCTGGTTCCGGACGACGGCTCACCGGCCCGGGTCCTGGCCGTCGGCGACCTCGCCGGGATCGCCGTCGACCGATGCGGGCGCGTGTTCGTGGCGGGCCCGGGCGGGATCGCCCGCCTGGGTGCCCGGCGCACCGGTACCCGCGGCATCGTCGTGCTGCCCGCGCCGATCGAGCCGCCCGGCATCGAACACTGGGATCGGGTCCGGGTGTTGCTCGCGGAGCCCGCGCCGCCCGGCACGCACGTACGGCTGTGGACGATGCGCGCACCGACCGGCGGCCCGCCCGAGCCACCCGAGCCGCCCGATGCGGCGAGCGCCGACGCGGACGACGCGCCCGTGCCGACCGCCCCGGGCCGCTGGCGGGCCGGCCCGCTCGACGGCCTCGACGTGCGCGTGCTGAGCGCTCCGGCCGCGCCCGGGGCCCGGTTGTGGATCGCGGTCGAACTGCTCGGCGACGGGAGCGGTACACCACGCGTGGACGACGTGCGCGTCGAACACGTGGGTCGGGGTCTGCTGGACGCGCTGCCCGCCGCGTACACCGGCGACGACGACGGTTCGGGCACGCTGGGCCGGCTGCTGGGCCTGCTGGCCGGCGCACACGAGGCGTCGGTGCGCGCGTTGGAGGAACTGCCCGCCTCGCTCGACCCGGGCTCGGCCCCGGACCGCCCGGACGACCCGTGGCTGGAGCGGCTCGCCGGCTGGGTGGACGCCGCGCCGTCCCGCTCCGCCGATCCGGCCACGCGCCGTGCGGACGTCGCCGGGGCGTACGCCGCGCACGGCCGCCGCGGCACACCCGCCGGGCTGATCGCGGCGGTCGCCCGGGAGACCGGCGTCCGCGTGCGGCTGTCCGAACCGTTGCTCGAGGCCGGGATCTGGCGGTTGGGCAGCGGCGGACTCGGCCGGGACACCGCGGTGCACGTCGCGGATCCGGGCCCGCCGGTCCTGGACGCCACCGCCGTGCTCGACGGCGCCCACCTGGTTTCGGCGCAGGAGCGCGGACTGCCGCTGTACGCAGCGTTCGCCCACCGGGTGTGCGTGCACGTCCCGCCGGAGCACGCCGACGCGCTGCCCGAGATCGCCCATGTGGTCGAACGGGAGCGCCCGGCCCACGTGTTCGCCCGGGTGCGGGTCGAACGGCCCGGCGCCATCCCGGGGTTGGTCGGCATCGACACCCGGGTCGCCGGCTCGCCGCCGGCCCGGGCCGCGGGCGCCGGCACCGCGCTCGGCACCGGGATCCGGTTGCCCGGACCGGCCGCGGCGCACGTCGGCGGTCCGCTCGGGGCACGCCTCGACACGACGCTTCCCACACCAGGCGGTCGCGGGTCGACCACCGGACCATCTCCGAGGGGTTGAGCACAAGTGAGTCAGCACCGTCAGGACCACGCGGCGGACACGGGATGCGGCTGCGACGGGGGCGCGGACGCGGCGCCCGCGCCGCCGGTACGCAACCGCTTCCACCCGGGCAAGCTGATGGACGTCCGGCACTGGAAGCTCGAACAGGACTACCACCGACGGATCGCCGCCACGTCGGCCCGGCTGGGCCTGGGCCCCGGCGTGTTGTGCGGGCTGGACGCGGAGTTGCACGACGACGGCGCGTTGACCGTCTTCCCCGGCGTCGCGGTGGATGGGCACGGCCGGCTGGTCGTGGTGGACCGCCCGGTGCGCATCGACGAGCCGTACCAACCCACCGACTGCGCCGGCGCACCGCACGGCGAACCGGTCCGGGACGGCATCGTCGCGGTGCGGCTGTGCCGGCACGAATGCGGGACCGAGTTCGTCCGGATGCCGGTGGTGGACTGCGAGGTGCGCGAGGAGTGCGTGCCCTCGCTCACCCTGGAGCGCTTCCGGATCCGGATCACCGCGGGGGAGCCGGATCCGGTCGGGCTGACCGAGGAGCAGTGCGCGGCGATCTTCCCCGCCCGGCACGGCGCGGACTTCGATCGACGCGAGTCGGTCGCCGACACGGTCGAGCACGAATGCGGGTGCGAGGACGACTGTCTGGTCCTGGCGACCGTGACCTACGAGCCGGAACGCGCGCCGGACCTGGACGCGGTGACCGCGCGGCCGGTCGTGTACTCCAACCGGGTGTTGTTCGACCTGCTGATGTGCCTGGCCGAGCGGGTGGACCGGTGCTGCGCCGGGCCCACCCTCCCGCCCCGGATCACCGCACTGTGGCCGCAGGTCGGCGCCGCCGCGACGGCTGCCACGTGGCGGGCGTTCGTGGCCGACAAGCGCCTGGAGATCGCCTTCGACCGGCCGCTCGCCGACGCGGCGTTCGACGCGCCGAATCCGTGGCTGGGCCTGTGGCAGCTCGACCACACCGGCGTGCGGCGGCTGCGGTTGACCCGTACCGGCGGCGCCCTCACCCGGGTCACCGTGCCGTCCGGTGGCGAGGGGGTGGCGTACGCGGTCGAGGTGGAGGGGAACGGCCTGCTCACCTCGACCGTGTTCGTGGTCGGCGCCCGGGTGCCCGTCGCCGGGCCGCCGAAGGCGCAGGACCCGGACGGTCTGGCCCTGGACCCGGACCTGGTGGGCACCGCGCTCACCGCGGCCGACCGCGACGCGCTGTGGGCGCTGGTCCCCGGCAACGCCAAGGACACCGGCCTGGCCGCCCTGGTGGACCGGGCCCCGCTCCCGGCGGTGCCGCCGTTCCCGTCCGGAAACGGCACGCAGGGCGGCGAGTTGCACGTGTTCACGCCGCCGCCCCCGCCGACCGCGAAGGCCGCGGTCGCGCCGCGACTGGTGCGGGTGTGGCCGCATGGCGGATCGCGTCTGGGCGCCGACGGGCCGCTGCGCCGGGACCGGGCCCGTTTCGTGCGCACCCCGCACGTCGAACTCACCGTGGACCGGGCGCTCGCCGACGCCGCGACGGCCGAACCGGACGGCTGGGTCCGGTTGTTCCAGGCGGTGCGCGAGGGGGACCGGCTCGCCGGGTTCCGCCGGCTGGCTCTGGGGCCCGGTACGGCGAAGCGGTCCGAGGAGCATCCGGAGTCGGTGACGTACGTGTTCGAGGCAGCGGGGGCACGGCTCCCGGTCGCGGGCGAACCGGCTGCCGCGTTCCTGCTCCAGGTGCGCTCGTCGGCCGCGATCGCGGTGCCCGCGGTGGGCGCCGACGAGCCGGCCCTGCCGCTGGACGCGGACTTCCCGGGGACGGGGTTGGACAACCAGACGCTGTTCTCGATCTGGTCGGGGCAGCAGAGCCTGCTGCCGGCGCCGCCGATCACCGCGCTCGGTGCCCGGTCGAGCGTCGATGTCGAACTGTTCGACGGCGACCCCGGCGGGTTCGTGCACCTCGCGTTCGAGGTGGCGCCCGAGTGAGCGCCGACCCGGGCGCGCGGCGCCGGCGTGCGCGATCGCCCGGAGGGTGTCGGCCGGGGGAATGGGGCGCGGGGCGCCATCGAGACGACGCATATCGAGGAGCTGAGGGACGTTGAGCGTGCACGAGCAAACGATCCGGCCCATCGCGGTCGCCGGGCAGGGCGGCTGCGGCTGCGGAGGGGGAGGCGGCGGGGGCACCTCGTCCTGCGGATGCGGTGACTGCCTGGCCGGGAACGCGGCCGGGCGGCTGCGCCCGCGCTGGTTCGGCGGCCAACTCGTCGGCCCGGAGGATCTCGCCCAGACCGGTGTCTGGCTGCTGGAGCGCATGCGCCGGCACAACCGGTTGCTGCACGGGTGGGGTGTGGTGTGCGGGGTGGGGGTGCGTACCGTGCGCTACGGCGACGGGGGTCGGTTGCCCTGGCTGCTGGACGTCTCGCCCGGCTACGTGCTGGGCCCGTACGGGGACGAGATCGTGGTCGACCACCGGATCAGGGTGGACGTGCGCGACGCGCTGCCGGGCGGCACCGACGGCTGCCCGCCGCCGACCGACCCGTGGTGCGCGCCGGTGCGCGGGCGCCGCGAACCCGGGCGTACGTATTACCTCGCGGTGCGCTACGACGAGTGCCTCACCGCGCCCGTGGCGGCGGCCGGCTGCGGCTGCGAGGACACCGCGTGCGAGTACAGCCGGGTCCGCGAGGGCTTCACGCTCGGTGTGCTGGACACCCTGCCCGACGTGTACGTGGAGGGGGAGGACGACCCCCGTCAGGAGACCACCGGTTGTTCGTCCCGGATCTCGGAGACCGGCACCCGCCCGTGCCCGCCGTGCCCCACCCAACCCTGGGTCGTGCTGGCCGACTTCACCGCCGCCGCCGACGGCACGTTGAGCGTCGACCAACTGCGCAACCGCCGCTTCACCGCCTCGTTCGGCGGATTCGGGTTCTACTGCGGGCAGCCCACCGACTCGCGGGGAGCCGCCGGCTGGACCGACGTCACCCGGCAGGCCATCGCGCACGCCTTCGCCTCGACCCACACCCGGGAGATCCTGGCCGCCGGCGGGCCGGAGGAGGTCCGGGCCATGCCCGCGCGGCACCTCCTCGGCGTCTCCCGCACCGCGCGACTGGCCGACCTGCTCGGCGATCGTACGGTGGCCGACCTCGCCCGGAGCGATCCCGACGACCTGGCCGAGGCCGCCCGCGCCGCCGAGGTCGCGCCCGACCCGGTCCGCGAGGTCGTCGACCGGGCCGACCTGGTGCTGCGACTGACCGCCGGCTGACCGACGTCGGCACGGTCCCCGGCCGGGCCGGGAATCCCGCCGCGCGGCGCCCGCCGCCCGTCGCGGATCGTCCCGGACGGCCGCCGGGACGGGACGGCTCGGCGTCGATCCGACACGGCGTTACCCTGAAAGACAGCCGGTGTCGACGTCGTGACGATCGCGACGGGTCGGCCGCGGACGGGCGCGTCCCGAGCCCGGCCCGGATGCCGGCGGACCTTCTCGGCGGACCGGACGGGCAGCCGCGCCGGTCGCGCCCGGCGGCACGCGTCGGTACGGGCCGTTCGTCGCGGGCCCACCGCGCGGGAAGGGATGCCCCATGGCGACCGCGTACGTGTACGAGTTCGGCGAAGGTTCCCGGGATCAGGCCGACCTGCTCGGCGGCAAAGGCGCGAACCTCGCCGAGATGACCCGGTTGGGGCTGCCCGTGCCGCCGGGATTCACGATCGGCACGGACGCGTGCCGGGCCTTCCTGCGCACGGGCGCGCCGCCGAGCGGACTGCCCGAGGAGATCACCGAACACCTCGCCCGCCTGGAACACTCGATCGGGCGGCGACTGGGCGGGGCCGACGACCCGCTGCTGGTCTCGGTGCGCTCCGGCGCCCGGTTCTCCATGCCCGGCATGATGGACACGATCCTCGACGTCGGCCTCAACGACGCCTCGGTGCTCGGCCTGGCCGCGGCGAGCGGCCGGGAGCGCTTCGCGTGGGATTCCTATCGCCGACTGGTGCAGATGTACGGGGCCACCGTGCTGGGCGTGCCCGCGGCGCGCTTCGAGGAGGTGCTCACCCGGTATCGGCTGCGCGCGGGAGTGGCCGACGATCTCGGGCTGGGCGTGGGCGAGTTGACGGAGATCGTCCGGGAGTTCCGGGGCATCGTGCGCGAGGAGGCGGGCGAGGAGTTTCCGCAGGACCCGCGCGAACAACTCGCCGGCGCCGTCCTGGCGGTCTTTCGATCGTGGAACGGCGAGCGGGCCCGGGTCTATCGCCGGCGCGAGCACATCCCGGACGACCTGGGCACGGCGGTGACCGTGCAGGCGATGGTGTTCGGCAACTCGGGACCGGACTCGGGGACCGGCGTCGCCTTCACCCGCGACCCCGGCACGGGGCGGGCGGGCGTGTACGGCGACTACCTGCCCGACGCGCAGGGCGAGGACGTGGTCTCCGGGGTCCGGGACGCGCTGCCGCTCCAGGACCTCGAGGAGCTGGATCCGGGCTCGTACGCGAGTCTGACCGAGGTGCTGCGGCTGCTCGAAGGGCACTATCGCGACCTCTGCGACGTCGAGTTCACCATCGAGCGCGGCCGGTTGTGGATCCTGCAGACCCGGGTCGGCAAACGGACCGCCGAGGCCGCCTTCCGGATCGCCTGTGCACTCGTGGACGAGGGCACGATCACCTGGCCGCAGGCGCTGTCCCGGGTGGACGGCCGACAACTGGACCAGCTGACGTTCCCGCGCTTCGACGCGGACGCGGACGCCGCACCGCTGGCGCACGGGGTTCCCGCCTCCCCCGGTGCCGCGGTCGGCGCGGCGGTGTTCGACATGGCCGAGGCCACCCGGCGGGCCGCGAGCGGCGAACGGGTCGTGCTGGTGCGCCCGGAGACCAGCCCGGACGACCTGCCCGGGATGATCGCCGCCGAGGCCGTGGTGACCGGTCGGGGCGGCAAGACCAGCCACGCGGCGGTGGTGGCCCGGGGCATGGGCAAGGTCTGCGTGTGCGGCGCGGCCGACCTGGACATCGACGTCGAGGGCGGACGCTGCACCGGCGCCGACGGGAGAGTGCTCGAACAGGGCGACACGATCTCGGTGGACGGTACGGCCGGCACCGTGTACGCGGGCGCGCTGCCGCTGGTGCCGTCGGCGGTGACCCGCTACCTGGAGACCGGCGTGCGTTCCGCCGGCGTGGTCGAGGCGGTCGCCCGCTTCCTGGAACAGGCGGACGCGGTACGGCGATTGCAGGTCCTGGCGAATGCCGACACGGCCCCGGACGCGGCCCGGGCCCGGCGCTTCGGCGCTCGCGGGATCGGGCTGTGTCGTACCGAGCACATGTTCCTGGGATCGCGTCGTCCGCTCGTCGAGGATTTGATCCTGGCCCGCACCGACGCGGACCGCCGGCTCGCCTTGGACGCCCTGTTGCCGCTCCAGCGTGCGGACTTCACCGAACTGCTCGCGGCGATGGACGGCCTGCCGGTGACCATTCGGCTGCTCGACCCGCCGCTGCACGAATTCCTGCCCGACCACACCGAGTCCGCGGTCCGCTTGGCCAAGGCCCGGGCCCGGGGCGAGGATCCCGACCCGCATGCGGTGCGGGTGCACGAGGCGATCGAACGTCTGCACGAGCAGAATCCGATGCTGGGACTGCGCGGGGTGCGGTTGGCGCTGACGATTCCCGGGCTGGTGGCCACCCAGGTGCGGGCCGTCGGCGAGGCGGTGGTCGCGCGGGTGCGCGCCGGCGGGGACCCGAGGGCGGAGATCATGATCCCGCTCGTGGCCACCGTCGAGGAACTGCGCATCGTGCGCGCGGAGGTCGAACGGGTCCTGGCCGAGGTCGGGCGGGCGGCCGGGTTCCCGGTGCACTGCCCGGTGGGCACCATGATCGAACTGCCCAGGGCCGCGCTGACCGCCGCGACCATCGCGCCGGTCGCGGACTTCTTCTCGTTCGGCACCAACGACCTGACCCAGACCACGTGGGGCCTGTCCCGCGACGACGCCGAGGCGTCCTTCCTGGCCGGCTACCTGGAGCGGGGCATCCTCGGCGTCTCGCCGTTCGAGACCATCGACCGCGCCGGCGTCGGGCGGTTGGTGGACCTGGCCACGCAGGAGGGCCGGCGGGCGAAGCCGGGATTGCGGATCGGGGTGTGCGGGGAACACGCGGGCGATCCGGAGTCGATCCATTTCTTCCACGAGGTCGGCGTGGACTACCTGTCCTGCTCGCCGTTCCGACTGCCGGCCGCCCGTCTGGAAGCCGGCCGCGCCGCCGTCGCGACCGCGGCGGAGGCGGACTCTCGCTGAGCGTACGGCCGTTCGCGCGACTGCGGTACGCGGTGCGCACTCGATGCGGTGGTGCGGCGATCGTGGCGGTTTCGGCCAGGGGGATGTGGCCGAGAGCGGGTGGGTGAACCGCGTGATTCGGGCCGCGAGATGTCAGCCGGGTGACGCCGCCGGGGGCTCGGCGGAGCCTCGGCGAGGCGATTCCATGGGCTTTACTGTCCGTAGTGGAACAATTACATTCCGGGTTGCGATGGGTATCGGCGGTCGGTAATGCGGCCGAAACGGCGTGCCTCGCCACTGTCCGTAAATGGGGTTTCACGCACCGCTGTCGATGCGGCAGCGTGGCCTGCGTCGGAGCCCGCCGATCAAGCGGCGTGGATCCGACGCAGACCCGTCGACCCGTCGAGGTCGACCGGTTCTTCCATCGAGAGTGAGGCATTCGCATGATGCGTAAATTGGCCACCATCGCCGCAGGCGCCGCAGCGGGTACGCTCCTGGGCGCGCTCGCCCCGGCCCCGGCGGCCCGTGCCGACGTCGCCGACGCCGCGGCCTGTCCCGCGGCCAGTCTGTGTGTCTACACCGGCGACAACTCGACCGGGACGCGGACGGTCGTTCCCGCGCGGGTGATCGAGGATCGCGGCGACGCCGGCTACGCCGTCACCGGACCGGTGCTCTCGGTCGCCAATCGCACCGGGTTTCCCGTGCTGCACGGCGTGAGTCATCCCGTCGTCTGTATCCGGTTCCCGTGTTACCAGTACACGGTGCTGGGTCGGATCGATGCGGGGCAGGACCTCACCGATGTCGACTGGGCCGGACAGCCCCTCGTCGTCGGTCGGGACTACGGCCGGTAGAGCGCGAATCGCCCGGCACACCGCCGCATGCGACCCGCCCGGCCGGAGCGCACGTCGCTCCGGCCGGGCGGGTCGGGGGCGGGATCTCGGCTCGGGGGCCCGGGATCCGGATCCCGTGACGGTTCGCGGTCGCGATGCCGGGGCCGGGCCCGTCCGGGGTCGAAGTCCCGGCGCCGGGGCCGGACTTGCGGTGTCGATGCGGGGCCGGCGTACCGGGGTTCAGGCTCGCGGAGCCGGGCGGACGAGTTTGAGCATGATCTCGCCGTAGGCCTCGTCGGTGCGGCGGCTGTGCTCGGTGAAACCGACCCGGGCGTAGAAGTCGCGCGCCCGGGTGTTCTTCTCGTAGACCTCCAGCGTGAGCGCGCCGTGCAGCGTCGCCGCGTGCTCGACGAGCAGTCGGCCGACGCCGGTGCCCTGTGCCTCCGGCGCCACGAACAGGCCGCCGATCTCACGGCAGTTCACGCCGTCGACCTCGCCGAGGATGAGCCCGAGGAGCGCGACCACCCGGCCGTCGACCTCGGCGACCCAGTTGTCGGCGTGCACGAGGTAGATCTCGCGCATCTTCCGCTCGCGCTCGCCCTCCCCCTCGCCCGGGATGAAGGGATGTGCGATGCGGCCCGCCCGGGACCAGACGTCGACCGCGGCGTCCTCGTCGGCGGGGAGGTAGGGACGGACCTTCGGGGCTGCGGACATGCGTGCGACGCTACCCCACCCCGGACGTCCATCGGCACGCCGTCGCCGGCCGGGGGTGCCCCGCGCCGGTCCGGGACCCGCCCGGGGGTGCGCCGTGGCCGACGCCTGCGCGCGTGGGTCGGCGGCGCGGGCGCGAGCGTACGGCGGGCGAATGCGGGGGCCGGGCGGCCGGGTCAGGTCAAGTGCTTTCGCAGGACGGCGAGTTGCGTTCGGCGGGCCTCGATGTGCAGGGCTCGGCCGCGGTCGGTGGCGGTGACGAACACGCCGCGGCGGTCGGTGTCGCACATCGCGCGTTCCACCAGGCCGCACTTCTCCAGGCGGGCGACCGCGCGCGAGGAGGCGCTCTGGCTCAGGTGCAGGTCGCCGACCAGGTCGTGGATGCGGGCCTTGCAGCCGTCGGCGGCGATCAGCCGATCCAGGACCTCGTAGTCGCTCATGGTCAGGCAGTGGTCCGCCTGGAGGGCACGATCGAGTTCGTGGGCGACCCGGCTGTACTGCGACAACAGGTTGCGCCAGCTCTCGATCAGCGGCTCCTCGGTCTTCATCGCGTCACGGTAACGCCACCCGTCATAACATGCAAGCAAATTTATTGCACCCACATTTAATGCGTAGACATTCAATGCGTGCGCATATAAGTTCCTCCCCATGGCCCCAACAGTCGAGACCTACGCGGGACCGTCCTCCCGCGAGAACTCCGCCCCCACGTCCGCCGCATCCGACCCGACGACGTCCGCCCCGCACTGGACCCCCAGACTCTGGGGCGTCCTGGCCGTGTTGTGCCTCGTGCTCTTCCTGGACGGCCTCGACGTGTCCATGGTGGGTGTCGCGCTGCCCTCGATCGGTCACGAACTGGGCATGTCCGCGACCTCGTTGCAGTGGATCGTCAACGGGTACGTGCTCGGATACGGCGGTCTGATGATGCTCGGCGGTCGCACCGCCGACCTGCTCGGCCGCCGCCGGGTGTTCCTGATCGCCCTCGCGGTGTTCGCCGCCGCCTCGCTGCTGGGCGGCCTGGTGGACAGCGGCGGCCTGCTCATCGCCAGCCGTTTCATCAAGGGTCTGGCCGCGGCCTTCACCGCGCCGACCGCACTGTCCATCCTGACCACGACGTTCCCGGAGGGCCCGGCCCGCAACCGAGCGCTCTCGGTCTTCTCCGTCTTCGGCGCCAGCGGCTACTCCTCCGGCCTGATCCTGGGCGGACTGCTCACCGAGTTCGGCTGGCGCTGGACCTTCCTGACCCCCGTACCGCTGGCCATCCTGGCCCTGGTCGCCGGCTACGTACTGATCCCGCGCGACCGCCCCGCCGACTCCGGCGGCCACGACCTGGTCGGCGCCGCCACCCTCAGCAGCGGCATGCTGCTCGCCGTCTACACCGTCGTCTCCGCGCCCGAGCGCGGCTGGGCCGCACCCATCACGCTCGGCTCGATCGTGCTGGCCGCAGCCCTGCTCACCGCCTTCGTGTTCGTCGAGAAACGACTCGCCCACCCGCTGGTGCGCTTCGGCATCCTGCGGATCGGCACGGTCGTGCGGGCCAACCTGAGCATCGTCGCGCTGATGGGCTCGTACATGAGCTTCCAGTTCATGATGACGCTCTACCTCCAGGACGGTCTGGGCTGGTCCGCGCTGCGGATGGCGCTGGCGCTGCTGCCCGCGGGCCTCGTGGTGGCCTTCGGATCGCCGTTCACCGGACGCCTGATCAACCGCTACGGCACCGCGCCGCTGCTGATCGCGTCGATGGCCTCGATGAGCCTGGGCTACGCCTGGTTCCTCGCCACCGCCGGCAGCACACCGAACTACGCCTTCACCGTGCTGCCCACCATGCTGCTCCTCGGCGGCGGCTTCGCATTCGGCTTCAGTTCGATCATGTCCCAGGCCACCGAGGGCATCGAGGACTCCGAACAGGGTCTCGCCTCCGGCCTGGTGCAGACCTCCGGCCAGGTCGGCGCGGCACTCGTCCTCGCCGTGGTCACCGCCGTCACCACCGGCGCCAGTGCCGGGGACACCGACTTCGGCGCCTATCGGCCCGGTGCCAACCTGGTCACCGGCGTGGCGATCGTCGGTCTCTTGCTCAACATCGTCCCGCTGCTCGGTTCCGGGCGCCGCCGGGCGAAGACGGCCGACTCCACCCGCCTCTCGTAGCCCGTATCCGGCCGCGCCACGCCGCACGGGCGGCGGGCCGCGAAACGTACGGGCGAGGCCCGGCACCCGGCCGGGTGCGACGTCGACAGCCCCCACGTGGTCCGCGCGTGGGGGCTGTCGCCGGGTACGGCGCCGGTGGCCTCCGGTGGGGCGCCGGTCAGGTGTGGGCCGGGTGGAGGGGGTCGCTGCCGAGGAGTTCCAGGCCCAGCGGGGTCAGCGTGTGCAGGACGGCGCCGCCGCGGCGGGTGGTGGTGATCAGGCGGGCGTTGCGCAGGATGGTCGCGTGTTGGCTCGCGGACGCCGCCGACATGTCCAACCGACGGGCCAACTCGGTGGTGCTGCACCCGTCGTTGATCACCGTCAGCGCGGCGGCGCGGGTCTGTCCCAGGAGCGCGCCGAGTGCCCGGCCGTCGGCCGCGCCGGGCTCCCACAGCGCGGCGCCGTCGCGCGGTTCGCGCACGGTGGGGACGGCGAGCAGGTACGGCGCGTTCTCGTCCTCGGTGTCGTGGAGCAGCATCAGCTTCCGCCACAGGAACACGGTCGGCGCGATGACCAGCCCTCGGCCACCGAGCCGGATGTCCTCGTCCTTCTTGTCATAGTCCACCTCCAGGACCGGCGGCTTCCAGCGCACGAGCGGCACGCACAACTCGGCCAACAGGCGGTCGACGCCGCCGTCGAGCAGGGTGCGCGCGTACACGTTTCGCACCGACTCCAGGTGGGACCGTACCCGGGATTGGAACGGCGCGAGCGTCACGTCGTGAAAGGCGCGCAGGGCGTCGGCGAACTCGCGGCGCGGCTCCCGGCCGCCGTCCAGGAAGTCGCGCACCCAGGTGGAGTGGCCCGGTGCGAAGGTCAGGTTCGCCATTTCCTTGCGCAGCCGCCGCGTGGGCACCGCGAGCAGGTTCTCGATGCCCTCGTCGAGCGAGAAGGAGTCCCCCACCAGCGTGCGCAGATCCAGGCCGGGGCCGCGCACCGGCATCAGCGCGGTGAGCGGGCCGGTCGCCGTGTCCGTCCGGTCGGTCACCGCGGTGCGCCAGGCCCGGAAGGGCAGCGGTCTGCGCGGCCCGAGCAACAACTCCAGGCCGTGATACGTCTCGGCCACCGCTCCGACCGTCGTGGCGAGTCGGGTCCGGGCCAGGTCGTCCGCGGTGAAGTGGATGCGCAGCACCGGTGTACCCCCATGGTCGTGTCCGTTGCGCCCGGGATGCCCTGTGGCGAGTGGCCTCCCGGTCGGCGCGGCGTCGGGAGGACCACGACAGTGTGCGTCCTCGAACGCCCTCGGACCAGCAGGTTTCGGCTCAGGCTGAAAGGCGTTTTCAGACATCGTCCGGTGCGCCAGGCTTGCGGTGTCGGGGGTGACCCCGCGTGGTTCGCCCGCCGAGGGCACGAGTCGGGAGGAGAGCTCCGTAGGCGACGTCATCCGGCCCGGGTCGGTGACGCCGCGGCCACGGATCCGACACGGGGCGGAGCCCGGGGCCGGGCACGACGGCGTCGTCGGGATCTCGACCCGACCCGGCGGGGATCGAACGGGGATCGGTCCCCGCCCGGCATCGGCCGAAGGTGGGCGGTGCGGGTCGGTCAGCGGCCCACGGGCACGGTGAGGAAGAGTCCGGCGGAGGTGCCGGCGAGCGCCACGTAGGCGCCGAGGTGAGCCCACCGGTGTCGGTTGTAGGTGCGGGTGTCGGGCCACAACCACGACGTCAGTGCGACCGGAACGGCCACGACGGCGACGAGTGCGGCGCGGTTCACCGCCGCGCCGGCGGCCGGGCAGTCGGCGGCGGAGTCGCAGGAGTCGAAGGCCATCGCACTCAGCCCGAGCAGGGCGAAGTGCACACTTGCGACGGGAACGGTCAATGCGGTGGCGATGATCGGAGCCGCCCGCGAACCACGTCGGGACCCGGCTGCGGCGCGACGGTGCGCGAACCGGGGCGGAACCTCGTGGTGTGTCATGCGGTTCACCCCACCACCGCGAACCCGACACGGGGATGAGTACGGGTACTCAATTGCGGGTCGCCGGCGGCGGATTGCCGCCGGGTGACCGCGCGGCGGACAAGCACCCGCGAGCGCTCGCCCGGACCGGGGGCGTGAAGTGCGCGCCGTGCGGGCCTTGGTCAGGAGCCCAGGTAGCGCAGGATCGCCAGGACCCGGCGGCTGTATCCGCAACCGGCCGGGTGGGCCAGGTCGAGACGTTCGAAGATCGCGTTGACGTGCTTTTCCACCGCGCTCTGCGACACGTGCAGGGTCCGGGCGATGGCGGCGTTCGTGCGGCCCTCGGCCATGTGTGCCAATACCTCGCGTTCGCGGGGGGTGAGCCGGTCCAGCGGGTCGACGTGGCTGGTCCGGGCCAGGAGTTGGCGCACCACCTCGGGATCGAACGCGGCGCCGCCGGCGGCGACCCGGGCCAGCGCGTCCAGGAAGTCGTCCACGTGCGCGACCCGATCCTTGAGCAGGTAGCCCACGGCCGCGCCGTCGTGGGTCAACAGCTCGACGGCGTACCGCTTTTCGATGTACTGGGAGAGCACCAGCACGCCCACCCCCGGTTGTCGGCGGCGGACCTCCAGGGCCGCCCGCAGCCCCTCGTCGGTGTGCGTGGGCGGCATGCGCACGTCGGCCACCACGACGTCGGGGACGTGCGCGGCGACCGCCTCGACCATGGCGTCGCCGTCGCCGACGCTCGCGACCACGTCGTGTCCCTCGTCGGCGAGCAGGCGGGCCAACCCCTCCCGCAGCAGGGCCGAATCGTCGGCCAGGACTATGCGCACGGCATCTCCGCGGTGATCGTGGTGGGGCCTCCGGGCGGACTGTCCACCCGCAGGGTTCCGTCCAGGGCGGCGACTCGGCGGGCCAGCCCGGAGAGGCCGCCGCCGGCGGCATCCGCGCCGCCGACGCCGTCGTCGACGATGCGTACCCGAACCGGGTCACCCTCGGCGCCGGCGCCGAGGACGCACACCGTGACGGCGTCGGCGCGCGCGTGTTTGACCGTGTTGGTGACCGCCTCCGCGACCACGAAGTACACGGCGGTGGCCACGATCGGCGCCGGCTCCACGGCCACGTCGTAGGTCAACGCGACCCGTACCGGCGCCCGTTCGGCGATCGTCTCCAACACCGCGCGCAGCCCGCCGTCGTGCAATCCGGTCGGATGGATCCGCCACGCCACGTCCCGCAGGTCGGTCAGCGCCTGTTGGGTCTGCTCGTGCGCCTGCCGCAACAACTCGTCGGTGCGCGCGGGGTCGCCGCCGCGCCGGGCCCGGCCGAGCAACATGCCCAGGGCGACCAGGCGCTGCTGCACCCCGTCGTGCAGATCGCGTTCGATGCGCCGACGTTCCTCGTGCACAGCCTCCACCACGCCCGCCCGACTCGCGGCCAACTCGTCGACCCGACGGCGCAGTACCTCGCTCCGGTCCGGTTCGAGCAGGCGCCGGGCCAGGGCCCGATCGGTGTCCGCGAGTCCGACCAGGCCGTACAGGGCCAGGGCGAACAGGGCCAGTCCGCAGGGGATCAGGATCAGTACGTCGGTCGTGGTGGTGTTCGGACTGCCCGCGAGCCACGCCCCCACCATCACCGCGGCGAACCCGGCCCCGCCGCCGATGAGGCCGAGCAGGGCACCACCGAGCAGCCCGATCGGCACGCGCGCCGCGAGATAGCGGATCAGGCGCCGCGGATCGTTCGGGGTGGGGTGGCTCGGGCCCGGCTCGGTGGGGGCCGGCCCGGCCCGGTCGGGGTGGGCCGCGCCCGGACCGGGCGGGTCGTGGCGGGTCGCGGTGCGGGAGGTCGGCTCGGCCAGGCGCCTGCGCTCCAGGTCGGTCAACGCCCGTGCGCCGCGTGCGATCGGGCGCAACACGCGCCGGCGCGGGCGGGACCGGAGGGCGCCCGCGTACACCAGGCCCGCCCCGAACAGAAAGAGCGCCGTCGGCACGGCGGTCACGGCACCCACGAAGAGCACCCGAACCGCGTCCGCGACGGCCCTTGCGCCGGCCCGCACCGGGGCCGCGAATCCGCGCGTGCGTGCCACGGCCGGCCTTCGACCCGAATCCTCCGACACCCTTCCTCGCTTCGCTCGCCCACGTCGTCTCGGTGCTTCGAGCCTCTCACCCGACCCGGCCGGCCCGATGGGGCGGGTCATCGGCCGCTCGGCCGGCTCATCCCGCGCCGGCCATCGCCTCGCGCGGTTGCACGCGGGCGGCGCGCCGGGCCGGGAGCCAGGCGGCGAGGGTGCCGGCGACGACCGCGCCGACCAGGACGGCCGCGCAGGTCGGCCAGGGCACGGTGAGCGTGTCCAGACCCTTGCCGGCCAGGACGCGCTGCGTGGCCGCGCCCCAGGCCAGGCCGGGCAGCAGACCGAGGACGGCGCCGACCACGGCGATCAGGACCGCCTCCGCCCGGATCATCCGGCGCACGCCCCGCCGGGTCATGCCCAGAGCCCGCAGCAGCGCCATCTCCCGGCTGCGTTCGACCACGGACAGGGCCAGGGTGTTGACCACGCCCAGGACGGCCACCAGGATCGCCAGCGCCAACAGCGCGTACACCAGGTCCAGGGCCGAGGCGACCGTGTCGTGCAGCGCCTTGCGATAGCTGTCCCGGTCGCGGACCTTGGTCTGCGGGAAACCGTCCAGGCGTTTCGCCAGGGCCGCGTAGACCTCGGCCCGGTCCGCGCCTGCCGCGGCGGAGGCGAAGTACACGTCGTCCAGGGGCATTTGGTCGGCGGGTAGGTGCGCCCGGACGACGTGGGTACCGACGTAGGTCGCGCCGGAGGCGAAGACGTCCCCCTCGCGCACGATGCCGCCGACCAGCAGCCGGGCCGTGCCGCCGCCGTGGAAACGAACCTGGACCGGATCGCCGACCGCGAGCCGGTACTCGTCGGCGAACGCCTGGGGCACGGTGATACCGTCCCCGCCCGCGGCCAGCGTCGAGCGGGCGTCACCGGCGGTGAAGGCCGGCCGGAAGTCGTCGGTGAAGCGCTCGGTGGTCGCGGTGAGTTCGTGGTCGCGATCGGTGCCGTGCGCGGTGATCAGGTCGGCTCGCACGGTCTGCTGCGCGGTGACGTGGTCCAGGCCCGGCGTCTCCCGGACGACGCGGGCCACCTCCGCGGTCATCGGCTGCGACGAGAGGACGAAGTAGTCCGCGTTCACCGTGCGTTCGAGTTGACCGTCGACCGAGCTCACCAACGACGCGGCGACCAGGGACAGGAAGCTCACCAGCGCGATGCCGACCATCAGGGCCGAGGCGGTGGCGCCGGTACGCCGAGGGTCGCGAATCGCGTTGCCGCGGGCCAGCCGGCCGATCGGTCCACTGTGCCGCGAGAGCAGCCGATTCAGGCCGCGCACCGCCCGGACGCTCAGGATCGGCGCGCCCGCCACGATGCCCAGGAGGGTGAGCAGGATGCCGACCGCGAGCAACGGCCCCGCCGCTGCCAGGTTTTCGGTGGACACCGCGAGCAGCAGGGCCCCCGTGCCCGACACGGCGCTCGTGCCGGCCACGATGTTGCGGGCGCGCAGCGGTCGTCGGGCGTCGGATCCGGCCGCGCGCAGCAACGCCGCCATCGGGGACACCCGGCCGGCCCGGCGGGCCGGCACGTAGGCGGCCACCAGGGTGATCGACACGCCCACCGCGTACGCGACCACCGGTGTGGACCAACGCACCGTCGGCATGCTCGCCGCCGGTCCGGTGCCATCGGGTCCGACGAACCGGGTCAGCCCGGCCGCGAGTGCCACCCCCAGGGTCAGGCCCAGGGTGGACCCGGCGACGCCCAACAGCCCCGCCTCGCCCAGGATCAGCCGATTCACCTGGCCGCGCCGGGCACCGACGGCGCGCAGCAGCCCGCTCTGCCGGGTCCGCGCGGCGACCAGCATGGAGAAGGTGTTGCCGATCAGGAACACGCCCACGAGCACGGAGATCCCGGCGAAACCGAGCATCAGGTAGGTGACCACGTCCAGCGAGGCGCCGGCGGCATCGCCGCGGGCGGCGGCCTCCCGGTCGCGGGTGCGGACGGTGTAGGCGGTGGGATCGGGCAGCGCGGCCGACACCTGTGCACGCAACCGGGCATCCGACACGCCGGGCGCGGCGGTGACGGCTATGGAGGTGAACCGGCCCGTAGCGCCCAGGAGTTGCCGCTGTGCGGCGCCGGATTCCAGGAAGAGATCGGCGTCGGGGGCCCGGTCCGCGCGGTCTCGGGCGAGGCCGACCACGGTGGCCTCGAAGGTCCCGGGGACGGCCATGATCCGCAGTCGATCGCCGATCCGGATCCCGTGCTCCGCGGCGGTGTCCGCCGCCACGACCAGCTCCGCCGGGGCGAGCGGTGCGTGTCCCCGGGTCACCCGTGGCGCGGACCCGGCATCGGTCGACCAGTCGGCGATCGTGTTCCCGCGCGAACTCATCGGCTTGCCACGGCCGTCCAGGACCACGGTGTGCGGCACGTGCACCCGCCCGTGGGCGGCGCGGACGCCGGCGCCCCGGGCCGCGGTGTCCAGGACTCGGCCGGGCAGCGTCGCAGGCAGCCCGGTACCGTCCTGGTGCTCGCTGTCGCGAGCCGGCGTCACCGTCACGTCCGCCGTCGATCCCGCGAACGATGCGCGGGCGGAGGCCGTGACCGAGTCGCGGAACACCAGCGTCCCGGCCACGAACGCGGTGCCCAGGGCGATCGCCACCAGGGCCAGGAGCATGCGGGCCTTGTGCGCCACGACCTCGCGCATCGCGATCCGAGCGAGCGTCACGCGCGCACCTCGTTCGCGCCGTGACCGAGCACGCCTGGGGCAGGGGCGGGTTCGGTGTTTCGTCCGGGGCCGTCCAGGCGCCTCATCCGCTCGAACACGGCCTCCGCCGTCGGCCGGGACAGGTCGTCCACGATCCGGCCGTCGGCCAGGAAGACCACCCGGTCGGCACAGGCCGCCGCGTTCGGGTCGTGAGTGACCATCAATACGGTCCGACCCCACTCGCGGACGCCGTGCCGGAGCAGTTCGAGTACCTCGGTTCCCGCACGCGAGTCCAGGTTCCCGGTCGGTTCGTCGGCGAAGACGATCTCCGGTCGGGAGAGCAACGCCCGCGCCACCGCGACACGTTGTTGCTGACCGCCGGACAACTCGGCGGGCCGATGGAGCAGGCGCCCGGCCAGGCCGGTGGCCGCGACGATGCGATCCAGATGGGCCCGGTCGACCCGGCGTCCGGCGATCTCCACCGGCAGCGTGATGTTCTCCAGGGTGTTCAGCGTGGGCAGCAGGTTGAACGCCTGGAAGACGAACCCGAGCCGGTCACGCCGCAGTTCGGTCAACGCGACATCGTCGAGACCGGCCAACTCGGTACCGCCGATCGCCACGCTGCCGTGGGTGGCGGTGTCCAGCCCGGCGAGACACTGCATCAGCGTCGACTTGCCGGAACCGGACGGCCCCATGATCGCGGTGAAGCCACCTCGCTCGATGTCCACATCCACGCCCGCCAACGCCGCGACCCGGGACGGTCCCGACCCGTACTCCTTGACCAGCCCCCTGGCCCGCACGACCACCGACGACGTGTCCCGCACCCGTTGGGCGACCGCCGCCGCCCGCACCCTGTTCCTCGGCATCCGCCGACCTCCTCGCTCACCCGATGCGGCCGCGCTCCACACGAACGGGCCCGAACCACCGGCAGAACCAGCCTGCGAGACCACCGATCCGCACACCATGAGGCCCGGCACCCGACCCCCCTGCGGAAAACCACACCCCCGCCCCCGCTACACCCCACCCCCGCACCCCACCGCCCAACGCCTTTCGTCCCCGCCCCCACCGCCCGTCCGCCCCGCGCTCCGCCGTTCCCTCCGCCTGTCCGCTCCGCGCTCCGCTGCTCCCTCCACCTGTCCGCTCCCGCTCCGCCGTTCCCTCCGCCTGTCCGCTCCCGCTCCGCCGTTCCCTCCGCCTGTCCGCTCCCGCTCCGCCGTTCCCTCCGCC